>JBGSTO010000159.1:0-20583 GCA_041736465.1 Anaerolineales bacterium | reverse complement strand
TAGGGTAATCGCATTTGGAGATAATACCCAGTACAGCATCCAAGCTGAAAGGTCCAGCTTAGAACAAGAAGACCCCTGGTTGGGCTAATTCATTAGTCTGGAGGGTTATCATGAACCTGTGGGAGCGGCACAGGTCGATTGGAATTAGTTCCACCCTCATATTTGGGGATTCCAAATCAGCAACGCGACGCAGGCCGATATAACTATGAGTAAAAATGTAAGGACAGCAACAACCACAGCTTGTGGAATGCGTTTTTGATCACTCTTTCGAATGGAATAGGTCATTGCCCCAGCCATCACAGAAACTGGTGAGGCAATGACGATGACTGCCACAAGCAGAACCAAAATGAAAACCCCAACACACACGCTCTCCATTGCGACGATACCTTTCTATAGTAAGTTCAAACAGATAAGACCTTGAGCAGATAGGCTTCATCCCACCCAGCTTGTAATCGCTTGGCATGAATGCCGACCTTTGCCGTTTTTTCTTGCTTCAGCATATTGATTGCCATATGACGCAAAACGGCCAAGTTCTCTGGGGCATGGTCTTTGCGTACTCGGCTCATATCTTCGCGGAAAGCGATATCAAGCACCCAATGCAAACGGTTCTCGATCCCCCAGTGACTGCGCTTGGCCTTGAGGAAGGCTTTGGCATTCATCTGTGCGCTGGAAATAAAATAGCGGGTCTTGATTTCCACTTTGTCCCCAATGCGCCGTTCTGAGCGGATCATGGCCAGCGTACTCAATTGCTTCCAGTTGTCTTTCCCTCGCAAGTAATCCAAACACTCTGCACTCGAAGTGGCCCAGCATTCCCTGATTTCTAACCTGCCGTGATTAGAATCTACCTTCCGAGCATAGGTATATCCCGGTGTCATAAATCCTTCTTGCTCTTCGATGCCGAACAACTTTTCCAGATCTTCGTACAGCTGACCTTGGTTCTCTTTGGCAGGTAGCAAGTAATCACCTCCCCGTTCCACAATCATTTTGGCAATCTCAGTTTGTGTTCCGATCGCATCAATTGTTACCAAACAGCCGGTGATATCCAATAATTCTAGCAATCTGGGGATGGCAGGGATTTCGTTCGACTTATCATCCACTTTCACTTGGCCCAATACTAGTTGATTAGCGGTTGCCCAAGCGCTGACCATGTTGATCGCCGCTTGCCTGTTGCCTTCATCTTCTGACCCGTGTAATTGTTTCCCGTCAATCGCTACGACTTCACCTTGGGTCAACTCCTGAAAGGTCTGCACCCATGTCAAAAAGCTGCGCCGAAACTCTTCTGGGGCGATCAGCCCAAACACCCGACCAAACGTGTCGTGCGAAGGGATCCCATGCGGCAGTTCTAAGAATTTCTTGAACCAATCCTTTTTACTTTTCCCAAACAGAGCCACATCACTCCAGCCGTCTGCGCCACAAACCACAGCACAGATGGCAATCACGATCATATCGAGCAATTTGTGCCGTGTGGCATTCCCTATTCTCGGGTCTTTCACCTTTCCAAAGTGCTCTGTTATTTTGCTAATCGATGCTTCTTCCATTGTCGTACTTGCCTCCGTACGACAATTTTCTCACACCTATTCCAAATGCGATTACCCTAGGGTGCGCGTGGCGCACCCAAACACCCTCCTTTTCTCATGTATAATTCTGTCAATGTCCAAGCGAACGAACGATGAATGGATTGCAGACCTGCAGGCGGAAGGTCTGCAGCGCGAATCGGCGCTGACCGACCTGAGACAGGCTATCCTGGTCGCGCTGCCCTACGCGCTCAACAAATGGCTTGCCAGCAATGACCCGCGCTACCCATCGTTGGCAGAAGAAGTGGCGCAGGACACTCTGCTGCGCGTCCTGGACCGGTTAGACAGCTTCGAAGGACGCAGCCAGTTCACCACCTGGGTGCACAAGATAGCCGTACGTATTGCGCTGACCGAGCTGCGACGCAAACGCTGGGAGAACGTCTCTCTGGATGATCTGGTTGAGGGAGAGGAAAACGCTCCGCTTGTTGGCTTGATGATCGATCACCAGGCGGCAACACCGGAGGAACTCGTCGAGAGCGCCGATCTGATGCAGCGCATCCAGCGTATCATCGCTGAGGAATTGACGGACAAACAGCGCCAGGCGATGATGGCAGTCGCCATCAGGGGCATGCCGCTCGAAGAGGTGGCGCGGCGGATGGGCACCAACCGCAACGCGCTATATAAATTGATGCATGATACAAGGCTGCGCCTCAAGCGCCGGCTGGCCCAGGAAGGCCTAACACCTGAAGATGTACTGGCTGTTTTTGAGAGCAGGTAAGACATCGATCACCCGAGCCGTCATTTTATAGAGAAACGATGAGCAAAGATAATTTTCTCAAAAAGATATTCAGGCGTTTTACCGCCGGTAAACATTTGCCACAGCCAAAGTCGGCCGCAGCTCAGGATTCCACAATGATGGGCAAGCTGCTCCAAATGGTGGAAAACACCGATGAGGTCGAATTGGGTTGTGATGAAGCCTTTGATCTGCTGGATGAGTACGTGGAAGCTGAGGCGCGCGGCGACGATGTCGCCAGGCTGCTGCCGCTGGTCAAACGCCACCTGGACAAATGCCGGGACTGTCACGAGGAATACGAAGCCTTGCTGCGCATTATCAAGGCAAAAAACTGAAATAAACGCAAACAGTCACAGGCTGCCTTGACCGCCCCGAAGCCGGGCGGTAGTTTCGAAAGGCTTTTTGAAAACAGGTGGGGGTGTAAAGTTCTTCACTGCCGCAATTTAACAAAAACCGGGACAGGCATGCCTGTCCCGGAAGATGTTTCGAGACTTACAACGGATTAGCTGCGTTTCACCAGGGGGATAAACACGAACGAAGTCACCAAACCGTAGATAATGTGTCCCAGCAGACTCATCCACTGCATCTGCTCGATGACAAAGACCATCTGAGACATGCCCAGCATCAGGGGCATCAGCACCAGCGCGCCCAGCACCCACCAGATCACGCCATTGATAATACCTCCGGCGACGGCGGTGGTTGCATTCGCGGGGAATCTGCCGGCTACGATTCCGTAGACGGCGCCGATGAAAGCGCTGATCACCATATGGACGATGAAACCGGTAACCGCGCGCTCCTGGCGAACGAGCATGCCGACCATAGGCAGCATGCCCATCATTCCCATCATCATCCCAAATACTGCGCCGCCAGCCAGTCCAGCGATGGCGCCCGAGGCGACCAGCCTGGATGAAGAGGCATTGACCTGTCGATCGATTGTTGCAGCAGACATATTATTTTCTCCTTTGTTCAGGTATCTAACAAGAAATCAAGCACTCGTAAATAGTCTGACAAAGCGTACCTGCGAAATCTTACCCACTTGGGACAACTTGCCGATCCGTCCGGCTGTCACAACTATCAAAGGGCTCAACTGTGTACCACCGAATGCTCGATCAAATCCTGGAAGCCTGGAAAGATCCGGCTGGTCTTGCGCTGCATCACTATGCCCCAGACAGATATGGAGCGGATACCGCAAGCCATCTGCTGGAAAGAGATGGTCGCAGCTGGCTCAGGGTGTGCGGCATACACTGGCGAGATATGCCAGTCGTTCATGCTTTGCAAGTAATTTTCGAGATTGATAGAGCGTCTGAATAGTTGCCAGTGTCTGCAGCTTGTCTTGAGGTGTGATGGAAACTTCAGGGAATGCGATCACATACCACTGTGATGAATGTTTTGTCGTCATGGAATATTTCATAGAGCTTGCGGAAGAATGATTGACGATCGAAGATATGAGGTATAGATGAAATCGAGAACACTGATTGGGATCACCCTGCTTACGAGCTTTCTTCTGTCGGCATGCGCCTCAACACTTGGGAAAAATTCCACCGCTCAGCAGGAAGGATTCTCCGCAGAGAATCCCGAGACGCCTGCGCCTGCCGCTCCTGAATCCGCGCCGCAGCCTTCACCGGCTGCTCTCCTGCCGGCCGAATCCCCGCCAAGTGGGGCAGCCTCGGAATTCTCAACGGATTTCAGCAAGCACACGGTTTCCTACGGTGAAATATTATCCGGAGGCCCCCCTAAGGACGGCATCCCGGCAATTAACGAACCGGTTTTTGTTAGCATCGATGAAGCCAATAGCTGGCTGAAACCAGTCGAGCCGGTGATCCTGGTCGAGGTTGGCGAGGAGGCGCGCGCTTATCCACTGCAGGTTTTGATCTGGCACGAGATTGTCAATGATGCGATCGGCGACCTGCCCCTGGCGGTGACCTTCTGCCCATTGTGCAACACCGCCATCGCTTTTGAGCGCACCTTTGATGGGCGGGTTTTGGATTTCGGCACCACCGGCAGGCTGCGCTACAGCAACCTGATCATGTACGACCGCCAGACCGAAACCTGGTGGCAGCAGGCCAACGGCGAGGCTATTGCGGGCCAATACGCCGGCTCGCAGCTCGAGTTCTACCCCGCCATCATCGTCTCCTGGCAAGAATTTAAGGCCTCTCATCCGGATGGATCGGTGCTCTCGCGTGAAACGGGTTTCGGCCGCGCCTATGGTCAGAATCCATATGCGGGCTATGATGACGTCAATAACTCGCCCTTTCTGTACGATGGCCCGCAAACACCGAGCGTTCTGCCTGCTGTGGCGCGGGTTTTGACCGTTGACCTGAACGATGAGGCTGTAGCTTATCCGTATGACATCCTGGAAGACCTTCGGGTTGTAAACGACACCGTAGGAAGCCAACCGGTCGTAGTTTTCTGGGCTGCAGGAACCGCTTCGGCTTTGGATGCCAATTCAGTTGCCGGCGGGCGGGACGTCGGCGCTGCCGCAGCATACTCCAGGATAGTTGATGGTCTGGAGCTTAGTTTTCAGCTCGCTGGTGAGAAGATCACCGATCAAGAAACCGGCAGTGAGTGGAATGTGCTCGGTACGGCAGTAGCAGGAGAGCTGGCTGGAAAGCAGCTATTGCCGGTGGTGTCGATCAACCACTTCTGGTTCTCCTGGGCCGCGTTCAAACCGGAAACGCGTATTCATACACCCCAAGAACCTAACCAAAAATGATTATGTGGTTGCCATTGCGTGCTTCGCACGCAATGGCAACCACATATCCTCTTGAATTTTCGGATAGAGACTAAAGGAAATCGTTGACAATATTATTTTTTTAATCGAGAGCAAGACATCTATTGCTCGGATTGGATTTGTTCCAGGAGATCCATCGCCCGATCAAGGAAAGAGGATGCCTCGATTTTCTCGAAAATCCTGATTGCCTCAAGACAGTCCGAGAAGGCAGCCTGTAATTGTCCATGCTCATAATAGGCAAATGCCTTTAACAAAAGCTGTTCACCAAGGAGTTGAACATTATCTACTTCGCGGGCAATCTCAACTGCTCGATCTGCCAATTCTTTGGACTGATCCAGATCACCGAGCTCTGCCCTGGCAATACTAAGGCTTCCCAGCAAACGGGCTTCAGTTGGGCGATCTCTGACAGCTCGTGCTAACTCCAGCGCTTTTTCATAATTCTCCGCTGCCTGAGTGAAATCCCCAGAGTCTAACAATGCATCTCCGAATTGAGCCGACAGAGCTAAAATCCTCTCCGGATCCTCTTCTTCTGGATGGATAGCTAACGCTTTTTGGATATAGACAATCGAGAGAGCAGGGTCGCCACTGAATTTGGCAATGGCGCTTAAGTTGTGCAAACACTCTACTTGTGCGCTTATGTCATGCAGGGTTGTCGCCAGGTGAAGAGCTGTCTGGTACTGGGCCAGGGCTGAATCAAACTCTTCCAACCTCGAATAAACTTTTCCAAGCGAGAGATGAACTTTTAACTGGGGTTTCAGGCTGCCTTTCTCCTCCGCAACCTGGAGGGCCTCTTCGAGAGAGGCCAAAGCGCCTTCGAGGTTTTTTCGTTCTATCTCTAACTCAGCAATTTGAATCAAGGCTTCATAGATCAGGGGTGTGTTCTCAATGCGCTGTGCGATTGAGTACGACTTCCTTAACGAGCGGAGCGCCTGGCCGAAATTGCCTATCTGGGCAAGTGCAATCCCCTGGTTTCCTAGATGGCGCACTTCAGCTTCTGGATCCCCCAATTGTTGGGCAATTATAACCGCTTCGTTAAAACAAGTCAGGCCTTCCAGGGTGCTATGCTGCAATAATAGCGCCCGCCCCAAGGCGCCTAAGGCAAAATTCAGTTCAATGAGATCTTCTTCAGTGCGAGCGAATTCAACACGTTGCTTAAGATGAGGAATTGAATCTTCCTCTGGAAGAATGGGTGCAGGTACTAATCTATCATCCATGTCGCAAGTCTCTGATTCTTGTTTCTGATTTTAAGCTGGAAATCCAGTTGAACGATAGATGTCCATTTCTTTACTTATCAATAGCGCTTCCACCTTGGATAAGCGATCTACTAATGACAGCCCGTTCGATGGGCCAAGCACCATCAAGGCCGTACTCAAAGCATCTGCATCCATTGCGGTGGGGGCGATCACTGTAGCGCTGGCCAACTCAGCTGGGGATTTCAGAGTGCGAGGGTCGATAATATGGTTCAAGCTGAAATCGCTCGTGAAGCTGTTCAGGTAATCCCCAGAGGTCGCGACCGCCAGGTCTCTTACTGGAACGGTGGAGATTGTACCAGGTTGGCGATCTGTGCGCGGCGATAAGATCCCAATTTCCCAGGGCTTCCCATCAAAGCGAGAACCCTGAGCAACTAAATCACCACCGGCCTCAACGAGAATATTTTCAAAACCAAGTCGACGTAAGACAGCCACGCCGCCATCTACTATCCTGCCCTTGGCCAATCCGTCCAGGGATATCGCCATTCCGATTTGGCCCATACGCACCTGCTTGTCCATGATCGCTATCTGACGGAAATCGACCAATCTGCGCAGTTGACGGGTCACACTGTTCCCTGATGAATAAGCATCCAGGATAGGTTTGATCGTAACATCAAATGCCCCTCCGGTCAGCTCGCCAATTTCGAGTGCCTTGTGTAAAACTTCCACAAGTTCAGGTGGGGCATCCATCAATAATCCTTGTTGATTGAGCTGTCCCAGGGCGCTCGTTTGCCGGCGATGATCAAGAATTTGGATCAGGCGCTCCATTTCTGTAAAAGTGGCCTGTATGGCAGCCTGTCCAGCCTCAAGATCGTCCGCGAAGATCGTAAGATTGATGATTGTACCCATCAATAACCGTGTTTCCTGTACGGTTACCCCAGAATTAATAATAAGCCAATGACGTGACAGCGATGCGCCCAGTCCAACAGAAAGGCCGCAAGCCGCTACGATCTTTAGGAAACCTCGCCGGCTAATAGTTTGGTGTTCTAATAGATTTGGATCCGCCATCGATTATGACCCTTCTGGAAACGAATGTTGGGATGGTGGATGCATCCCAACATCTCCGGCATCCTCATACGGTGTAGGGGTAGTGGTTGGCGTGCCATGCTTATGGCGAATATCCGGTTGAGACGGAGTCGAGTTGGGCGCTTCAGTAATCAAAACCCCTGAAGTTGCTGCCGGTGCGGTGGTTGCGCGTACAAACCCCTGATTCCCAGGCTCTTCGATCAAGTTATCCACCCATATCAGCAAGACCAGAACGAGGTTGAGGGCGATGAAGCCCAACAAGAGCGATTGTTTTAACCTTTCGCGGCGTGTTTCTGCCATTGTTGCCATACCTCCCGGATTCGCCGGCGGCTTTCAGCAATGAAATCTACAACTGGGGCTAAAGGACATAGATAACTACAGAAGGGGCGATAGATGATCAGGCTAGCAAGGACGATCCCCAGCAAAAATATCCATTGGATCGGAGTACCGCGCAGGTCGAAAAGGGTCGCAAAGGGCTCGTATCCTGAAACGCCGGGACGGCGCAGGGCCAGGCCCAATAGTATCGCAGCCAGCGCCAGCCCGCGTTGCAACCAGGTCAGCAATGTGTTCCAACGACGGGGGCGATAGGATTTGGCTCCCGAAATGGTCGCCAGACATTCTTGAAAAGCCCCAAACGGGCAAAACCAGGAGCAGTAAGGGTTCTTCGCATCGACTGAGGTCACAAAAAGAATACCCCCCAACAGCACATACCAGTACAAATTGTTATGCCAGTCCGGCCAAAAACCGCTCAACAAGGAAACAACCTGGGCGATTGTGAACGGCATAGTATAGATGAAACCCAACACGACCATCCCGACCAGCATCGTTCCCCAGCGCATGCGCCGTTTCCCGGCAGGATTACGCATTTTGTGGCCAAAGTACCCGGCAGCGAAGAGCAAGATCAACGTTACTTCAGGGATACCGAACTTAATCGAGCGCTTTTCGGCTGGCAAGGTCTGGTTCAGCCCCTCTTGGGCCAGGGTCCGGATAGCCTGCCGGGCCGAGGCAGCCACACCTTCCGCGCTGAAAGTTGCGCCGCTGATGGCATCTAAATCTTCTCCAACGACAAAACCCTGGTCAAATTCCTTCTGGATGAATTGTTGAACAAATCCTTCGCGCTCCAGCAGACGAAAGAACCCAGGAGTCTCGCGTTGTTGCACGATTTTGACGCCAGTGATCTCCCCTTGTGGATTCATGCCGACCAGCAGTGAGATTGGGCCACCATACCCGGAAGATTCACCCAGAGCAGCATACCCAACGACCCGCTCTCCATCTTCGCTCAATCCGACGAATAAATTGCCCCTGATCTCCACTTTAGCTGCGTCAGGAATAACTTCCTGAACGAATGGTGCGACTTCCGCACCGGAAGAGAGGTATCCATAGATCCAGGCGACCCCAATCAGAACTAAAGTGGCAGACACCAGCCACAGGTTGCCTCTGGCTTTCGATCGCGGGGCCGGTCTGTTTAGGGCAGCTGGCGTCATCGCTTCTCTATCTTGTTCACTGTGTTGATCAAGGATCTTGGCATCCATTTGCCAGCTCGAAAAATGTATCTGGTCTTAGGCTTTACAGTGTAAAGAGGAAGGGGACGCCCCTTCCTCTTTACACGCTGAAAATATCTTCCCCCGAACAAGGGACTATTTCGCCAGACGCCCCCGCCGGACAAACCAGACGATTACACCAGCCAGAAACAGGACGAAGAAGCTCATCCAGAATATTGTTGCGGCGCGTGGCTCCAGTTCCTGGCTGCTGGCAATCGCATTCTGAGCGATAAAGACTTCGGTCACAAACCAGACCGCCCAGAGCACCCACTCATACCAGGGACGTTTGACGATATTGATCGAATGAACATTGTCCATCATATTTACTCCTTCACGACTGCGGTTGTATCAATTCCAAGCTCTGGCAGGTCGAGATCCCACCAGTCGGCGTTGCTCTTTTGAGCGCCGTAACCAAAAGCATCGTCCATGCTCCGGAAGAATGAATCGAGGAAGGGCGCCCTTGCCGTACCAAGCTTGACCCATTCATGCACCCAGGCCTTATCTTTCTTGGCGAAGGGGCAAACCGCGAAGCAAATGCCGCAGTTGGTGCCGGTAAATTCTTTTTGGCCTTTGCGGCACTTGAGCGAATCTTCGAAGTATGCTTTGTGACCGGGATTGTTCCAGCCGCCTTTTACCTCCCAGGATGGCTCTGTGTCGTAGCTGAGCGCCCCGGATGGGCAAGCTTCAGCGCATTTCTTGCAATGGCTGCAAAATTCCATAATGCCTGCATCGATCGGCTTGTCTACAGCCAATGGCAGATCGGTGAGCAGCTTGAAAACGCGCACCATCGGACCGAACTCAGGTGTGACGAGCCGGTTCAGCCGGGAGAGCTCCCCAAGCCCTGCTAAAACGCCAAAAGCAGGTGCAATTCCCAGGGCATTTGTGGTGGATTCGCCTAAGCCCATATACCCCAATCCGCGCAAGAACTCTTGAGTTGAGCTCTGGATTTGGCGGCCGCGCATATATGTCAGGCCGGTCGTTTGCGAGCCCAGCACAGTAGGAGCGCGCTTAAGAGTCTCTTCCGACATCTGTACGGTATAAACGATCACCCATTTCGCCTTGTTCGGTATGATGCGTTGAGTTTCCGTTTCGGCTGGCTCGTCTACATCGGCAAAAACAAGCTCGTGGCCATCGGGATCGATCGAGTAGATCAATTTGCGGGTATTTTCGTTCAACTCCACAAAACCGACCTGCGAGGCTCCAACGTGGCGCATCGCTGCCCGCACCATCTTGGCAGCTTCTTCCGGGGTGCCGGTCCATTTAGGCACACCCCACTCTTCGGGTGTTGTAGCCCTCTGTGGTCCCAGGAAGCTTATCTCCTTCATCACGTCATTGGCGGCATCCAGTGCCTGATCCCGCAGGGAATACCCCGGCACATCGTTCTCGACGCCTTTCTGCAACAGATCGGCGCCCAACTTATTGTAGCGGTCGGCTTCGTCTTGTCCTGCATAGCCTACGAACCCGCCACCCCGCAGCGTACCTTTTCCCAGCTCGGGGATATAGCGCTCGTTGTAGCGCTCCATCTTGGCCCAGTCGATTTCAGTTGTAGGTTCGTCAACAGTCCGAACCCACCATGGCCGGTCAGGCCTTCCGGCTGGGTCGCTAAATTCGCCGGTAGCTGCCTTAGCCGTTATTGTGCCGGTTTTCAGCACCGAAGCGGCCATGGCTGCTCCGGCGCCTAGACCTGCCATCCGGAAAAAGTCGCGCCGGCTGATGGCTTTCTTTTGACTCGCATCACTCATGGGCTTTTCTCCTATCACAAAGTGGATCGCGCATTTTTTTACATGTTTCTTGATATTCATTTTACAGAACTGCGTGCTGAGCGCTATCAGGAAAAATATGATTTCAGGTAAGAATTAACCTGATTTTTTTGTCCGGTTTTTCACCGGCCATTGTAAGGTTTTTCCCGACAAAACCAATAAAAACGGACTGGTCAATGCGTGACCAGTCCGTTCGGAAGTCTACAGAAAATGCAGCTATTCCTCGTTTGTTTTGTATTCGTCCAAAATACCTGCTCGAAGTGCAAAACGGATCAAATCTGACCGGTGTTCCAAACCCAGTTTCTCCATCCCTCTCTGCCGGTAAGTTTCAACTGTTTTGGGACTGAGTAAGAGCCGGTCCGCAATTTCCCTGCTGATATAACCTTGGGCAGATAGCTTAAGCACATCTCGTTCGCGGTCTGAGAGTTGATTGAATTGATCAGCTTCAGTAGCAGTGTTCGTAAGCGACTCCATAAGCACAGTTGCCACCTTGGGATGCAGATAACTCTCCCCTGCCTGGACCGTCCGGATCGCTTGCAGAAGGCTGACATGAGCGGTAGATTTCGGAATGTAACCATCACAACCAGCGTCGATCGCTTGCAGTACAAATTCCCGCTCGGTATGCATCGATAACACAAGCGTACGTACGCCGATACCGAGCTTGCGGATCTCGCGGATAGCTTCCAACCCGCTCATATCTGGTAAACCCAGATCCATTACTACAATATCTGGAACATGCCTTTCAGCTAAGCGAATTGCGTCTTTACCATTGCCTGCTTCTGCAACCACACGCAAATCCGGTTCACTTTCCAGCAAAGCGCGCAGACCTTCGCGGAGGATTTGATGGTCATCGACAAGTATTATTCGTATGGGTGTCGCGGTCACACTTGCACCTGGGTGTCTACCAATGGAATTCTTACCTGGACGGATGTACCTGCACCCGGAGCTGAAAAAACAGCCAGGGAACCACCCAGCATCTCTGCCCTCTCCTGAATGCTGATCAGGCCTAAATGAGGCGAGTCCTTTTGACGGATAATATTTTCCGGATCGAATCCCTTACCATCGTCTTCAATCCGTAGACAGATCCCAAGCGGGGTATGAAGGAGCTCGATTTCTACCTGTTTGGCTTCTGCATGCCTGATCACGTTCGTCAGGCTCTCTTGCGCAATTCGGTAAAATGCAGTTTCCACTTCGGAAGGCAGAGCGCAATCCAGGGTTAAATTTGTCTTCACTCCCAACCCGGCCTTACTTGCCATATCCTCCACCAGATTCTCGAGCGCCCGCGCCAGGCCAAAATCTTCAAGTGTCGCCGGGCGCAATGCGTAGGAGAGTTCGCGCACTTGCTCGATGCTATCTGCAACCAACTCCTGCATGGTTATCAGATTGTCTTGCATTTTGCCTCGGGGGGTATTTTTTTCCATAGTCTTCAAACGCACAAGAAGCATGGTCAAGATCTGCCCGGCACCATCATGGAGCTCACGGGCCAGGCGTTTGCGTTCATCTTCTTGAGTCCGGACAAGTGAGGCCAGCAATGCCCTCCGGGCAGCCTCTTTTTCAACCAGGCGGGCGTGCAACCAGGCGTTGGCGACGATTTCGGAAGCCTGGGCTCCAATTGCTGTGAGTAGTTCTAAATCTTCCTCCTGGGGCGAATAGCTTTTCTCGCAGAGCAAATTGATCACCCCAAGCACCTGGTTGCGTGCTTGTAATGGGATGCTGATATGCGTATAAGCTCCATTGAGTGAACTGCTTTGATCCAGGCGTCCACACTGTATACGAACAGTGGACTTAGAGCCCAATTCCCCTGAGATGAGATCTCTCTCGCAGCTGCAAGGACCGGCGCCGTTGTCCGATTGGAGGAGCTTGATCAGGTCATCGGGTAGATTGCTTCGATGCGCTAAATAGAATCGATTGTTTTCGCCTTCGCTCAAATAGACCCAGCCTTTATCGAGCTTCATCACTTCCAGAGTCCCTTGCAAGATCGCCTCAAGCACTTCTGAGAGCTCTAGCTCCCGGCCAGCTGCCATCGCAACCCGGTTCATCGCCTCCAGGCGTTGGTTTGCTTTCGACAGCTTTTCTTGGCTGGCGACCAATTCATCGATCATGGCGTTCACAGAACGCGCGACTACCCCGATTTCATCCTTCGCCCATACTTTAGCCCTCGATTCGAGCTTACCGCTGCTAACTTGTTGGGCGGTCTCGTGCAGATCCAGGAGAGGTCTGGTCAGCAAATATGTCAGGATAAAAGCAAAGAAGATGCTCGCTAAGGCGGCCAGAATCGTTACTAAGACCACGCTGCGGCTGCCGGCTTGCATAGCAGCCTGCACTCTCTGATCAGTTAATATGTAGGAAAGCCAGTCGGAAAATCCAGTCGTGATCCAATAATTGAGGGTAAATCCGAGGATCAAAACTGGAAGCATAATGATCCCAGCAATCTTAATTCGAACTGGAACGGAGAAAATCAAATCGTAGATCTTATTGAGGGGTTTTTTAATATTTTCCATTCAAGCTATCCAATGAGTCCGGGTCGTGTGAGGATCAATCACATTGATTATAAGCTAAAGATTTCGAGAACTTCCGTAATAAATTGCCAAACGATGTAATTACTTGAACAAAACTTGATCTACATTCACCGTCAAGTCTTGGTAATCTGCCAGCTCACACATTTCTGGAGTCTCTTACGAAGAAGGCTGTTCGACCCCATCGATTCGGTGAACTACTTCGATCTGGAAGATCCTGTAGGTCTGATCCGTCTCGAAGGACCCATGACCGCCCTGCGCGATTTGTCGGGATTAATTGTGATTGACGAAATACAACGCCGTCCAGACCTGTTTCCCCTCTTGAGAGTTCTGGCAGACCGCCAGCCGCTGTCGTTCATGGATGACTGTTAAATTGTGCTGTTGCATTCTCAGCAAACTGTTCTGAATAATGTACGTTGACAGGCTAAGTTTGGCATCGGCTTGAAGATGGAAAATCACAGGAACGAGGATCACCGACCATGAAGGAGCAAGCCGGGAGCACACTTACAGAGGCCTTTCTGTTTACCGCCGGTAGCGCGGCAGCAAGAAAGGCGTTCGCTTTCGATATTCCAGGTACTCATCGCCGAAGCGCTCGGTCAGCTCTTGCGTCTCGTGAATGCGAATGAATGTCAGCAGCCCGCTGAATACCAACACGGTCAGGATGACCACCACGCCCGAACCAGTCCAAACCCCGATCCCCAGGTACATCAACAGCGCTCCCAGCGTCATCGGGTTGCGGGTATAAGCATACGGGCCATGCATTATCAACCGCTGCGTGGCAACTTTCGGCGCAGGCGTGCCCTTACCGAACGTATATTGGATGTTCACCGACGATACCACCAGGATCAATCCTACCAAAATCAAGGCAGTGCCACCAACCTGATTCGGCCAGCCGAGATAGACACGCCCCCAGCCTGCGCAAACCCGGCTGATCCCCACCGCGAGGACAGCCATCAAGAGCAAACCCAAATAGAAGAGCATCACCACCCTGCGCCGCAGCCCTTCTGAGTGTTCCGCAGATTTCATCATCTCATGAGGCTCGCTGTTTTGACTTGACCGCCTGGTGCAGAATTTTGAGAAATTCATCTAGCGGGACGCGATGGACACGCGCTGCCCATTCTACAGTTAGCGCTTTGGCCAGGAACATTCGTAAAGAATATCGCCCTACGCGTTTTATGCCGAAAACTTCCATTACTTCAGCAATATCGCCATATTGCAGCAGAATGTCCGAAACACGGGTATCTTTGGTAATTTGCATTTGTGTAGCTCCTTATTCCCCTGACAGCAAAACTTGCTCCGATGAAGCATAGCATACATCCTGAGCATGTTTTCTACAACGACATTTATCGGGTTTATGCAAGCAAACGACCCCGAATGCACATCGGAGCGCCTGGAAGAAATGGAAAATTCATATTCGTTTTTGACGACTTAAGTCGTTCACCTGCCGGCAGAGCGAGGCTATACTCGGGGGTATATTCCCAAAGGTCTGGGCGCGCCTACCCGGATTGAGAAGATATCCTGAAACTGAAACCAAGAGGCAATCTCTGCGACGCAAAAGGTATCTGCACATGACAAAATTTTTGAGCAAATGGTTCCGGAAGTTTCACCGCTGGATCGCCGTACCAACCGCTCTGTTAATCCCGGTGGCGGTGATCATCAAACTGGTTGGCAGCCCAGAAATCGTGGCAGCCTGGGAAAAGCTAGATAAGATACCGTCTGTCTTGATGCTGGTCATGGCGATCAGCGGCGCCTACTTATTCCTGCTGCCTTATATTGTCAAGGGGAAGCGAAAAAGGAATGTAGATACGCCCAATATCCAGGCATCAGGGCTTTGAGTAATGAAACTCGCTCAGGAGATATGTTTGGCATAACCCTGAGCGAGTTTCTCTCGAACGGACGTGCACCAGTTTGCACGATTTATCCGGTTCAATTGGCCCGAGGTGAAACATCTCTCAGAGGTCATTTTTCGGCATATCCAAATAAAGGCCCCAAGTGGGGGATTAAACACAAAAACCCGCCATCTGGCAGGTCTTGGTGGGAGAATTTATCCGTTTCGTAAGGTTTTCAGCCCTCAAAACGTCTACTGAGTGAGCGCGAAGGGACTCGAACCCTTAACCAATGGCTTAAAAGGCCGCCGCTGGAAACACGCTTCTCCCATCCAATGGTCTACTATACTCCGCTAAGTCCACTGGATGAGTTTTTAACAAGTACACTGGATGCATGAAAAATTCAGTCAACGCGAAAGCATCCAATGTCTTTTCTTTACACTTGCTTGTTTCGATATTGTACCACCGACAACCATATAAGCGGCCATAATTCGGCATATTCTGTTAAATGCCATAGTTTCCCTTGACGACCGGGACTAAGATAATATTAGTGGTTGAAGCGGTGGTAGAAAAACAGCAGCTGCCTGAAGCCCCGATTTCGATTACTGTGATGGCGTATTATGCGGGGTTCCAGGTATTAATAACCCGGCGAACCGGAGAGCAACCGATTATTTCCCAGGTCCCAGGAATAGTTTCTTTGGTCAATAAACTGGTAGAAGCCGGATTTGAGCCGGTCAGAGAATTGGCACAGCCGGCCTTGCCAACCGCGGAGAAAAAAGAGTCAGGAAAAGATGTTCAGACACCGATTTGTGCAATCCACAATCGCCCCATGGCGTGGAGAGAAGGCACAAACAATCAGACTGGCAGACGCTATGCTTTTTGGGCTTGCCCCCAGAAAAACCCGGATGGAACATTCTGCAAATACAAACCAACAAGGTAGGGGATTGCCCCAACGAATGCGAGAGTATGATCTAATAATTCCTGAGGTTATACGGAACGCCAAAGAATAGCTCATCTCCGATAATCGCTTGGATTGCTTCTCTTTCAGCATGTGAGCTGTAAAAAAAAGTTACATCCGCCTTTCCTGGGCAACTTTGATCATCGACCGAGACGATTACACTCTCACCAACCGCCACTATCATATCCAGCTTATCTTTATGAGCTTTCATGGTCGACTCAACAACATCTAAAGTTGGTAGTTGACCACAAAGGAAATTATGGCTTTTATTGTCATAAAGGATGCTCTCCAATATATTTCTGATCGTGCCACCCCTCCAAGATATTATTGTGGCCAATATCAGGATAAATAAACTTATGATAACCAAAAACTGATTTTTATTCTTGAACATTCCTGCACCTTCTCAATGATAAGGTAACAGATATATATAAACAGCAGAAATCGTAACCTTGATTTTAACTTGAATCACCTGCCGATGATAAATTGTCGGCAGGTGATTCTCTGGCCTTGCTTAATACTTACTGTGCCACCATTGGACGTATGTTCCCCAGTTCCAATAGGGCCAAGAGTAGGAGAAGATCTCGGGATTCGGTTCGCCGTATTGGATCCTAAAGGATGTTGCACTAACGATGCGTCCTTGGTCCCGAAAACGTGGTGAGCTGCAGGTACCATACGAGCTAGTATAGGATCGGCCTCGGGTGAAATCCGAAGATGAGCAGCTGCCATACCCACAGGCATAGCTTGAAGTATTGTGAAACCCCCAATTTTTCAGAGTTGTGGCTGGATTGGATGATGTGAAGTTATACCACGATGGTGTAGAGTTCGGTACGGGATGGTTATAATCTCCACACGGGTTTACCGCCGCAAGGATTACCGCATTCGCGTCCAACGAGGCGCTCTCCACTGAACTCTGGTCTGTAAGGGCTTGGTAAAGTCTGTGCAGCCTGGGAAATTTCTCCAACGTGATATCCAATGAGGTGATATCTGTGGTTTGGGCGGCTCGTGCTTTATTTGCCAAGGCATTCTGGTAAGCAACGATTTCCCTTGCCGTCAAAACAGCCTCAATGCTGAAACCCGCCTTTATAGCAGCGTTGGAATTAAAGGCTTGAGACTGAAAGATCCCGTTTCGCTCGTAAGTCATGAACGGTTCAAGCTTGGAGAGCTCAGTGAGTAGGCTGGGGGGCTCGGGCCGCTTGAAGCTGGATGCATAAGCAGCGTTGGTGCTAGAGAGCAGCGCGATCAGCAAAACCATTTGAAACAACCGAGACAGGGTACGCATAGGATCATCTCCTTAATCGCCGCGAACAATTTTGGGTGTATCTTTGCATCAGACAAATCGTTTACTGATGTTCTACTTTAGGCGCCTCCTCTCTTCTGGTAGCTTGACTTGTTCAGTCCGCAATGGAATTCATGATTTGAACTGAGTATAGAAATTATCGTGTTGTGTTGTCAATAAACCAGCAAGACCTGCATAATTAAATTGAACCCACAATTCGGAGTAACCGATTTGTTGAATTGGCACTATACCCAAAGTTGAGCGAAGACGTTATCAGGGACGGAAGTGTATTCTTACCGGAAGATGGTCAAAAGAGTGTCCACTATTCAACACTATATTTTTCTAAAGAATTGGGCATGAAATTTGATATTGCCTCACGAGTCAAATCTAACATACAAAGGTCATAAAATTCGGTTTCAATATCGACCGCCATCTCCCATTTTTCGGCGTCGAATTCAGGCTCTACACCTCGAATTGTTCTGAGATAACTTAATGCAAATTGTTGGCAGAGCTTTTCCTTACTGGGATACCGCATGCCGTTTGCACTGATATCATCTTCACGTAACCAATAATAGAACAAACCTATAGCCAATAGTACTCCCAGAAAGATTCCTGCTACGAGCTTCCGCTTATTTCCAAAGCCCCTTTCTTGCTCGGACATCATCGTAAGTAGTAAGTATATTCAATGGCTGGTTATTATTCAATAAACACAAGAGGAGATCGAGCAATTTAGCTGGCTCGACCTCCTCAATACTGCCACACAATACAATCAGTTGGTTTGGGGTTGTCCGGATGGATGGTTCATCTACTTGATCCACACAAACATATTCCGAGCCACATGCAAAGGCCCACCTCCATTCCAGGTGTCGCGATATCCAAGGCAAAGATGCGAACTGGGTGAGGGCAAATAGTGTCCCATGGGCGATTTGTCCGTAAAGCCTTTCTGTACCGTTGAATCATAGGAGAAAATCCTAAAACGGTCTGGGTCGTAGCTCGCATTCAAGTTGATGCGCATCACGTAGTCGTTTGAGTCACATCGATCGCCGCTCACAAGCCAGCCCATGCCCAGCGATGTAAGCGAATAGCGTATGCCACTAGGTGATTTCCCCCACTCAACTGCTTGGGTGCTACTCCCCGCTAATGCTACCGCTGCAATCGCAAAGCTGGCTACAGCGACCAAGCACAAAGCTAGGATTAGGGACTTCTTGTGTTTCATCGTTTAATCTCCTATCAAGCTATAGATAACTAAGGTCTCGTTAGTCTCTCAGGGGATTGACTTGATTCAAAACGGGGGTTGTCCTCCTTTCTCTACTACGCTCGACCATTCACGCCTTTCCCGAACAACCGAGAGCCATCAATCTACTCGTTGGATATTTGCAAGCGAGTCTGACTGGCCACCAAATTGAATTAAGTCTAAAAAAAGCGGCGTTAATTAGTCAATAGATTAATGGGCTCTGTGTTATTCCACAGAGCCATTAATTTAGACACAACTTCTTCTGTAATCTTTACGCTACCGGGGGATTGTTACTTACTGAACTAGATATCCAGAAGCAGCATTAAATCAAACGATAGCTAGGGTGTTCTACCCTGTGCTTTCCGTACAACGGTGAACAAGATTGGATCCAACTCTTCCCTCCCTGTTTCCAGCAACCAACTATCCAGTTTCACCGTTCCAGTTCTCTTTTCGGGAGGCCTCTTCAGAAAAGCACGAGATGGTAGGTAGACAATACCCATAAAGGCTAGAAGCGATGAGGTAGAGGCTTTGAGAAAGTCTCGTCGAGTTATCTTTGGCGTCACAGCAATTTTAAAATTATTGGTTTTCACTCCACACCTCCGTTTTCACTAGGGTATAGGTATCCTCGTCTACTTGAGCAATGCTGGTTTCGAGGAGAAGCTTCTCGATCTTCTTGTCAGGGTCGGAATAACACAACCCGGTCGAAAGGTCTTTGGCCTGTCCGCCCAATACCTTGAAGTGCCGCCCTGAGGAGTTATCGGAATCCGTAATATTTATTTCAAACCCCCGATAACCAAGAGGCTCAGCCAAGTCGCACGGCTGCCCCCTTTCTAGAGCATCCAGCATGTCTACCAAGATGCTTGCATCTCCATTTGACAATGGCCAGGAAGGGTTCGGGACCCCCGAGAAAATATCTAACATCACCGTCGCGCTCATCTTCGGATTTCCCATCTCCTTATTTCCCCTGCAAGCGGCAAAACCGAATAACATTAGAATTACTAAAGCCCAAACTACTGCCAGTGTCCAGACTTTGTGCTTGGAGGTAAATGCGGACATCGCATCATTGTCCCATCTTACGTACTTCTATTTCAACTAACGACAACATACGAGTTGGCATAAAAATATTCGCAAAACACGGTGTAGTATCCACGGTTACAGGTTTGCGGATTTGTGATGAGTCTACCAGAGTTGTCATAGTTGCGGGCAGCTGTTTGACCCGGTTTATGACACCAATGACCATTTGTGCACAACCTGTAGAAGTGAAAATCTTTATCCGGCCAAATAACAAGGCAGATTGTGATATTCTTCGCCGTTCCACCAAGGCAAGCATCAACGTAGCCGTCGGCGCGAACCGCCGGCCCGACAGTACCGCATGATGGAGGAGATGAAAATAACCTGCCTGCTTTTCTACCCGGTTGCGCGAAGGTGTTCGAACGATAATTCGAGGCATAGTTGTAACAATTGTTCCTGCTGATGTAGGAAGATCCATTCCAAAAACTGAAGTTGACGTCGCTTGTAAAATAATTACTAGCACAACTCATGCCATAACCTTCTGGAGCGAAGGAATCTGAATCGAATTGTTCCAGAATGGAGGACTGCACAATCCCCCGTAAATAATCCTCCACTTCTGTGTTTGGTTTTTCAGATGTATCTAAGAGCCACAGAGCAGCGCTTTTTTCCGCGTCATACACACCGCCTAGACGGAATGTTGAAGGAAGCCCAGCCTTATGCCATGCTTGGTTATCTTCTGACATTGCAGAAACAATAAACCCACGATACCCCAATCCTCCGGTGTCTGCAGGCAGTGGCAGCATTAAGGACTTGTCAGCCATCACTCTATCAACCAGCTGCGCCTCTTCTTTCTCGGACAATACCCAGGTAGGATTGGGCATACCAGAGAAGATGTCAAGTTCGACTGATAACATAGTATTCCTCCTTTGCGCCTCTCATTGGAAGGCGTAAACAGAACCAAACTATCATGCCGTTTGCACCGAGTAGATGTCTCATATGATTTTGCTGTTTTTCAGGTCTGTTCCCAGAAGAATAGAATAAAGGAATTGTATTTTTCGGTCAGCTTCCTCCTTGTACTTAGCTATCCGATCTGTTCCGGATAGCTATCCGGAACATGCAGGGGATTTAAAGTGAGTTTAAATAAATT
>JBGSTO010000102.1:0-4853 GCA_041736465.1 Anaerolineales bacterium | reverse complement strand
TCACGAAGATTTGTGGAGCCTGATCCACAGTACGGATGCCGGCGCCAGGCTGCCGTCTGAGCCGCAGCTGGCGCGCACGCTGGGCGTTTCGCGCGCCACGCTGCGCGAGGCCATGCGCACCTTCGAGACGCAAGGCTTGATCCGCCGCAGGCAGGGTTCGGGCACCTACGTCATCCACCCGTCACAGGTGATCGAGACTGGTCTCGAGGCGTTGGAATCGATCGAACGACTGGCGCAGCGCATTGGTTTGGCTGTGACCATGGGGGAAATGAAATGCGAAAAAAGACCCGCCACACAGGAGGAAGCAGACGCATTAAGGATTGATGACGAAAGCACCATTGTGTCCATCTCCCGCGTAATTCTCGCTGAAGAAAGCCCGGTAGCTTTCCTGGTGGACATCTTACCCGATGATGCCCTCACGCCAGAAGAGCTTTCTTCCGGTTTTACCGGGTCGGTTTTAGATTTATTGATCCGGCGCGGCAATCCACCCCTGGAAGCTTCGCGTACCGAGGTCAATGCTGTGCCTGCGCCGGTAAACGTGGCGCGGGCGATGGGGCTGCAGCGCGGCGACGTGCTGCTGCTGTTTACTGCATCGTTGTACACAACCACAAACCAGGTGATCGATTACTCTTTCAGTTATTTCCTGCCCGGCTGTTTCCGGTTTCACATTGTGAGAAGGATTGGCTTGTAATGCCCACAGGATTCAACCGGCAGGGCGCTGCAGCAGTAACGAGACATATCTACTACATTTACATTGATCAGGAGGCATGAAATGCGTAGCTTTGCAGGTCGAGATATCCTATCTCTGAAAGAATTCGAACGCAATGAATTCTTTCACGTCTTCGATGTTGCCCGTCAAATGGAAGAAATCGCGCGTGGGCGGCGCAATGTGGACATGCTCAAAGAAAAAACGTTGGTCACCGCATTTTACCAGCCCAGCACACGCACCCGCCTGGCGCACGAAGCCGCCATGCACCGCCTGGGCGGTCACGTGACCGGTTTCTCCGACGCCAAGATGACCCGTGCCGGCGACTTCTACCAGGAGTCGATCAAGGACACGGTCAAGATGCTGGAGTTCTACGGCGACGTGATCGTTATGCGCCACTTCCAGCAGGGCGCCCCGCACGAGGCCGCGAAGTGGGCTTCGGTGCCGATCATCAACGGCGGCGACGGCTGGGGCGAACACCCCACCCAGATCCTGACCGACCTGTACACGGTGCTGGTCGAAAAGGGCCGCATCGACGGGCTCAAATGGCTGGCAGTCGGCGATATGCGCATGCGCACCATGCACTCGCTGGGCTACGGTCTGAGCCAGTTCGACTGCCCGATTACCTTCGTTTCACCTCCGGATATGTCCCTGACCGAAGATTTCAAGGCTGAGCTGCGCCAGTACAGCCTGGACTTCAAAGAGGTCGAGCACGTCGAGCAGGCGATCGCCGATGCGGATGTCATCCTGGTCGAGCCGGTGGTACAGCCGGACTACACCAAGTCGCGTGACGAGCGCGCCGGCGATATTGGTATGACGCCCGCCAATTACAAGATCACCCGCGAGCTGCTGGCGACCAAGGCCAAGCCGGATGCGATCCTGCTGCACTCGCTGCCGCGCATGGATGAAATCCCCCCCGACGTGGATATCACCCGCTGGTCGCGCTACTGGCAGGAGGCTTTCAACGGTGTGGTCATGCGCATGACCCTGCTGGCGTTAGTTCTTGGCGCGATGGAATAGGGCTGCGGGCTGCCGGTAATAAAAGATAAACCGCGAAGGCGCAAAGGCGCGAAGAACAAATGACCGACACAAAGGACACAAAGCAGGCACAAAGTTCACAAAGGCTTTTATTTAATGAATCTTTGTGGTCCTTATGTTCTTTCTTCGTGATCTTCGTGTTTCAGGCTTTTTTTCTTTGTGTTCTTCGCGTCTTCGCGGTAAAGCTTAATTAAGGAGAATTTCTTATGCAGACCGATTTACGCAACCGAGATTTGATCGGCGATCTCGATTTCAGCAAAGAGGAAGTGGAAACCGTATTAGAAGTGGCCTTCGACCTGAAGCGCAAGCGCGCCCTGGGCGAATCGCACGCTTACCTGCGGGATAAAGTCCTGGCAATGCTGTTTTTCTTCTCCAGCACGCGCACGCGCGGCTCGTTCGAGGCCGGTATTGCGCAGCTCGGTGGGCATGGCGCCTTCATCGAGAGTCGCACCACCCAGATCGCGCACGGCGACACCGAAAAAGAAATGGGCGAGATCTTCGGGCGCTATTTCGACGGCATCGCCATTCGGCACGTGGAATGGGGCGTGGGCAACCGCTACCTGAACTTAGTGGCTGAAGCCTCGCGTGTGCCGATTCTCAACATGCAGTGTGACATCTACCATCCCTTCCAGTGCCTGGCAGACTTGATGACCATCATCGAGAAGAAAGGCCGCGATCTGCGCCGCCGCAAGATTGTGGTATCCTGGGCCTACGCCGCTTCTTACCTGAAGCCCATCTCCGTGCCGCAGTCTTTGATCCTGCAGATGCCGCGCTTTGGTATGGACGTGGTGCTGTCGCACCCGCCGGAGTTCAAGCTGATGCCAGATATCATGGAGCAGGCGCGCGAGCAGGCCCGCAAATACAAGACCAGCTTCGAAGTCGTCCATGATATGGAAGAGGGCTTCAAGGATGCGGATGTGGTGTATGCCAAGTCCTGGGGTCCACTGCTGACCACCACGGACGCCACCGAAGGCAAGCGCATCCAGGATATGTACAAAGACTGGATCACCGACGAGCGCAAGATGGCGCTGGCGAAGGACGATGCCATCTACATGCACCCGCTGCCAGCAGACCGGGACGTCGAGGTCACCAGCGCCGTCATGGACGGCCCCAACTCGGTGGTCTTCGATGAGGCCGAGAATCGCCTGCACGCTCAGAAAGCCGTCATGGCTTTGACGATGAGGTAAATGATGAGCACACGCAAGGTAGCTGTCGTAGCAATTGGCGGAAACTCACTGATCAAGGACAAGGATCACCAGACCGTCGAAGATCAGTACGAGGCAGCCAGGGAGACCACTTATCACATCGCTGATATGATCGAAGCCGGCTGGGACGTCGCCATCGGTCACGGCAATGGCCCTCAGGTAGGGTTCATCTTGCGGCGCTCTGAAATTGCCCATCGCGTCGAAGGCCTGCACGAGATACCCCTGGAGGTGTGCGGTGCAGACAGCCAGGGCGCGATTGGGTATGCCTTGCAGCAAACCCTGCAGAACGAGCTGTACCGCCGCGGCGTCAGGAAGCCGGTGGCAACCGTGATCACGCAGGTGATGGTGGACAAGAATGACCCGGCATTCAAGAATCCCAGCAAGCCCATCGGCGGATTCATGGATGAGGCCGATGCCAAGAAGCGTGAACGTGAATTGGGCTGGAACGTGGTCGAAGACGCCGGTCGCGGCTGGCGGCGCGTGGTGGCTTCTCCGCTGCCGAAGGAAGTCGTCGAGCTGGATGCCGTGCGTTTGCTGATCGAGGCTGGCGTGGTGGTCATCACCGTGGGCGGCGGCGGTATTCCGGTCATCGACGCCAGCGACCACGAGTACGTTGGCACCGCGGCTGTGATCGACAAGGACTATGCCAGCAGCCTGCTGGCTCAACTGATCGACGCCGATCTGCTGCTGATCTCTACTGCGGTCGAGAAGGTGGCATTGAACTTCGGCAAGCCCGACCAGCGCTGGATCGACCGCATGACCCTCTCGGAAGCCAAGCGCTACCTGGCTGAAGGCGTGCATTTTGCCAAAGGCTCCATGGCGCCGAAGATCCAGGCGATCATCCGGTTTCTGGAAAACGGCGGCAAGCAGGCGCTGATCACCGATCCAAAGAATATCGGCAGAGCCTTAAAGGGCGAAACCGGTACCTGGATCGTTCAAGATTAAGCTGTCTTGTCACCCTGAGCGGAGCGAAGGGTCTACTACAGGATTGTGTCACCCTGAAGGAGCGTTCTGTGCGACTGAAGGGTCTCGCAAGCCGGCAGGCGAGATGCTTCGCTTCGCTCAGCATGACGGCTGAGAAAAAATATATACATCCAGATAGCAAGGTTGTATTGACCAGCAAAGCGCGTTTCAGGAGTTCTGGATGCAACAAATCAAAAAAATAAAGCCGATCAATTGGCTGGGACCGTCGATACCCTTCCTGGCGGCACTGGCAGCTTTCGTGCTTGGCGCGCTGATGCT
This sequence comes from Anaerolineales bacterium, assembly GCA_041736465.1. Lineage (GTDB taxonomy): Bacteria > Chloroflexota > Anaerolineae > Anaerolineales > UBA4823 > JAJUJL01. The sequence continues at coordinate 662 of JBGSTO010000102.1, read as the reverse complement.
GCTGCTGCTGGGCGCCAACCCGATCGAGGCTTATGCTGCGCTGATCGACGGCTCATTTGGAAGCATGAATGCCATCGCAGACACGGTGGTGAAAGCCACGCCGCTGCTGTTCGTGGGCGCGGGCATCTGCGTGGCGTTTCGCGGGGGAGTGATCAACATCGGCGGGGAAGGACAGCTTGTGGTGGGAGCGCTTGCTGCCACCCTGGCGGCGCTGACGTTCACCACCTGGCCCGCCTGGGCCTTGATCACCCTTTGTCTGCTGCTCGGCTTCCTGGCAGGGGCGGTGTGGGGGGCAATCGCAGGTTTCCTGAAAGCCTATTTCAACGTCAATGAGATCCTGACCACGATCATGATGAACCAGATCGCGGTGCAGTTGATGAACTATCTGCTCAGCGGGCCGATCATGGACCCGGTGCAGATCGAGAATGGATCGTTCATCCCCCAGACGGCGCGTTTTCCAGCCGCGGCTGACCTGCCGCGCCTGGTGCCCACCCGCCTGCACCTGGGTGTATTGCTGGGCGTGGTGGTAGCAGTACTGGTGTGGGTGCTGCTGTGGCGCACGACGCTCGGATATCGCATCCGGGCGGTAGGGTTAAGCCCGGCGGCGGCTCGCCGGGCGGGCATCCGCGTGGAGCAGTACGCCATGCTGGCGCTGCTGATCA
>JBGSTO010000089.1:0-4992 GCA_041736465.1 Anaerolineales bacterium | reverse complement strand
AGGCGGCGGTTCGGTTGCCGGCGCTTCAACGGCGGTGGGTTGGGCCGCGGGCAGGGTGGCTTCCGGCTGAGCGGGGGTTGGCGGCTGAGCGCCGCACGCGGCTAACAGCAGGCTGGCAGCCAGCAAACCGGCAATTACAGGCAGTACAAGGTTTCGTTTCTTGGCGTTCAAATGAGCTTCCTCCAGAGAGTCTAAAGTCCCAGGTCGGCGGTGGGGTCTTTCTCACCGCGCCGGGCGATCAGCGAAATGAATACCAGCAGCAGCGAGCCTGCCAGCATGAGTGTGGAGACGGCGTTGATCTTGGGGGTGACGCCTTTCTTGATCATGCCGTAGACGCGCACCGGCAGGGTGTTGAAACCCGCCCCGCTGGTGAAGAAAGTGATGACAAAGTCATCCAGCGACAGGGTGAATGCCAGCAGCGCGCCGCCGATGATGCCGGGCAGCATCACCGGCAGGGTCACGCGCCAGAAGGTCTGCCAGGAATTGGCGTACAGGTCGCTGGCGGCTTCCTCCAGGCTGAGATCCATCTGCGCCAGGCGAGCGCGCACCACCACGGCGACGAACGAGATGTTGAAAGCCACGTGCCCGATGATCACCGAATACGGCACTGCCAGGCGCAGACCGAACAGCTCCAGGCGCCAGGGTTCGAAGCCGATGCCGCTTTGATTGAAGAAGATCAGCAGCATGATCGCCATGGCAATATCCGGGATGATGATCGGCAGGTACAGCACGGCATCTATAGCAAAGCGGCCTGCAAAGCGGTAGCGCTCCATCGCCACCGCCGCCAGCGTGCCGATGACTGTGGAGATCAGTGTGGACACACCGGCGACGAACAGGCTGTTCCACAGCGCCAGGATCACCTGGTCGTCTGCCAGCATCTCGCCGTACCAGCGGGTGGAGAAGCCAACCCACTGGGTGACCGAGCGCGAATCGTTGAAGGAAAACACCACCAGGATCAGGATTGGCAGGTAAAGGAACAGATAGCCCAGCACGCCGTAGGAGGAGAGGGAGAAGCTGGACAGGCGGGCGCTCCATTTAGCCCAGGTGGAGCTGTTCGAGAAGCTGGGCGCGGTCATAGATCAATCTCCCGCTGCAGCGCAGGCGGCTCCTGCGATCGGGCAGCCGAACGGAAGTAGATGAGGGTGGCTGCCAGCATGAAAACCATCATCAAGATCGACAGCGCCGAGCCGAAGGGCCAATCGCGCGCCGTCAGGAACTGGTTGCTGATGATGTTGCCGATCATCAACGATTTGCCGCCGCCCAGGATGGCAGGGATAACGAAGGCGCCCAAGGATGGGATGAACACCAGCATGGAGCCTGCCACCACGCCCGGCAGCGCCAGCGGCCAAACCACCCGCAGGAAAACCCGCCAGCGCGGGGCGTACAGATCGCTGGCGGCCTCCAGCAGGCTACGGTCCAGGCGGTCCAACGCGGCAAAGATGGGCAGCACCATATCGGGCAACCAGCCGTAGACCAGCCCCAGGATGATGGCGAAGTCGTTGCCGAACAGCGGCAGCGGCTCCTGGATGATGCCGAGCGAGAGCAGCGTGCCGTTGATCAGGCCGGTGTTGGTGCGCAGAATGGTCAGCCAGGCGTAGGTGCGGATCAGAAAGTTGGTCCAGAAAGGCACCATCAACGCCAGCAGCAGGGCGTAGCGGCTGCGCTGCGAACGGGTGGAGATGAAATACGCCAGGGGGAAGCCCAGCAGCAGGCAAAGGCTGGTGGTAACGACGGCGATGTACAGCGAGCGCAGAAAGGTGCCCAGGTAGAGCGGGTCGAAGACGCGGGCATAGTTGCTCAGCGTAAAGATCGCTTCCACGCCGCCGTAGGTAGCCGCCTGCATGAAGCTGAAGGCCAGTACGATGAATAACGGGGCGATGAAAAACAAGGCCAGCCAGCCGGCAGCCGGAAGCAGCAGCAGCCAGGCTGCCAGCGCGGGGTGGCGTCGTAAGGATTGAGAGAATCTCATGGGCTACTCGGCAAACGCCTTGCTGGCCTGCACCGGCCAGGTGATGGTGACCGCATCGCCGCTGTGGTAGCGCGTATCCGGGCGGGCTTCGACGTTCTGCAGGCGCGCCATCACCTGCTGCCCGTTGTCCAGGCGCACCAGGTAGGTGGTGCTCGAGCCGGTATACACCACATCCGCCACCTGCCCCGGCAGGGCATTGCCGGGTGGTAAAGGTTCTCCGCGGCCCTGGGCGCCGCCGCTCAGGTAGACTTTCTCCGGGCGGAAGGCCACTGTCACCTGCTGCCCCAGGCGCAGCCCGTTGGTCATCTGGGCGCGCACTTCTTGAGGCACACCGCTGACCTGCACCGCGGCTTCATCCGGGTGCAGCGCGCTGATCTGCCCGCTGAGATAGTTGGTTTCACCGATAAAATCGGAAACGAAGCGGCTCCGGGGAGCCTCGTACACTTCCTGGGGCGACCCCACCTGCAGCAGGCTGCCCTTGTGCATCACCCCGATGCGATCGGACATGGTCAGGGCTTCGTCCTGATCGTGGGTGACGTAGATAAAGGTGATGCCCACCTGGTGCTGCAGGGCTTTCAGTTCCACCTGCATGGCTTTGCGCAGCTTAAGGTCCAGCGCACCCAGCGGCTCATCCAGCAGCAGCACTTTGGGACGGTTGACCAGGGCGCGTGCCAGAGCCACGCGCTGCTGCTGCCCACCGGAAAGCTGTTTGGGTTTGCGGTTCCCCAACCCTGAAAGGTGAACCATTTCCAGGGCCTCGCCCACACGGCGTTGGGTCTCGCTGCGGGGTACGCCCTGCATTTCCAGACCAAAGGAAACGTTGCGAGCCACGTTCATGTGCGGAAAGAGGGCGTAATGCTGAAAGACGGTATTGACCGGGCGCTGGTTGGCGGGCAGGTAGCCCTGTTCGATCCCCCCGATAAAAATTTCGCCGGCTGACGGCATCTCGAACCCGGCGATCAAACGCAGGGTAGTCGTTTTGCCGCAGCCGGAAGGTCCCAGCAGCGAGAAAAATTCGCCATCGGCGATTTGCAGCGACAGGCGGTTAACCGCCGTCACACTGCCAAAATGCTTGACAACCTCTTTAAGTTCGACCGCATACAACTCCAATCTCCTTTATTGCTCTGTCATCCTCAACGCAGCGAACGGGGGGCACCCGCATGACCGGCCGAAATCAGCACAAGAGACCTGCCGTCTTCGCTTGCAGGTCTCCAGACACTGGTTTCTGCAAAGCTGCCCCGGTATCAAACACCCGGTAACGGGGAGCAGCCCCACATGCCGCGCTTGCCGTTCGCGGCGGGTATAGAGGATGTACTTATGCTTCGACGCCCGGCGCGCCGTGAGCCAGTTTGTAGTTGCGCAGGGTGATGAAGGTCTGGGTGCGCACCACGCCGGGCACACGCAGCAGCCGGTCGTTCAAAAACGTCGCCAGGTGGTCGCGATCCCGGCACTGCACTTCGACCCACAGGTCGAACTCGCCGGAGACCATGATCAGGTAGGTGACCTCGGGAAACGCAGCGATCGCCTGGGCGACATCATCCACTCTGGCAGGCTGGACGGTGACACCTACCACCGCCGGGGTATGCAGGCCAAGGGCTGCCGGATCGACCATGCCGACGATGTGCAGCACTCTATCCTCGATCAGGCGCGAAACACGGTTGCGCACCGTACCTTCAGATACGCCCAATGTATGCGCGATTTCGGTGAAGGGTTTGCGCCCATCATCCTGAAGCATATCGAGAATAGCACGATCAATCTTATCCATACGGCTCCTTGGTGGAAAGCAATCAAGATTATAAAGGCAATAGCCGAAAAATCAAGGTATGAGCTTGAATTCGCACAGCTTGTGGTACAATTTTCGCATATGGATCAGCCCCCGCCCCCTGCTTTAGCTCCATCATCCAACGAGTCCACTAACCCGGAAATGCAGCGCAGCCAACGCAACGCCATGATCGGCATTGTTGCCGTGGTGGTGCTCCTGCTGGCAGGGCTGCTCGCCAGCATCTGGGCGCTGACGCTGCCGAGCACCGATACCGCCAAAATCCGTGATATTTTCATCATCTTCATGGCATTGGAATCACTGCTGTTGATGCTGGTGCTGGTGATCCTGATCGTGCAAATCGCCCGGTTGATCAACCTGCTGCAAAACGAGATCAAGCCAATTCTGGATTCGACCAACGAAACGGTCAGTACACTGCGCGGTACGACTGCTTTCCTAAGCGACAACCTGGTAGAGCCGGTGATCAAGCTGAACGAGTACACTGCGGGCCTGCAGCAGCTGCTGTCGGTGCTGGGCCTGCTGCGCAAAAAACCGACTAATCCCCCGAGCAAAGAATAAGGAGTGAAGCAAATGTCCGATCAAGATAGCAATTTTGGGAACTTCCTGGCTGGGTTCTTTATCGGCGGACTTGTGGGCGCAGCCGTTGCGCTGCTGCTTGCGCCGCAGTCTGGCGAGGAGACCCGCACAGTCATCCGTGAAAAGGGCATCGAGCTGCGTGACAAAGCCGCCGAGACCGCCGAAGAGACGCGCGTACGCGCCGAGAAGGCTGTCGATGAGGCGAAAAAGCGCGCCGAAGTAGCTTACGATGACGCCCGCAAGCGCGCCGAAGAGCTTGCCAGCCTGACCCGCGAACGCGCCGTAGAGCTGCAGAGCAAGGGCCAGGAAGTGGTGGAAGAAGGCAAACAGCGCTTCGAAGCCGCGGTTGAATCCGGCAAGAAAGCCGTGCGCCGCAAGAGCGACGATGCAACCGCCGGAGAAGAGCCTGCGTAGACGATAATCAGGCAGGCAGCTGTCCTGCCCTGAGCCAATTGAAAACCGGAATGACCTTTGTAGGGCAAGCTGTTAACTTGCCCAGGGCCGGCTGTATGCCGGCCCTGATTTTTTTAAAATGGATCAGCTTACCGCCGGCCCTACAATTGCGCCAGCACCGCCGGAAGGCGCGCCAGCACGTCGCCCGCCAGCACTGCAGCCGTCGAGCCCATGTGCCGCGCTGCCGAGAGACCGCATTGGGCATGCAGCCAGG
>JBGSTO010000088.1:0-13234 GCA_041736465.1 Anaerolineales bacterium | reverse complement strand
GCCGGGCGCCCTGCCGTGCCGGATGGCTCGCCGTCGTCGCTGCAGTGCGTGGTCAGCGAGGCGCCGTGTCCGATCACGAAAGCCGGCACGTTGTGTGTGGCATCCGGGTGTTCCTGGCGTACCGCCGCAATAAAGAGGCGCGCTTCTTCTACACTGAATGCCGGCCCCAGCGTGGCGATAAAGCGCGAGTTCACCACCAGGATCTCCGCCTGGGCTCGCTCTGCGGGGATCAGGCGTTCGTCGCTGCCCATATACTCAACCTCCCCACAGCCCACCTGCCAGGCGCAGCAGCCACAGAACCGCCATCCCCACCACCACCGTCAGCACCGCATTTTTGGTGCGCCAGGCGACCACGGCTGCCAGCAATCCCGCCAGCAGGCGCTCGTTGCCCGCTGAGATATTTAGCTGCCCGGAAGGCATTAACACTTCCGGGAAGACAATCGCCGTCAGCACCGCCGGCGGCACGAAACGCAAGGCGCGCAGCACCCAATCCGGCGCCTGAAACCTGCCCATCAGCAGGATAAACGAAAGACGAATGCCGTAGGTCAACACGCCCAGCACCAGCATGGTCAGCCAGATATTCATCGCTTTTGCTCCAGCAGCATCCCCGTACCCACCCCCACCAGCGCCGCCAGCATCAAGCCCAGCTTGAAAGGCAAAGCATAAGCCGCCAGCGCCACCACACCTGCGCTGAGCGCCGCGGCAATCGCCGGGCGATCGCGCAGCGCAGGGATCACCAGGGCAATGAAGGTCAGCGGCAGGGTGAAGTCCAGCGACCAGCTCTCCGGAACCTGCGCGCCCATGAAAACCCCTACTGCTGTGCTCAACTGCCAGGTGCTCCACAGCGCCAGGCCGGCGCCCAGGAAATGCCAGTGGCGGCTGTTTTGCGGATTGGCTGGCGCCTCCAGCTTAAGATCGGAAGATCGAGAGGACTGTAAGTGCAGGATCGCCACCGCGTAGGCCTCATCGGTCAGCAGGTAAGCCAGCAGCAGCTTCCAGCGCAGCGTCTGGTAGCGCAGGTAAGGCGCCACCGAGGCGCTGTACAGCATATGCCGCAAATTAACGATTGCGCCGGTCAGCACCATCACCAGCGCCGGTGCCCCGCCGGCAAACAATTGCGCAGTGATGAACTGCGCCGAGCCAGCAAACACGATCGCCGACATGGCCTGCGCTTCCGCCGGCGCCAACCCGGCATCGATCGCCAGCACACCGTAGATGATGCCAAACGGAATGACACCCACCAGAATCGGCAGCTCGTCGCGGATGCCTTTCCAGAATTCAGACCGGGGGAGGCTCATCTCATCCGGGCGCTTCTCGAGAAATGAAGAAGCCTTCAGCCTGCAGGATCCCTTGTATCGCCCGGCGCGCATCGGCTACCGCTTTCGCCTGCCAGCGCGCTTCCTGTGGAAAGAACAGTTCTCGGTGCTCACGCGCCGCGAACTCACGCACCCGCGGGTGGAACGCGCCGTAGTGGTGCACCTGATTCTCGAAGATCGTGGCGCGTAAGCTGCGCAGCCTGGCCCACAGCGACGAACCCAGCGTCCCGAACTCGAAGGTTGTGGCATACAGCCCTTTGTCCGGATATTCTTCCTGCACGAGCTGGTAAACATAATCGATCATATCCCCCTGGATTTGATAGAACTCGCTGCCGCCGCTGCGCACGACCAGCGGGTAGTCCATGTGCTGCATAAACCACTCCGGCGGGCGTGGATCCAGCGGCGAATTGACCAGGCCCATCTGGTAGCGCGGCCCGTAGCCGGTATGTAGATCCATGTGCAGGATCTGATCGTACAGGTCAAACTGCTCGCGGAATAAATCCATGAGCAGGCGCGTCTCCTGCTGGTGGCTTGCACCGCCGAAATAAATTCCCCGCGGCTCGTGGTACTGCCCCTGCAAGGCGGCATCCGCAAGCCGCCGCGCCCCCAGTACTGCCAGCGCCCGCACCAGCCCCTGCAAGAAGCGGGCATTTCCTTCCAAACGGCTGCTCAGCTCTTTTGCCGGATTCAAAAACCCGGAGAGCAAAGCATAATCGGGGTTGAAACTCCCGGCGCTTTTTTGCCCGGGCCAGGCCTGGGTCTTGCCGGATGACCCCGGCAGCCAGATAAAATTGCGGTTCAGGTCCACGTTAGCCTGGTTCACCCGCCGCCAATACTTCATCCCCCACGGGTTGATGGCATGCAGCAGCAGCAGCCCGGTGCGCTCCGGCTGCAGGCGGGGCATGAACTCGTCCAGCAGCACCTGCAAGATGGCTGCACCCACATAGGCTTCGATGCCGTGCTCGCCCAGGGACATCACCAGCAGCCGGTCGTTGCGCCGGCGCGCCGGCGATTCGATCCAGTCGATGGTCAGCTCTTCATCGCTTTCCAGGCGGTACGAGCGTAAACGCGCCTGCGGCCAAAACTGCCTCACCTTATCCAGGTTGCGCCGGAAGCGCGCCCGCGAGCCCTCGTAGCTGCGCGGGAACAAAGCCGGGATGCGCGTTGGTGAAATCTGGTGGATGAGTTCCGAATCGCTAGAAAGGCCCATATCCAATCCAAACTGCCAGACCAAGGAATAAAATAGTCATGAGTACAACGAAGAACCACAGCTTCAGCGTCCAGCGCAGCCACTTCGGGTAGCTGACCACGGTCAGGCCCAGCGCGATCAGCAGCACCGGGTTGGTGGGGTATGCCAGGTTCGAGAAACCATCCCCAAAGCAGTAAGCGGTCACCGCCACCTGCCGGGTAACGCCCACCAGGTCCGCCAGCGGCAGCAGGATCGGCATCAGCAAGAATGCCTTCGCCGAGCCGGAGCCGATGAAGAACTCGATGCCCAGCGCCACCAGGTAGATCAGTATCGAAGCCACAAACGGACTGGCGCCGGAAATAGCGCCCGCCGCCTGGTGCAGGATCGTATCCAGTACGCCTCCCGAAGACACAATATGCTTGACGCTGGCAGCCATCAGAATCAGCGGAACGGCTGGCAGGATGCCCACAATACCATCCCGCGCCGCAGTCCACACCTGCCGGCTTCCCGCACCGGAGAGAAAACCCGAACCCATTCCGCCAACGAAAAACAGCAGCCCCACCAGCGGCAGCGAGATCGCCGACAGCGCTGATACAAATGGCGAACCGAGCAGCACCAGCAGGATCAGCACCAGCGCTGCCGCCAGCCACAGGCCCGCTCTGCCGAGATAGGCAGGATTCACAGGATGCTCATCAAGCTTGCGAAGCGAATACTTGACGCGTTCGGATCTGTCCTCCGCATACACCGGCGAGTCTTCAGGGCGGCGCTCGATTCGCCGGGCATAACCCACCAGGAAATATGCGAACACCCCATAAACGGCTGCAAAGATCAGCACCCGCAGCCCCGCACCCGAAAAGAGCGGCAGCCCCGCCAGGCGCTGCGCTACCCCCAGCGTAAAGGGGTTGGTCACTGCCGCCGAGAAACCCATGTTGGTCGCCAGGATGCTCATCCCCAGCCCCACCAGGGCATCCCAGCCCAGAGAATAAGATAAGGCAATCATCACCGGAACCAATGGGATGACTTCCTCGAAAATACCAAAAAATGCCCCGATCGACATGAAGAACAGCGAGACCACCAGCAAGAGCAGGTACTTGCGGGTGCCGAAACGCTTCAAGATACCCGCCAGCGCCGCCCGGATCAACCCGGTGCGATCCAGCACGGCAAATGAAACCCCCACCAGCAGCAAAAACACGATGATCACGATGATCGTCGCCCCGTCCGGGCCTGCCAGCGCCTCCAGGGGCGCGGTCAGCCAGCGCCAGATGGGGTAATCTGGTCTTTCCACCACCTGATAAGATTGCGGGTCGATCACCTCACGGCCTTCCAGCACCTGGCGCTGGTAGCTGCCCGCCGGCAGCATGCGGCTCAAAAGCCCCGCTGCCAGCATCAGCGCCAGCAGGATCCCCAGCGATTGGAGGAAAGCCTTCGTGCCGATCTGGACGCCCGCTTTTTCTTCCATGCTGCCATGCCTCCGCTTACGGTAACGCTGCCTGCGCCGTGCCTGCCTCCGCTGCTCTCTCGCGGCTGAACTGCGTCTCGTACAATCCGGCGTACAGACCGCCCAGCCTGAGCAGCTCGGCGTGGGTGCCGCGCTCGACGATCCTGCCGCGATCCATCACCAGGATCAGATCCGCCGCCAGCACGGTGCTCAGGCGGTGAGCGATGACGATGCTGGTGCGCCCCGCCATCACCCGCTTGAGCGCATCCTGGATCAGCAGCTCCGACTCGCTGTCCAGGTGGCTGGTAGCCTCATCCAGCACCAGGATGCGCGGATCTTTCAAAATCACCCTCGCCAGCGCGATGCGCTGCTTTTCGCCGCCGCTCAGCCGGTAGCCGCGCTCGCCCACCACCGTATCGTAGCCTTCCGGCAGCCCCATGATGAAATCATGGATATTGGCAGCCCGCGCCGCGGCTTCCAATTCTTGCTGGGCGGCATCCAGCCGGGCGTACAGCAGGTTGGTGCGGATGGTATCGTGGAACAAATGCGTCTCCTGAGTAACCATCCCGATCTGAGCCGCCAGCGATTCCAGGCTGGTATCTCGCAGATCGTAACCATCCAGAAGGATTCTACCGCTGGTTGGATCATACAGGCGAGGAATTAAATAAGTGAGCGTGGTCTTTCCCGCCCCGCTGGGGCCAACCAGAGCGACGAGCTGCCCCGGCTGCACCTGGAAGGAGATCTCCTCCAGTGCCGTCTCGCGCGCCTGGCTTCGTCCGGGGGCTTCTGCCGCAGCACTCTCCTCCCCGCTGGTTTCGCGCGGCGCCAGTCCATCCGAGAGCGCCGTGGTCACTGCCTCCACCTGCCCGTAGCGGCGCACCGAGCTGAGCAGGAATTTTTCATCCACCACGTAGCGGAAGGTGACGTTTTCGAAAGTAAGCTCGCCGCGCGCGCCGCCGATCTGCACAGCATTCTCCTTCTCCGGGATATCCCGCGGCAGGTCGATCACCTCGAAAACCCGCTCGAAGCTGACGATCGAGGTGGCAAACTCAACCGGCGCCGAAGCCAGCCCCTGCAGCGCAGAGTACAGGCTCGCCAGGTAAGCGCCAAAAGCCACGATCGTGCCGACCGTAAAAATTTCTTGCATCACCAGGTATCCGCCGATACCATATACCAGGGCAGTGCCGATGGCGCTCAAGAAACCGACGATCACAAAAAAGGTCGTACCGGTGATGGCGCGGCGGATGCCGATATCGCGCACATTCGCTGCCCGGGCTTGAAACCGCGTGACCTCGGTTTGGGTGCGCCCGAACAGCTTGACCAGCAGCGCGCCGCCGATGTTCAGGGTCTCGTTCATCATCGCATTCATGCGCGCGTTGGCATCCATTCCCTCGCGGGCAATATCTCTCAACCGGGAGCCCAGTTTCTGCGCCGCCAGGATGAAAAACGGCAGGATCACAATACTCAGCAGAGTCAGGCGCCACTCGAGCGCCAGCATCACCGCCAGAACCGCCGCTCCCTGGATCAGGTCGGTGATGATCCCCACGATCGTATTGCTGATCGCGTTTTGCGCCCCGACCACATCGTTGTTCAAGCGGCTCATCAGCTCCCCCACCTTGGTATTGGTAAAGAAGCGCAGCGACATGTACTGCAGGCGGGCATACAGCGCCACGCGCAGATCGTAGATCACGCCTTCGCCGATGCTGGCGTTCAGGCTGCGCTGGATAACGTTCAAGCCCCCGCCCAGCGCGGGGATAAGCAGCAGCGCCAACGCCAGCCATACCAGCCGCTGCACCTGCCCCTCCGGGATCGTGCGGTCGATCAAATCCCGCAGGATCAGCGGCGTAAGCAATGTCAATCCCGATGACAGCGTGATGACCAGCAGCAAGCCAACGATCCGCCACGTATACGGTCGCGAATAGCCCAGCACTCGCTGCAGCAGCGCCCAGGTGACGCGCGGCCTCTCGTCGCCTGCGCGCATATAACTCCAAAATCCGCCGCCATGAAAACCCATCATTTACCTCTCGATCTCGCTTGTGACGAGTACTTTAACCGATGTCTTTGAAAAATGCAACTGCTCTAACGGGCAGGATCAGGGCTTTCACAAGGAGGTGTCGCTGCGAGCCGCCGTATTTTGGCGGCGTGGCAGCCCCCGCGCCAGTAGGATGCCCTGACTGACTCCAATCCTGAGCAACTCTCGCCCAGCCGAAAACCATTATCGGGTACAATAAATCTTACCATTCTTATCCAGCAAGGTGAATTATGCCCGTACGCAAACTCCTCACTCGCATCTTGATCGCTGCCGGCGCGCTGCTGGCGGTACTCGTCCTGCTCGTTGTTGGCATCATCGCCTTCGACAGCCTCTTCCCCGCCCAGCGGGTATCCGATTTTACCAATGTCACCTTCAGCGGCCCCGATGGCATCAGCCTGCAGGGCTACTACACCCAGCCGCAAGGCGAAGGCCCATTTCCCGCCGTCTTGCTGGTGCATGAATTTTTCGGCATCAACCAGGACATCATCAAAAAAGCCGATTTGTTGGCTGAGCAGGGCTTTGCAGTCCTGGCTGCCGACGCTTACCGGGGAAACACGACCAGGCTGATCTCCCGGGCGGTCTGGCTGGTCGTGAGCACGCCGGAGCAGCGCATCAGCGCCGACCTGCAGGCGGCATTCCGCTACCTGGCGGAGCAACCGCAGGTCGACCCCCAGAGAATCGGCTCGGTGGGCTTCTGTTTTGGCGGCACGCAGGTCATGCGCCTGGCAACCCAGCTGCCGGATGTCGCCGCCACGGTCATCTACTACGGCAGCGGTCCGATCACCGACCCGGCTGCGCTGGGCGTGATGGATCAGGGCGGGCCTGTGCTCGGAATCTACGGCGAAAACGACCGGAGCATCCCGGTTCAGGCCGTGCGCGGCTTCGAGCAGGCCATGCTGGCGCGCGGCGTCGCCAATCGCATCAGCATCTACCCTGGCGTGGGGCACGCCTTCGTCAACACCGAGACCATCGCCCAACCCGGCCCTGCGCAGGATGCCTGGACCGAGATGCTCAACTTCCTGAACCAGGAGCTTCAGCCCAGCTTATAAAAGGTCAAACGGCGCGGGCTTTCCACCCATCAGGTTTTCCAGCACCGCCATCTCTCGATCCTGTATCGCCATCGCGAAGGGGCGCACGCTCTTCATAGGTTGGAAAGCGCGGTAGCCGCGCCACAGGAAATCGTACAACTCATCCCACCCGGCGCGTTCGGCTGGCACGCGTGCCAGGCGCAGGGTCACGCCCACCAGAGGCAGTCGCGCTACCTGCCCTACTTCCAACACCAGCGCCACCATGTGCGCAATCTGGTGTTTGCGTTCTGCGTAATTATCGCAAATGCGGTAGCCCTGCGAGTACATCTCCGCAGTGACCTGATCGCGCATCCCCAGCTGGTTGACCATCACATCCAGGAGCTGCGTATCCAGCGCGTGGCTCATAAGATTCAGTTCCAGCGAGTCTTTCAGCGCCCGCAGCATCGAAGCCGGAAGGTAGCGCGAAAGCAGCTCGTACAGCCGTTGAAAGTCGAGATCCCGCTGGCTGAAATCCTTGACCCCATAGATATCGCTCAAGAAAAATTCGCACACCTGGCGAGAATTCTGGTCATCCAAAAAATCGCCGTATGTGCGGCGCAGGCGCGCCGATTGGAAGGCGCGCAGCACGGCCAGCTGCGGATCCAGGGAGGCGGAGGCGGTCTCTTGTCGCCGCGCATCCTGCTGGCGCTGCAAGTCGAAGAGGGCTCTTAAGAGGTTGGTGGATTCGGGGTCGGTGGGCATTGATGGAGAGGGTAACATGAAGCCGGCAGGTTTGTCAAATCGATTCCGGCCGTCTGACCTTTCCAACAACCTTCCTCGTACAGCCGCAATTTGTTAAGAATCTCATTTGCCCGCTTCCGGTATTATCCCGTACAATATTATTGTCAACTAGCCTGTGATTGTCCACCTCCTGGAAGGAGCCTCCCATGCCCAGACTACCCTCCTCTGTCAAGCGCATCCTCATCACCCCCGAAGAAATCCACCAGCGCGTCCAATCCCTCGCCGCCCAGATCGACCAGGACTACAAAGGCGTCGAGCGCATCTACCTGGTCGGCATCCTCAAAGGCGCCTTCATCTTCCTTGCCGACCTCACTCGCGAGCTCGATACCATTCACACCGTCGACTTCATGGCCCTCTCCAGCTACGGCAAGTCCACCACTTCCGGCGCGGTACGCATCTTGATGGACCTGCGCGAGCCCATCGAAGGGCAGCACGTGCTCATCGTCGAAGACATCCTCGACACGGGCCGCACCCTGCACTACCTGTACAACATCCTCAAAGGGCGCAACCCCGCCTCGCTCAAAACTTGCGTCCTGGTGCGTAAAATCCGTGAGAGCGTCGAAGTGCCGGTCGACTACCTCGGCTTCGACATACCCGATGTTTGGGTGGTGGGCTACGGGCTGGACTTCGCCGACCGCTTCCGCACTCTGCCCTATATCGCCGAAATCAAGCAGACTTAGAAGCTTCCTATAAATGGGACACGCACATTTCTGTCCTCGCCCGGGTCAGGCGGTTGAACTACGCGTGTGATGGCTCACGAATACACTGGTATTGGCAAGCTGCAGTCCTTTTTGGAGCACTCTCATATACGTGATCCCAAAGGATAGATCGGGCTCGTCGCCTTTCACAAGCTGATCGATCGTTCTTTGAAGGCTGCTGCTTTCTACAATTTGCCACAAATCTTCATCCATCAGCGTGGAGCGCAGATGGGTGTAGAAGGCGATAGACAGCTCGCCGTTCAGATCAGGGCGATCCTTCATCGCCTTCGCTTTTAATTCCTGGATCAGACTGCGGCACTCTTCGCGCGATAGTTCCGGGAAGGTCGCGTTGATGATTTCCGCACGCTCTTCAAGGGAAGGAATCCACTCAAAGGATGTCATCCGTCCAGCGCGGACCAAAGGTTTGTACAGCCGTGTAAAGTCATTGCCGGTGAGAATGATCGGTACCCGAAGGGTATCTTTCCCTTCCACCATGTTTGGGTAATCCACCAGGTGCATCAATTCGCCATACAGAGTGATCTGGTTCATTGAATATTTCGATTTTTCGACCCAATCGCCTAGCCCGGTATCGACATCGTTGAACAAAATCACCGCCATGCTGCACTCGCCGCTGCGCATGGCTTCGCTGGCTTTCACGTAAACCGAGCGCAGCAGATACGCCGGCTCACCTTCGGTTGCACTTTCGAGCTGGCCTCCAGAGATCACGAATCGTTTGACCCCCATCTTCCGCAAGACAGCCTCGCATTGGTACGTTTTCCCCTCGCCAGAAGGGCCGTGAATGCCGAGCAGCAGCGGAACTTGAATCTTCGTTTTCCGGAGCATATTCTTAAAGATGTGCAGGGCTACAACCTGGTAAAAACGCTCGGAAATGATCACCTGCTCGGTTTTACTCATCGGGAAATAGGCCATCTTATTGCTCCTGACAGGATAAACGCCAGACTGCCAGATAAGTTCCCCTTTAAGGGACGGAAGCCCGGAACCAGTCAAACTCTACCCCGGCCCCGGGGATATCGAAAGTGCTCACCGATACGCCCACCTGCCCTGCCCCCAGCGCATTGGGATCTTCGACAATGCCCATCAAGCTGTCATTGACAAATAAGGACAGGGTTTTTCCAACACAGGTAGCCATGATTACGTTCGCGGCTTTCTGCATATGAATCTTCAACGAAGCCCCGCTGTTCAGCATTTGATAATCTCCGCCCTCATAACGCCAGATGAACCAGTATCCGCCGCTGTTCATGCTGAACTCGTACCAGCCTTTCTCCGTTGCCCGGCAGATCAGGCTGATGTTGTTTCGATTAGGGCCATCGACCGTCTCGACAGCGGCTTCTACCCGCACATCAGCCCTCAAAGGCAGCTTATGAAGAGCATAAATCGTGGTGTCCTTGCGGTTATTCTGAATATAGAGCCTGGAATTCCTCTCCGTGAAGGTGAATTGATCGGACAGGGGAAGTCCAAAGGAGTACCAGTTATCGATGTTGGAAAACTCCGCAGACAGGATGCGCTCTCCGGGTATGGCAGCATCTGGATTGACGATATCGGTCCCAACCAATGCGGTTCCCGGAACATCCTGGCCTTCATCGACAATGGCGGCGCCGTTGAGCTCGCCTTGCAGGAACTTGCCGGAAGCCGAACGCAAAAGCCGCACGGCTAGGGTTTCGTGGATCGCCGGACTGTTAATAAGATTGCAGTAAGCGCCCAGGTTTGAGGCTTGCGCCAGGTCCACATCGCCAATTTTTACAAGCGTATCGCCGCTGTGAATACCCGCCTGGTCTGCCGGCGAGCTTGGGGCTACCGATGAAATCCATAATCCGGCAGGGCCGCCGTTCTCGCCGGTATTCAAATATCCATTGATCCCGAGCGATTGCGAGCTCTGACCATTCCGGATCTGTTCTACCAGCTCGCTAGCAATTTCGCTGGAAATGCCAAACCCCTGCCGCGTCAATGCGCTGCTGGCTTGATGCATGCCGACCACCTGGCCGCTTGCGTCCACCACCGGTCCGCCCACAATCCCCTTATCAAGATACGCGTCATACTGCAGCATGGATGGAACAGCCGCCCAGGTGGTAGTTCCTGCCGCACGGGTTGAGATGATGACACCTTTCGAGAGAGAGAAGCTGGAATCCGCCAGGTTGTATCCCGCCAGGTAAAGCGGGGTGCTCGAATCTACCTGAGTCTGGCGCCACTGCAGATAGGGAAATCCTTCACCCACAATCTGGATAACCGCAATATCAGCGCATTCAGAGATGCCGAGAACGGCAGCCGGATAACTTTGATTTAGATCATCACCCACCCATACCTTCAGCGACTCTGCTCCGCTGACTACATGACTATCAGTGACAGCAATTCCGCTGGGGTCGATGATAAATCCGCTTCCCCGGCCGGCGCGATGCACGGATGCGCCATTTTCGAAGTCAATGAAGCTGCCCTCGGTGGTGATCAAGATGACAGCTTTTTTTACATCCTGTAGGCTGGCGATCGATCCTGGAGATTCTGAGGCAAGGGAATTCCCGGTAAGAGGAGACGAAGTAGGATCTTCTGCTTCGGAGGCTGAGGTGGGCAGTATTTCCGCCGTATCACCCGGGCTATTCGTCGCTGTTATACAGCCGGTTAGAAGCAGCAGAAAAATGAGGCAGGCAGCAGCACCTCTTGCCCTTCGAATCCGGCTATTCTGCTGCATCTTCTAGGTTCACTTTTCGGGGCAATTGGTTCAGCATACAGGCTTTGTCCGGTTCCCGCACCAACTGCAGTAATTGTTCGAACCCAAAAGGCCGGACTACTTCCCAATGGCTTTCATTTGGCCTGCGTTGCATTCCATAATCTCCTTGTGGAGAGAAGGCAATCAACAAAGCTTGCGGCATTTGATGGGGAAGAAGGTTGAGTTCCGGCGTATCGCGGGAATCCAGGGACAATATCATAATATCCGCACAATCCCAACCCATTTTCCTCTTTACCTGAGGATATAGATCATGAAAGTGGTTTTCGATGATTGTAACATGCTCAAATCGTCGGAATAATTGCTGGAAAATATCGGTATAAATCCAGGGGAAATACACAACACAGACGCGTATGTTGTCCATGGGATCGACGCTCCTGATGTCTATTTTAGCGAATACGGGCGCGCCGATAAACCCCCTGATGAGGTAAATCATCTGGTGCAATTGAGGTATATACAGGGGTAGAAACGAGAAATTTTCTTATGCGTTGATCAAGCCATGCCTCAACCCAAACGAAACCGCCTCTAATCTGGAATGAACTCCCACCTTGGTCATCAGATTGCGGATGTGCGTTCGCACCGTAAGCGGGGCAATATTTAGCTCGGCTGCAATATCCTTGCCTGTCTTCCCCTCGGCCAGGAATGCCAGTACTTCGATCTCGCGAGCAGTCAGCCTTTCCCACTGGTTATCCAAGTCACCCATAACCGCCTTATCGCGAGGGATGCGCCGCAGCATGCGCAGCAGTAATCCGGAAGGGATGGCGATGTCGCCCATTGCGACTTTTCTAACCGTCGCCAGCAGCTCCTCCAGGCAATTTTTCATACAGAAGTAGCCGTTGGCGCCGTAGTTGACTGCCCGGATCAGGAGGCTTTCTTCGAGAGAGGCAGCCATCAGGATGATATTCGTTCCAGGGCTGCATTTCTTAATATTGGCGATTAAATCCAGGCTGCTGCCCCCTGGTATCCCGTATTCCAACAGCACCACGAAGGGTGCTGTGCGCTCAACCAGATTCAGCCCCTCTGCAGTCGTAGAAGCCGAGCCAACCAAATTAAATTCTGCTTGATCGCAAAATAAATACCGCAGTGCATCGATCAGGATTTGATGCGTGTGGATGATTCCAATCGTAATCACTGGCGTCTCCCCTTTCCAGGTCACTATAAACATGCAGCTACTAGTCGATTCCTATCAATTCTGTAAGGCTGTCCACTCGTTATAAAGAACGAGATAATTGCCAATCTGTTACACTTAATTATGCACAGAATATGAAGTCTTTGCAAAACAATTTAACGGTTTCTTAGAGATCAGGCATGCTACAGATCATAAAAAAGGTCGCTGGCGATTCTTGCTCGCCGGCGACCTGTGCATGCATACCAATCCTGACTGGCAGGACAGGTGGATTATCTCTCAGGATTGGTCATTGGCGCTCGGAAACGACCCGCGAATAATGCCATCAATAGGCCGGTTGCCAATCCCCAGGCTGAGCCGGTTACGATGTTCAACACGAATAAGGGCAGGTTATGAACTAGCTGTCCGGGTTCCAGCTGGAACAGCAGGAAGAAAAGCAGTCCGAGAGTGGAGAACGTATAAATCGTCATGGAGTTGATCGTCTGGCAGCGGCCCTCGTTTTTAACCGCTCTCCACAGCACTAACCAGCGATAGCAAGCCGCGGTGGCAACAAAAACCATCCAACCCGACAGCCGGATCATTCCCCATGCTGCTGGAGCCAGAGCAAAGATCGCCGGTATGCTCCAACCCAGCAAGAAATCCACTATGGACAAAAGCACCAATTGAAGCCAGCTTATATAGATTTCATCATCCATGATGTCACCTAGACAAAATCAATTTCATCTCCAACCGAGATGCGCTGTAAGAGGTCCGCTGAAGCCTCGATTACAAATCGAGCCGGCTCCGGCGAAGCATAGTACGGGCGCCAAGAGCGGGCCAATTGGGCGCTGGTGACGCGTCCCTGGCTGTTCACCCAGATTGCGGCAATCGGGAAAAAGACGAAAAACATA
>JBGSTO010000050.1:0-2006 GCA_041736465.1 Anaerolineales bacterium | reverse complement strand
GGAGAAGTAACCGGCTTTGCCGAACAGATCCTGATGGACGCATACGCCGAAGCCAGCAATGGCAAAACCCGCACCATCATCCTCGATTTCACCCGCCTGGAGTACATGAACAGCTCCGGCATTGGTCTGCTGGTCACCTTTCTGATCCGCGCCCAGCGCCAGAAGCAGTCCATGTTTGCCTGCGGTCTCACCGAGCACTACCAGCAGATTTTCGAATTGACCCGCCTCAACGAAGCCATCGCAATCTTCCCCGGCGCCGCCGAAGCCGTGGCTGCCGCATCCTGAGGCGCTGCCAGCCTGTTTGGAGGTACACATGACCACACCCGAACCAACACCCACTCCCGAAGGCGCCTGGGCAAAACCGGTCGATCGCCTGAAATCTGGCGGTATCCAGGCAAGTATCAATATTAACGTAGAAGGCAAGCGGCTGGCAGGCCCGCTGCGCGGCTTTGGACAGATGTGGCAGAAAACCTACTCTCTCCGTCTGGAAGATGCCCAGGTCACCCCGAAGCAGGTGGTGACAGCCTGGAGGGAGCAGTTCGGCAGCTTCTGGCCCAAGAGCAACCGCTTCTACGGTTCAACCAGCGGGATCGCGGCGGGCGAGGTAGCGGTGCTCGACCTGGCAGGCCCCTACGGCATCCGCGCCCCTGGTGATCACGGCCTGGTTTCCACCGGCGTGCTGGTAATCTACTCCGACGATGTCTCCTTCTCATTTATGACCCCCGAGGGGCACATTTTCGGCGGCATGATCACCTTCAGCGCCCACGAGGCAGATGGCGTCATCCTTGCGCAAATCCAGGCCCTGATCCGCGCCAACGACCCGCTCTACGAGATCGGCGCCAGGATCGGCATTGTGCACAAAATGGAAGACGAGCACTGGCACACCGTGCTCAAGAATCTGGGACAGCATTTTGGCGTCAAGGGAACCGTGATGCAGACCAATGTCCTGGTTGATCCGCGCCTGCAGTGGTCGCAGGCCGGTAATGTGCGCCACAACGCCGCTGTTCACACCGGCATTTACCTGGCTCTTACCCCCGTTCGCTGGGTATCCAGCCGGTTCGGGCAGAAGGCGCGCACTTGATCGAGCAGGAGACAATCATGGACGGCAACCCTAATCCAGCCCCCACCTCACCTCGCCAGGATGGCTGGGCCAGCCCGGTCGACCGGCTGCGAGTGACGGACGCCCACGCCGAGGCGATGAACCTGAACGTGGAGGGCCGGCATCTCACCAGCCCGCTGAACGGCTTCGGACAGCTCTGGCAGAAGACCTACCGGGTGCGCCTGCAGGGGGTCACCCCCGAGCAGGTGGTCAAAGTGTGGAAAGAGAAGCTCCCCGAGCTTATGCCTGCCGACAGCCGCTTCTACCCTTCCCTGAGCGGCGTCAGGCCCGGCGAGATCCTGCTGATCAACGCCACCCTGCCGGGCATCCCCGGCGGCATGCCCGTCTCCACCGGCGTGATGGTGCTGTATGCCGATGATGTCTCCTTCTCGGTGATGACGCCAGAGGGTCACCCGGAGGCCGGCTTCAACACCTTCAGCGCTTACGAAGAAGACGGCGTCACCGTCGCCCAGATCCAATCCCTGGCGCGCGCCAATGACCCGATCTTCGAATTGGGTTTTCGCTTGATGGGCGGCTCCAAACAGCAGGAGAACATCTGGCGCAGCGTGCTCACCAGCTTGAGCGCCCAGTTCGGGGTGCAGGGCGCCGCCGTGGAGATGAACAAAGTGTGTGTGGATCCCCGGCTGCAATGGTCGCAGGCCCGCAACGTCTGGCACAACTCCGTCATCCGCACCACCCTCAGCCTGCCGGGAAGGCTGGTCGCCAAAATTTTCAAACGGTGAAATACTCCCAACCTGGTTTAGAATAACTGCATGGCCTCCAACTCAAAATACGACGCGGTGGTGGTCGGCTCCGGCCCGAACGGTCTTGCCGGAGCCATCCGCCTGGCGCAGGCCGGTTGGCGCACGCTGGTGCTGGAAGCCGATTCCCTGGCAGGCGGCGGGCT
>JBGSTO010000038.1:0-5770 GCA_041736465.1 Anaerolineales bacterium | reverse complement strand
AGATCAGCTCGGCGGTGATGCGGTTGGGCAGGCTGGGGGTCTGCTGGGCGAGGGCAGCCAGATCCTGGCGGTTTTCGGTGGCGCGCAAAGCGGCGACCTTGTGCGCCAGATCCTGGAGCTGAGCCATACCGGCGTCTGGAGTAAAAGCAGAGAGCACGATATCGGCCTGCAGCAGCAGGCTGTCCATGCGCCGGGAGAGGGAAGCGGCAGCCGGGTCAGGCAGTTCGCTGAGCTGCAGGATGGCCTGGTTGAGCGCCTGGTCGAAAGCCTGGACAGATGCCAGCACGTGGCCATCCTCCCGGACAAGCGCCAGGTCCGCCAGGCGGCGCTCCGCCAGGGTGACGGCAAAATCAGCGCGGCGTTCTGGGGTTGCAGCCAGCTTGAGCCGCCACTGTTCGGCGGTGTGCTGCAGGCTGTACGCCAGGCTGCCGGGGTGAAGGGGGTAGGTCTCTGCCAGGAGGACCATACTCCCCAGCAGTGCAACCAGGAACAGGTTGCACACCAACAAGATACTAAAAATTCTCCTCATGTTGCCCGTCCTTTCTTGGTCATGGTGGAGAGACACAGCGCTCTCTCGCTGACCAGGAGGCATGGCCTCTGCGGATCAATAACCCGAAGAGGATACTTCTATTCCCTGCCCGCCGGTTTTGTGAGGCTGCATCTGGACAGCGGCAGCTTCGCCCTCGCGCCCGGTGGGGTGGCAGGCGATGCAGTTGGAGGTGTCCAGGATGTCGAGCAGCAGGTGCTCCCAACGCATGGCCTCGGCAGTGTGGCAGCTGTAGCACGGGTATTCGGTATAGGTGCCGCCGTGACAGGTCTCGCAGCCGGCAATGTCTTCGTCGCCGTGCTCGAGCACAAAGGTGTGCTGCACGAGCTGGGCGGGCGCCCAGGCCAGGCTGTCGTGGCAGCGCGCACAGTCCAGGCCGAAGACGCCGGCGTGCATCTCCGGCTCGGCATGGCATCCGGCGCAGTCTTGCATGGTGCTGGCGTACTGCTTCTCCAGGTGGCAGTCATCACAAACCAGGCTTTCATGACCGCCATCGAGCACATAATACTGGTTATGATCAAAAGCCATCATCCGGTCCTGCCCGTCGTGGCAGTCCACGCAGCCGGCGCCGTATGCTTCGATGTGGCTGGAGGTGTAGTCGTGATCGGCTTCAGCGTGGCAGCTAATGCAGTCCAGAGTATCCTTCATGAACTGCTGGTTGCTGTGGCACGACTCGCAGCTCATCGGGCTGCCGTCGTAGTTGAGCCTGTGCTGGTCGAGGCTGAAACCGGCCAATTTCTCATGATCGATATTGACGAAGGCCAGCTCGGTGATGGTGGCATCGCGCCCGAGATGTTCCTTGTGGCAGTTCTGGCAGCGCTGAGTGCCGGGCAGCAGGCTGTGCAGCCCGCTGGCGGTGGCGCGCTGTTCGGCGATGTCCCTGTGACAGTCCTGGCAGCGCGTATCGGTAACGCAGTGCAGCGGCGCGTGGCAGTGGCTGCACTGCTGCTCGAATTCTGCATGCGAGACGTAGCCGCCCAGCTCCTGGTTATGAGAGCTGGCGGCGGAGACCGGCCCCGGTGAGAACTTTCCATTCAGCGTCATGTACAGGCCAACTCCCAAAATCAGCGCGACAGCCATCCCGAAAACGGCCAGGAGCAGGTGAGAATGGCCTTTCTCGCCTGGTTTTGTCATGTCCGGGTTCGTCTTGCGCATTTCTGCGATCTCCTGGGCAGCCGGGAACACTGGCTGCCCCTCCACTCATTCGTTTGGCAAAAGAAAGAGGGTAAGGGGCAGTATGCGTACTGCCCCTTACCCGATCGGGACGAAAGTTACTTATCCATCAATATGGAGGGCATTTGCACCCGGTAGACCGTCTCGGCGACGAAGATCTCGAAGCTCACTGTGTTTGACCAGTGGCCTTCATGATCCTTGGCGCGGAAGCCGAAACCGTGCCAGCCCTTGGAGAGGGTGCGCGGCGGGGCTTTGAAATAGCGATCGCTGCTGACCACTTCTCCATCCATCGTCCACTCATACTCGACGATGCTCTCCCCGGAGCCGAACTGATCGTTATCCTTGGCGTTGCCAATCAAGACAAGCTCGCTGTTCAAGTCAAAGACCGGCTGCGGGACGGAAATCAGCCAGGCGGTCGGGGCAGCATCGATCCAGGTGTTGTAGAACAGGCGGCGGAACCACACATCACTATCGGTTACTACCTCTTCTTCATCTTCACGCCACTGGTTCCAGTCGGCGTACATGAAATCGCCGCTGGGGTTGGATGTGATGGCGGCTTCGCCCGACAGCTCATCCAGTTGCTTCTCCAGCCACGGCCAGCGGTATTCGGCGGCAACCGTACTGGTAGGCTCGACGTATTCCCATTCGTAGATGTCGCCATATACGGTCGCCCGTGAGTAGAAAAGATCCATGGGCACCGGCTCGCCTTCGGCAGCGGTGGTATTGTCGCCGGTCTCGAAGACTACAAAGTACTTAGACGGGTCGCGATACAGGTCGTAGTCTGCGATGGTGTATGCAGAGGTGTCCAGGTATTCGTCGACGTATGGCGCGACCACCCACTTCTTCAGTCCACCGGTGGGGGTGTAGCGCGGGTCGAGGATGGTGATCTTGGTGCCGATCAGCTGCGAGACGTTGCGAGCGCGTTCGAACTCGCCGGCGCCGTAGGTGTAACACACAGTGGTGACATCCTGCCCACCCAGGCCAAAGTTCTCGCACAGGGATGGATCCAGGATGGAGTCGGAGATGCCGGTGCCGCCCAGCTCAGCCGGGGTGGTGGTCCAGGTCTGCCCGCCGTCGAAGGAGCGGCGGATGTACAGGTTGTACTTGTCATTGCCTACCGAGTTGGCTTTCCAGTTAGGCGACCAGGCGTACAGTATCATCACGAAGTCGCCGTCAATGAAGCCGCGGTGGCCTTTGGCGACGTCGAAGGGGTTCTCCCAGGACTGGTCATCCAGATTGTCTTCGAACTGGTCCCACACCGCCACTTTGGGGAAGTCATCCACGCCACCTTCCCAGGGGAAGTCATCCACACACTCTTGAGATGGCTCGCCGTCCAGGGTCGAAGCAGTCGTGTAGCACAGGTCGTTGGTGGTGGCAGACAGGTTGGTGGCGGGAGCAGCGCACAGACCTTCCAGATAGTTGGGGTTGTCGCTGGTGCCATCCGCTGGGATGAGCCACTCATCGCAGGCCATGTATTTGTACAGGTACGGGTTGTCGACAGCCAGGTCCAACTCGTCGGGCACTACAATCCGCCGAGAGAAGATATCCGCCGGGCCGCCCTGGTTCAGGATGCCTTGCTTGTAAAGCAGGTAAGCAGAGGTGCGCGTCGCGCCGATTTTGGCTACCGGCTGCGCCATGAAGCTGAAGCGGCGAGCGATCTCGGTCTGGTAGACGGTGTACGCGAACTCGTCTTCCAGGGTCAGAAACTCGCCTGCAGGGGCTTCTTCAAGCGTCTCCGGGTTGAAGGCCGATGGCTGGTTGAGCATGCCGCCCTGCTCGATCACCTCCGGGTGGAACATGTCGAAGGTGTGGTACCAGATATTCTTGCCGATCTCGATCGGGTCCTCTTCGGCATCGACGATATCGCCCAGGGCCTTGGTCTCTTCATAAGCCATGATGTACCAGGCGCTGTCATTGAGACCGTCGCCATCCTGGTCGTAGGGCTGCAGGCTGATGCGCGGCCGCGAAGCGCCCACACGCCCGTTCAAAATCCGCCCATCGCTTGCTTCGCAGACGGTAACGGTTGTGGTTGAATTGCCATCCGGCGTATCCCATGTGTACGATGTTTCGCACAGCGCCGGCGTACCCAACGATGGATATTCAATTGTTCCCGCAACGGTATCAATATCTGCATGGCAGTAATCGTCGCTGGCGGTTACGCCATCGGTGTATTTACACATATTGTTGTCGGTCAGGCGCACCGGCATCGACATGGGTACAGCCGGTTTGGGCTGGGTGTCTCCCAGGTATTCTTCCATTGGGGTGGCTTCATCCACCGTGAGAGGATCGCCATCCGTATCCACCAGCCCGAAGTGATCCCAATCGATATAGCTGTACCAGATGTCGGTCTTGGCGTTGACGATCGCGCCGGACCAGCCTTCGCCGGGGCCTAAGCCTTGCCCGGGGCGCAGGCCCTCGGGGTCTTCCTGCCAGGAGAGCACGAAGCCGGCGCCCTGCACGCCATCCACCTCCAGGCGGTTAGGATCGCGCACGCCGGAGGTCAGGCGTTCGGCATTGGTCCAGGCGATGTCGAATACCCCCGTATCTGCATCCTGCACCAGCGTGCCGCGGGCGGTCCACACACAGCCGTAAGGCACTTCACCTACTTCGGGGAAGCCCTGGTCGGTATAGTCCACTGATTTTTGCGAGCCGGTTACACCCCAGATGTCCTGCATGTACAGGTCGGGCAGCCCATAGGTGGTCTGCATGGCATCTGTATAGGCGTCATCATCCGACATGGTGTAGAGCGGTATGCCTCCTTCGCA
Organism: Anaerolineales bacterium; assembly: GCA_041736465.1. Lineage (GTDB taxonomy): Bacteria > Chloroflexota > Anaerolineae > Anaerolineales > UBA4823 > JAJUJL01. The sequence continues at coordinate 1,285 of JBGSTO010000038.1, read as the reverse complement.
GTAGCGGCTCAGCCAGGCGGCCATCACCCGGTTGCCGGCAACCGACATCACGCCGGCGTAGGTGTCGCCGGGGTATTCATGGCCGTTTTCCAGGATGAAGGAAGATAGGTGTGCGCCGCGCGAAACGTTGATCTGCTTCCAGGTAGCGCCATCATCCAGCGAGTGGGCGATGAAGATATCGCGCATGCCAAAGCCCAGGCCGCTGGAAATGCCGCTCATTTCCTCTTCCTCTTCTTCATGCTCGCCAATATCATCGATGTACACGGCAATGAGCGGCCTGGCATAGTCGCTCGTTAGAGCAGTTGTGCCATCTTCGGTAATGTACTCAACTGTGGTCAATGACCCATCTGCCATCTGAGCTGGCAGGTAAAAGGGCATGAAGGCGATACCAGCATCTTCGGTCTCGCCTTCGGGGGTGCGGGAAATGTTGCGCCGGAACGTAATGCTGTCATCGGCCAGCCCACTCCCACCCACCAGGCTGGCTAGCATAATCACAGCCAGCAAGATAAAAATAGTGCGCTTGGGTTTCATGATCGAAGCTCCTCTTTTCTAGTAAGGGTTGTCAGGTCAAAGATCGGTGTAGAGATATTCATCTGGTATTGCACGACCTCCTCTTTGCACTATGGCCCCGCTGCGATGGGTGCGATGTGGCGAGTTGAGCAATGGGGTGGCACGAATGATGGGTACGAACCCTGATAGATGCACTCTGGTCAGGTTGTGACCAGGGGTGATCTGGAAACCACCGGCAGCTCGCCGTCGCAGTTATCCGGCGTATGCTCCAGGAAATGGTACAGATCGACCAAGCTGGCAAAGTATTTGAACTCCCCGCTGGCGACATCCTGGGCTGAAGCGCGCCATTCCACTCTGGCGTTTTCTTTCCAGATCCGTATCAGATATGAATGGTAGTGGTGCTGTTGGGGTTTCATAATCCTCTTAGAGCCCTGCATTCATTGTGATTTGTGTGTATTATTTCATGTTGGTGTTACAAATATGTTACACCAGCGTTATAAGAGCGTGAATTTTATATGTATTTTTAATCAAAATGTAATTTTTAAGATACATTCTTTGGGATTAGAAAAAGGAAAGCCCGGACCGTGGTGTGGTCCGGGCTTTGTTGGTGTCAACCAACGAAACTTGCGGGTGGGCGATTTGGAATGGGGGTTTTTTGCCCGTTCAACCGCCGGCTCGCTGGGTTACGGTTCAGGCGTTACCCGCACGGTGGGCACGTCGCCATCCGGCACGGGGGTCGAGCGCACCTCCGGCTCCTCGTCGGAAGGCAGCTCCG
>JBGSTO010000009.1:0-2823 GCA_041736465.1 Anaerolineales bacterium | reverse complement strand
CGATATCAAGGTGCGCTACAAACAAACCGCTCTGGGCGCGGCCTGGGCGGTGCTCCAGCCCCTGCTGACCATGGTGGTGTTCAGCCTGCTGTTCGGCGGGATCGCCAAGCTGCCTTCCGAGGGCATCCCGTACCCCATTTTCACCTTCACCGCCCTGCTGCCCTGGCAGTTGTTTGCCCACGCCATGACCGAATCGGGCAACAGCCTGGTGGCCAACCAGCAGCTCATTACCAAGGTGTATTTCCCGCGCCTGGTCATCCCTCTGGGGGCGGTGCTCTCGGGGCTGGTCGATTTTGCCATCGCCTTCCTGGTGCTCCTGGGGATGATACTGTTCTACCGCATTCCCCTCAGCCTGAACCTCCTGGCCCTGCCGGTCTTCGTCTTCCTGGCGGTGCTGACCGCGCTGACGGTGGGCATCTGGCTCTCGGCGTTGAACGTGGAGTACCGTGACGTGCGCTACACCATCCCGTTCCTGACCCAGTTCTGGATGTTCCTGACGCCGATCGCCTATTCCGCCTCTTTAATCCCGGAAAAATGGCGCTGGCTATACAGCCTCAACCCCATGACCGGGGTGGTGGAGGGCTTCCGCTGGGCGCTGCTGGGCAGGCAGGGCTTCTCGCTGCCGCTGTTCCTCATCTCGGTGGCCATGGTGGTCATTCTATTCACCGGCGGACTGGCATACTTCCGCCGGATGGAAGACAGCTTCGCCGATAATGTATGATGAATGATCCGATGAGCGATATCGCTATCCGTGTCGAGCATTTATCGAAGCGCTACCGGCTGGGGGAACGCGAGCCGTACAAATCCTTGCGGGATGTGATCGCCCGCGCCGCGGCGGCCCCCATCGGTTGGCTGCGCCGGAATACCCGGTCGATTGCCGGCGAGGGTAAAAATTATTTCTGGGCGCTGGATGACGTTTCCTTTGAAGTAAAGCAAGGCGAAGTGGTTGGAATTATCGGGCGCAACGGGGCCGGCAAGAGCACCCTGCTCAAGATCCTCTCACGCATCACAAAACCTACCACCGGCCTTGCCGAGATCTACGGCCGGGTCGGCTCGCTGCTGGAGGTGGGCACCGGCTTCCATCCCGAGCTGACCGGGCGGGAGAACATTTACCTGAACGGCGCGATCCTGGGGATGAGGCGCGCCGAGATTGATCGCAAGTTCGACGAGATTGTGGCCTTCGCTGAGATCGAGAAATTCCTGGATACACCCGTCAAACGCTACTCCAGCGGTATGTACGTGCGCCTGGCCTTTGCCGTGGCGGCGCATCTGGAGCCGGAGATTTTGCTGGTGGACGAGGTGCTGTCGGTAGGCGATGCCGAGTTCCAGAAGAAGTGCCTCGGCAAGATGGGGGAGGTGGCGAAGGAGGGCAGGACGGTGTTGTTTGTCAGCCATAATTTGGCAGCGGTTGAGAATCTTTGCGACCGGGCTTTGCTCCTTCATCGAGGTGAGATTATAAATGATGCTTCTTCTCGAACGGTGATAGATTACTATCTTGAAACCATTCTCGACGCATCGATCGGAGACATCCCTCTGTCTCAACGTACGGATAGAAAGGGTATGGGAAGTATTCGCTTTATAAATTTTTGGATTGAGAACAATAATAGGAAGAGAATATCTTCTATCACGGCAGGAACAGATCTGATATTGGCCTTCGAATATGTAGTGAAGGATGGATTGACATTGAGAAATGTTGACGTGGGGTTTTCTATTCACTCAATTTCGAATAACCAGACATTATGTGTGCTTTACAGTTCCTACGTTGGCTCTGTGTTTGATAATGTCTCTGGAACGGGCGTTTTTTATTGCCAGGTTCCTAAGTTCCCCTTCGCTCCTGGACGATATAGAGTTGGCGCCCGCATTGTGGATAATGCTGTCGAAGCAGATTGGCCTCAAGATGGGATCGGCTATATCGACGTAGAGTCGGGAGACTTCTACGGAACCGGAAGCAATGGGTTTGGAGGAAGTGCTCCTCTATTACTTTCTGGAAATTGGCGGTTGGGATCAAGCAGGTAACTGCAGTATGTCAACCTGGCAGCACGTGTGGCGAAGAGTAGTCAACTGGTTTTGGCGGCGATTCTATCAGGAATCATATGCTCTCAATAATTTAGATAAAAAGCTTGCGTTGTATATCAACCGCAAAAATGGTTTTTTCATTGAAGCAGGAGCAAATGATGGCATTCATCAAAGTAATACACTATATTTTGAACGCTATCATGGGTGGCGAGGGCTTCTCATCGAACCGATTCCTGATTTGGCAGCTAAATGTAAGGCAAACCGGCCCCGGGCAGTTGTTGAGAATTGTGCGCTGGTAGCATCTGATTACGCTGCTGACCACATTGAAATGCAGTATTGTGATCTGATGAGCACCGTAAAAGGTGGATTGGGTAATGCACAAGCAGAGTCTGCGCATCTTGAAAGCGGAAAACGCTTTTTGAAACCAAACGAAACTGTTTACACCCTTTCCGTGCCAGCCCGTACACTGACTGATATTCTTGATCAACATCATGCAACCCAGATCGATTTATTGTCCTTAGATGTCGAGGGATACGAGGTTGAAGTGCTCAAGGGATTAGATTTTTCTCGCTATCGCCCGGTCTATATACTGGTTGAAGTCAGAGATCGTACTGCTGTTGAAGAACTTATCGGCTCATGGTACCAATCTGTAGCAATTTTGACGATCACCCCTGATTATCAGGACGTTCTGTACAAAATCAAGGATGAGCAATGACATTGCGTTCGGGTCTATGTGTCGAGTGGATCGTATGTGCAGCGTGTCTTGCCTGGCGCAACTACGAGCAGTAGCATGAACTCTGCTATCCC
>JBGSTO010000686.1:0-3163 GCA_041736465.1 Anaerolineales bacterium | reverse complement strand
CGTAAACGGCTTGACGAAACTCGATTAGTTTGTTAATGTTCTCCTTGGTAGAATTTGTTTGTGTCACGACTACAAGTTTCTACCAAGGTGCGGTTTTCCTCAAGGGGTGAACCGCACTACTTTTTGTCTAAACTCGAATTTGAAATGTGGATCGAAAATAGATATAATCGATGCGAGTGAGGGAAAGTTGACCATTCGAATAATGATTGTGGATGACCATGATGTGGTCCGCCAGGGATTGAAGATGTGCCTGGGTCTGGATGCGGAACTGGAAGTGGTGGGAGCGGCCGAAAACGGGCAGGAGGCGCTGGAACTGGCCCGCGAGCTGAGTCCGGAGGTGATCCTGATGGACTTACTCATGCCGGTGATGGACGGTATCGCTGCAATCGCCGCTATCCGCCAGGTATTGCCGGATAGCGAAATCATCGCGCTGACCAGTGTACTGGAGGACGCTTCGGTAGTGGGGGCAGTGCGTGCCGGGGCTATCGGGTATCTACTAAAAGATACCAAGGCCGAGGAATTGTGCCGGGCGATCAAAGCCGCGGCGGCGGGGCAGGTGCAGCTTGCACCACAGGCTGCGGCGCGGTTGATGCGGGAAGTGAAAGCCCCGCAGAGTCCGGAGAAACTCACCGAACCTGAGACGGATGTGCTGCGGCAGCTGGCGCTTGGCCGGTCAAACAAAGAAATCGCGCTGGGGCTGAATATCGGCGAAAAGACGGTCAAGACGCATGTCAGCAGTGTGCTTGCCAAGTTGGGTGTGCCCAGCCGCACCCAGGCCGCGCTGTACGCTGTGCGCATCGGGCTGATCCCCAACACAGCAGGCTGAGCGGATGACAAAGCTCAACCGGTTGAACATCAAGATCACCGCCGGGCTGATGGTCTTTCTGATCGCTCTGGCGGTGGCGACCAGTCTTCTAGTGACGCGAGGCTTCAACCAGGCAGAAGGGGCGGCGCTCCAGCACAGCGCCCAGGGACTCCAGCAGCAGAGCCAGACTGCCTTGATTGAGGTCACTCGCCAGCAGGCGCAACTGTATGAAGCCGATCTGCAAAACGCTGCCCGCCTGACAGAAATTGCCGCGGGGCACATGGTCCAGGCGCACAAGTCTGGGCAGCCGGTGGACTGGGGCAAACGCAGCGGACGAGTGGTCTGGCAGGCCTCTCAACTGACTTACTCGATGAACGGCTTGCTGTACTTTGATGCCGACCCGGCCCGCCGCACCGAGATCTTGCATCCCGGAAACATCACCCCAGACGCCGTCACTGACCGCAGCCTGTGCGACTCGGCGGTATTAGATGACCTTTTTCCTTCGCTGTTGGCGCAAAGCCAGACGGGCGTTGGGATCTACTACCAGGGTCCGCAGCTGACTTTCCGCTACTACCCGGTACGCAACCTGCCTGAGATGGAGTTATCCAACGGCGCGGCAGAAGCGGCGCAGGCCATGCGAATTGAGACCTTTCCGGTTGCGCCTCTTTAGAACCCGCAGCGCCGGACGATCTGGCTGTCGCCCTATGCAGACGATGCCGGGCGGGGGCTGCTGGTCAGCGCCAATACGCCCATCTACTACGGCAAAGATTTCCAGGGTTATATCGGCATCGATATCTCCCTCTCCCGGCTGGCCGGGCAGTTAGATGCGCTGCACCCAACATCAAGCAGTTTTGCCCTGTTGATGGATGGCGAAGGCCGGCTGATCGCGGCTTCATTGGACGCCGTGGAACGGCTGGCGGGGTATCCGTTGAGTGACCAGCAGGCTTCGCCTACTGGGCTGCTCGGTCTGGCGCTGAAAGATACGAACCCAGAAATGGCTCCCGCCGTTGACGAGGCGCTCAAGGCGGAGCCGGGGGCCGTGCAAATCTCACTGGGCGGGCAATTTATGCTGGTAACGCACGCGCCGTTGCCCAACCTGGGCTGGCGGCTGTTGGTCGTTGTTCCTGTGAGCGAGCTCACTGCCGCGTCTAAAGCGGTGGCGCAGTCTATCTACAGCGATGAGATGGTGACAGTACGCAACACACTGTTGCTAATGGTTGTCTTTTTCCTGGCCGCTCTGTTGGTCAGCATTCTGCTGGGCAACCGCTTTATCATCCGGCCCGTGCAGCAGATGTTGCGCGGCGTGCGAGGCATCACTGCCGGGAATTTGACGGTGACCGTTCCGGTGACTTCACAGGATGAACTCGGAGAGCTAGCAGCTTCCTTCAACCAGATGACCGGCCAGTTAGAACGGCGCACGCATGAACTATCTCAAGCCAGCGCAGCGCTTCAATTAACCGAAGCGCAGGTGAAAGTGGCTGCGCTGGAAGAACGCCAGCGGCTGGCGCGCGAGCTGCATGACTCGGTCTCGCAGGTGCTGTACGGGATTGCCCTGGGAGCCAAAACTGCCCGCACCCAGCTGGATCGCGATCCGGATAAGGCTGCCGAGCCGCTGGATTACGTGCTTTCACTGGCCGAGGCAGGTCTCTCGGAGATGCGAGTGCTGATCTTTGAACTGCGGCCAGAGTCGTTGCAAAACGAGGGTCTGGTTGCGGCATTGACCAAGCAGTCCGATGCGCTGCGCGCCCGCTACCGGCTCGAGGTGGTAATAAAGTTCGGCGGCGAGCCAGAAATCCCCATCGAGCAAAAAGAAGCCCTGTACCGCATTGGACAGGAAGCACTGCGCAACATCGCCAAACACGCTAAGGCCACACGGGTCACACTGTCACTCTGCCAGAAGGATGGCCTGACTATCCTGGAAGTTCAAGATAATGGCCGGGGTTTTGATCCGCTGGCCGGATTCCCCGGGCATCTTGGGCTGCATTCCATGCGCGAACGGGTCGATGCGTTTGGCGGCAGCCTGGTGGTCGAGAGTCAGCCGGGGGCAGGCACGATCATTCGGGCGCAGCTGCTCCAAAAAACGGCTGCTTGATGCGCTTTACCAATACTGTGATCAGGTAGGTGATGGCATTGTGCGGCTTGTGGGAAGCCGGGGATATTGCCGCGCTCTTCGTCCCCGACTTTGGTCATGTTCAGGCCTTTGTCTGGAACCACATCATTGTGAGTATCCTTCTGATGCTTGCCGGCGTCAGGGCGGCGCGGACCCGGAAAGCCGACGCCGCCAGAACACTGCCCTGGCTCGCTGCCGCGGCGGGCGCCCGGCTGTTGAACACCTCCTTCATCCTGGGCAACCCGATG
>JBGSTO010000577.1:0-1566 GCA_041736465.1 Anaerolineales bacterium | reverse complement strand
CCCGCGCCAGCTGCTGGGCATGGCAGGTGAGAAGCTGCCGCCCGGTTACCGCCGCCAGTTGCAGCGCTACCGCTATGGACCGGGGGTGTTCAAGATCGATTATGCCCTGGATGGACCTGTGCCGTGGACGGCGCCGGGCTGTGCGCGCGCCGGCACCCTGCACCTGGGCGGTACATTCGAGGAGATTGCCGCAGGTGAGCGCGTCGTGGGGCGCGGCGAGCACCCTGAGCGCCCGTTTGTGCTTTTTGTGCAGCAAACCCCTTTTGACCCCAGCCGCGCTCCACAGGGCAAGCATACCGCCTGGGCCTACTGCCATGTGCCATCCGGTTCGCAGCGCGATATGACTGCTGCCATCGAAGCGCAGATCGAGCGCTTTGCCCCCGGTTTCCGGGAGCGTGTGCTGGCAAGGACCACGCACAACACGGCGCAGATGGAGCTGTATAACCCGAATTATATTGGGGGCGATATCATTGGCGGCGTGCAGGACCTGTGGCAGCAGTTTGCCCGCCCGGTGCTCAGCCTGGCGCCATACGCCACCCCGCTCAAAGGGGTGTATCTGTGCTCATCGGCCACCCCGCCCGGGGGCGGTGTGCACGGCATGTGCGGCTATCAGGCTGCCCGGACCGTCCTGCGTCGCAACCCTTGATTTCACAGGGATGCACAGGATAAAGGGGATAAAACCGGAATATCCCGACCTCCCCATCTTGAACATCCTGTCTATCCCTGTAGATTTATTGACTTGTAGTGTACTTCGGGGACCTGGCGCAGGCGCGCCGCGGCCTGCTCGGCAGTCAGGTCACGCTGCGGTTCCGCCAGCATCTCGAACCCCACCATGAACTTCTTGACCGTGGCAGAGCGCAGCAGCGGCGGGTAGAAATGGGCGTACAATTGCCAGGCGGAGGCATGCGGGTCGTCGCAGGGTGCGCCATGCCAGCCCATGGAATACGGGAAGGACGTCTCAAACAGGTTGTCGTAGCGGGTCGTCAGGGCTTTGATGATCTGCGCCAGGCCGTCCCGTTCCTCATCGCTCAGCTCCGGCAGGCGTAGTACGTGACGGCGCGGCAGCAGCAGGGCCTCGAACGGCCACACTGCCCAGTAGGGCACTACCGCCAGCCAGTGCTCGTTTTGCAGGATGATGCGCTCGCCGGCAGCCAGCTCCTCGGCGGCATAATCGAGCAGCAGCGGACGTTTGTGTTCGGCATAATAGGCGCTCTGCTGGCTCGCCTCCTTGGATGGCTCCAGCGGCAGGGCGTCCATGGTCCAGATCTGCCCGTGGGGGTGCGGGTTGGAGCAGCCCATCACGGCGCCCTTGTTTTCGAATACCTGCACCCAGCGGTAGCGCCGGCCCAGCTCCTCCACCTGCGCCGCCCACACATCCACCACGCCGCGAATATCCTCCACCGGCATCTCGGGCAGGGTCAGGTCGTGGCGCGGCGAAAAGCAGATCACGCGGCAGGTGCCCTGCACGCCCTGCATGCGCAGCAGCGACGAACTGTTTTCAGCGGTTGCTGCGCCTACGGCGGGTGTATCGGGCAGCAGGGCGGCAAAGTCGTTGGTGAAGACAAA
>JBGSTO010000164.1:0-27387 GCA_041736465.1 Anaerolineales bacterium | reverse complement strand
GGAGACGCTCTCAGAGGTGGCTGTACCGGTCGCCTTGGGTGAAGAGGTGTTGGGTGTGCTGGACGTGCAGCACAACGTTGTCGATGCTTTCCAGGCAACCGACCTGCAGCTACTGCAATCGCTTGCCAGCCAGGTAGCTATTGCCCTACGAAATGCGCGTGTTTATGAAACCTCCCAGCGCCGGGCGCAGCGTGAAGCTATGACTGCATCTATTGGGCAGCAGATTTTCGCCACCACTTCTGTGGAAGACGCGCTCAGGGTGGCGGTGCGTGAGCTGGGGCGGGCGACCGGTGCACCGGAGACGATGGTGCGCATCAACACCCAACCGGGCAATGGATCTGGAGGAATCAAATGAGACAGTCAGGAAAATCTCTTTCTATTCCGAAAGCGGTGTGCCAGTGTTTATTGGCCTCCTTGCTGCTGCTGCTTGCAGCCTGTCAGGCAGCGCCTGTGCCCGCAAATGATGCATCTGCAGCGGCATCTCCCGCAGACCCAGTCGAGTCCGGGCAAAGCGCAGGGGAAGTGCTGCACTTCTACAACTGGGATACGTATATCGATCCGCAAATCATCTCAGACTTTGAAGCCAAATTTGGGGTTACTATCGATTACCAGGTTTACGACAGCGATTTGGATTTGATGGAGGAACTGATCGCCGGAGGAACGCCTTACGACCTGGTCGTCCCCTCCGATTATGTGGCTGATCTGCTGCGTCGAGAGAAGCTGCTGCATCCCCTACGCAAAGAGAATATCCCGAATTTTAATAACATAGCACCAGATTTTGTCAATCCAAGCTTTGACCCCGGCAACCGGTACTGCGCACCATACCAGTGGGGAACCATTGGGATTGGATACAATCTTGCCGCCACCGGGCGTGAAATTACGAGCTGGAAGGATGTTTTCGACGCCCAATTTGCCGGCAGGGTATCGATGATGGATGAACCGCGCTATACATTGGGTGTGATTTTGGTCTACCTGGGCTACAGCCCCAATACCACCAACGCCGCCGAGATCCAGGCAGCAGTTGAGTTTTTGTATACTCACGTGGAACAGATTGGCGGTTTCTCAGGCGACGATGCCCAGGATTTGTTATCGAATGGAACCTTTGACCTGGTGATGGAGTGGAGCGGGGATATTTTCCAGGTGATGGAGGAGAACCCCAATATCCGCTACGTAATACCTGAAGAAGGCTCGATCATTTGGACGGACAATATATGCATTCCGGCAACCAGCCAGCATAAAGATTTGGCGGAACAGTTCATCAACTATCTATTAGAGCCAGAAGTCGGGGCAGCGCTTTCTAACTACGTACGCTACGGATCCCCTAACCAGGCGGCAATACCATTGTTAAACGAAGCCGATCGTACGGATACAGCTATATATCCACAGCAATCGGTTCGAGATCGCTTGTTTTTAATGACCAGTATCGGCATGGTAGGAGAGCAGCTCTTTGAACGCCAGTGGGAACAGGTATTGGCAGAATTCGGCTATTAGCCGACCGGCTGCGCTCATACTCGAAAGGACTTGTCAATGAATGCTGATGTGATCACGACGAAAGTAAAACCGTTAGCTTCGATTCGCCTGCGCCTGTACGCGACGATTATTTTTATCACCTTGCTGACGTTGGCGCTGGCGGTTGTCAATCTGATGGCAACCCAACAGCTGCAGGAAGGCGTTCGCACGACGATCTCCGAGGTGGGCAGGGTCAGTGAATTGGGTTTACATACCCAAAACCAGTTCCTGCTCGCCCGTGAGTCTGAGGCGGGCTTTTTGAGCAATTGGCGAATAATCGGTGTTGATCAGGCCAAGACCGATTATGCTGCGACGCATCAAGGTTACCTCGAAGCCGCGCTGAGAGATTTGGATGAAATTACAGCATTAACTCAATCTCAGACGAACAGCGGGCTGATTGAAATTGCTGCTGACGATATCTCCCGCCTCAAAGCGCTCCTGGGTGAATACCAGTCAAATTTCCAGGCAACGGTAGCTGCAGTCGAGGTATTGAACCAACAGGGCGGCATCGAAGACCAATTGGATGCTATTCTCTTCGATCTGCGGCAAAAAACAGCTGGCCTGCCATCGTCTGAGTATGAGCAGATCGTGTTGGAATTGCAGGTAAACCAGGAGGCTTTCCTGGCAACCAAGCAGCAGCAATACCGAGATAAGATCCGCATCCTGGTGAATCAATTCAAGGATTTGATCGCTCAGGGAGCGAACAACGACTTTCTTGCACCAGAAGCAACCGCCAACCCGGCGGAGTTGGTCGTGCTTGTGGAATCATTCCTGGAGAAGTTTCAGGTTTATTCGGCGCAGGAAAATGAGATCAGCGTGTACGTCGAATCATTTGCCGATATCACAGATGAGATCGGACAGCTCTCACTCAAAATTAACGTTGCAGGCGCCGCCGGTCTTGCAAAATCACGCCAGCAGCTGGAAATGGTAGGCCAATCTAGCCGGGCGCTATCCATTGTAGCCGCCGCAGCTGCAATTACTCTGGGTATCATCGCTTCTATCGCTCTGGCAAGACGAATTATCGCCCCCCTTAATACATTGATGGCAGCAGCCACACGGATGCGAGAAGGCGAGTTAGGTCACCGAGTGCATTTGGGTGCTCAGGATGAATTCAACGTTCTGGCGGTGACGCTTAACCAGATGGCAAAGCAGGTGGGTGAGATGTTCGCCTCCCTCGAACATGAAGTAGCTGTCCGAACAAAGGAGCTGCATACCAGCATCGAAGTAAGCCAGCGGCTGAACAGCATCCTGGACCAAAAACTACTCGTGAAAGAAGTGGTGGAACAACTTCAGACTGCGTTTGGATATTACCATGCTCATATCTACCTGGTTGACGCGGCACGTGAAAATTTGGTGATGGCTGGCGGCACGGGTGATGCAGGGCGCACCTTGTTGGAACGTGGACATAAAATCGCTCGCGGCACAGGTCTGGTGGGCAAAGCGGCGGAAACATGTATGCCGGTGTTGGTGTCTGATGTCAGCGAAAATCCAAGCTGGCTGCCCAACGCACTGCTCCCAGATACACGCAGTGAGGCTGCCGTGCCCATTCTGGCAGGGCAGGAAGTGCTGGGTGTGCTGGATGTGCAGCAGAATGCTGCCAGCGCTCTTGGCGAGAACGATGTCGAATTGTTGAAGTCAATCGCCAGCCTATTGGCAATTGCCCTGCAAAATGCACGCTCATACGAACAAGCTCAGCGCCAGGCGGAACGCCAGCAGCAGGCGGCGGTGATCAGCCGCAAGATTCAAAGCGCCTCATCCATCGAGGATGTACTTAAGGTAGCCGTGCGTGAGCTGGGTCAGGTGTTGGGTGCCCGGCAAACCAAGGTTGAGGTAGGTTTGGCAAGCCCGCAATCAAGCGGGATCAATCAGGGCTAGCAGGCTGCCTTTGGAGGTGATGCGATGAAAATTACTCGAAAAGCCCTTATCCCGATTATTTTTGCGATTTTGCTGGTAGGCATAGTGCGTGCTATATTTGATTATGCCACCAGCAAGCCGCAGGCAGAGCAGCAAGAAACCGAACAACTGGCCCTTTTATCCCAGGTATTTACCGGGCGGCTGGATTCGCTAGAAGAATTTGCAGTTGGTATGGCAATGGAGTGGGCCAACACCCCAGAGGTACAAGCAGCTTTTGCCGCCTACGACCGCGAGCGTCTGATCGAGCTGACTTTGCCGGCTTACCTAAAAGTTAATGAGGCCTTTGACGTGCCTCAGGCCCAGTTTCACCTGCCTCCGGCGACCTCTTTTTTGCGCCTCCATCAGTTGGACAAATTTGACGATGATCTTTCTTCGTTCCGGTTTACGGTGATCGACGCCAACATCCACAAGGTGCCTGTAGGCGGAACGGAGATTGGTCGTGGCGGATTGGGCATGCGCGGAGTTGTGCCTGTGGAGTATCAAGGCAGGCATATTGGTACCGTCGAGGTCGGCTTGAATATTGACCAGACCTTGATCGATTCCTTAAAGCAGCAGTTCAATACAGATTGGCAGATATTGCTGAGCCGAGGCCCGGCGGAGATTGCCACATTCGAAGGGACAACGTCCGAGATTCAAGGGCCGACTGCTGACCTGCTCTTGCAGGCCAGCACCCTGGCTGAGCCTTTCTTCGCCACTCAGGAAGCGTATCAAAAAGCGCTGAATGGTGAGCCGCAAGTGACGCGAATGCAATCTACCGGAATATCCTACGCGGTTTACTCCACTCCCCTGGTAGATTTCCGCGGGCAAACGATCGGCGTGCTGGATATCATCTATGATCGCACCGTGCTGGTACAGCAGCAAAATAGACGTAATATGATGTCGGTAGGCTCCATCTTGATGTCAGTTTTGTTTACTGCATCTACAGTAGGTTGGGTGCTTACCCGCTCCCTGAAACCGATTGGCAGTCTGACAGAAGCCGCCCGGGCGATCTCATCCGGCGATCTGAAACGTACCGTGATCGTGAAAGGCAAGGATGAGCTGGCGATCCTGGCAGGCGCGTTCAACAGTATGACCACCCAGCTGCGCAATCTGGTAGGCTCGCTGGAACAGAGAGTAAGCGAGCGGATGCGGGATGTGCAGCTGGCAGCCGAAGTCAGCCAGAGCATATCCCAGGTGAAAGACCTGGACGTGCTGCTGTCCGAAGCAGTTGAAATGATCCGCTCGCACTTCAAGCTCTATTATGTCCAGGTGTATCTGGTGGATATTGGCGGGCGCAGCCTGGTTCTGCGAGCAGGCACGGGGCCGGTAGGCCAACAGCTGCTGCGTCGAGGCCACCGCCTCGCCCTGGATGCGGCGTCGATCAATGGCAAGGCAGGCGTGGAAAAACGACCAGTGCTGGTTGCGGACACCACCAGCAGCGGCGTACACCGGCCTAACCCACTTCTACCCGACACACGTTCCGAGGCGGCGGTACCGCTGGTTGTTGGCGAGAAAGTGTTGGGTGTGCTCGATCTTCAAGCAGATCAGCCAGACACCTTCCAGACAGAAAACCTGTTTGCCTTCCAGGCACTGGCGAACCAGCTGGCAATCGCTCTGCAAAATGCTACCTTGTTCGAGCAAGCTGAACAGGCGCGTTTCGAAGTAGAGGCCCAGATGCGACGGCAGACGCGCAAGGGGTGGCAGGAATTTCTGGATGCGGTGCAGCGCAGCGAGCACACTGGATTTGCTTTCGATCAGACCGGCATGACTGTGCTGGAAGATCCTCTACCTGAAGCTGCCGCTCCGGAGGAGATGGAAGTACCAATCACGGTCGCAGGTGAGCCGGTAGGTCGTTTCCGTATCGAACAGGAAGCCGCCTGGGATAAAGAGGACAAAGAACTTGTCGAACAGGTTGCCCGCCAGGTAGGTGAGCAAATTCAGAGCCTGCGACTTCTGGCTCAGGCAGAGCAGTACCGCCAGGAAGCCGAGAATGTAGTGCAGCGTCTAACGCGAGAAGGCTGGCAATCTTATCAGCAGTCAGCAGGAGACGATCAACTCGGGTATGTGTATGACCAGCAGATGGTTTCGCCGCTGGCATCCGGGAGCAACGGCTACCACGAGCGCGCCAGCCTGCTGCCGCTGCAGGTGCGCGGTGAACAAATCGGTGAAATCGGCGTGGTCAGCCAGTCTGAGCTTGCCAAAGATGACCAGGATGTGATGGATGCGATCGCCCAACAGCTAAGCACCCACCTGGAAAACTTGCGCTTGTTGGAAGAAACTCGCCGGGCGGAAGATGCCCTCACCAATCGTGCAGCCGATCTGGCCAAGGTGGCTGAGCTGGCAACGCAGGTCACCACGCAAACAGAAGTATATGAGATCCTGCAAAGTCTGGTTGACCAGGCAAAGGAGAGTTTTGGCCTTTATCACGCCCATATCTACCTGCTGGACAGCGAGGGCGACCACCTCGAGCTGGCAGCTGGAGCGGGCGAGGTAGGGCGCAAGATGGTTGCCGCCGGATGGCAGATCTCAGCCTCCTCAGAGAAGTCTCTGGTAGCCCGCGCCGCCCGCACCAGGCAGGCGGTGATCGCCAACGATGTGCGCGCCGACCCGGACTTCCTTGCTAATGAGCTGCTCCCGAACACGCGCGCAGAGATGGCCGTGCCGCTGGTGGTTGGCAGCCGTGTTCTGGGTGTGCTGGACGTGCAGTCCGAGCAGGTGGACCACTTCACCCCAGAAGACGCCAGCATTCAGACAACGCTGGCCTCTCAGGTGGCTGTCGCCCTGCAGAACGCCCAGCAGTTCCGTGAAACTCAGGTAGCACTTACCCAGGCCGAGACATTGTTTGCCATCACCAGCGCGGCCACCCGCTCGTTGGAGCTGAGCGATATCCTGGGCGAGACGCTGACTCGCATCTTGGCGGCCACGGGATACGAGGCAGGCCTGGTGAGTATGCTCGATGAGACCACCGGGAAGCTCTACCTTGCGGTGCACCACAATCTACCGGAACCTCTGCAGAAATGGCTGAGCACCCAGGGGTTGCAAGGCACACTGTGCCAGCTGGTTTTCGACGAAGGGAGAGCAATTACCTTGAACGATCTCTCTGCTGGCGCCCCGGTTGATGTGAGCGGCCTCTTGAAGATGGGTTTCCACTCCTATCAGGGGGCACCCGTGCAGGCCAAAGGCAAGACGCTGGGCACGATATGTGTTTTTGGCTCCTCAGTCCGCCCGGGGAGCGATACCAACACTACTCTGTTCCAGGCTGCTGGCCAGCAGATCGGTATTGCTATCGAGAACACTCGTTTGTTCCAGGAAACCCAGGCAGCTCTGGCGCAGTCTGAAACGCTGTACGCCATCGCCCGGGCAGCTGCTCAATCATTGAATCTGGACGAAATTCTGCATGAAATGCTGGCGCAGGTTTTGAAGGCCACTCGCCTGGATGCCGGCTTGATCAGCATGGTGGATCCGACAACAGGCAGGTTGTATATCGCAGTGCAGTCGAATCTACCTCAGCCGTTGTATAACAAGCTGACAACCCAGGGGTTGGAGGGTACGCTGTGCGATCTGGTTTACAAGAGGCAGGAAGCAATGAATGTTGAAGACCTGCAAATAGATTCCCCGGTGGACGCCACTGGCTTGCTGGCACTGGGGCTGCGTGCCTACCAAGGTGTCCCGCTGGAGTCGCGCGGTCAGGTAGTGGGCACCCTGTGCGCCTTCGCTCGCGAGCCTCGTAAAGATCTAAAGCAGACTGTGAACTTGATGGAGATTGCTGGGAAGCAGGTAGGTGTTGCTATCGAGAATGCACAGCTCTTCCAGCAAACTCAGCAGCAGGCCGAGCGCGAAGCAGCCATCAACACCATCAGCCAGCGCATCCAGGCGACTACCAGCGTGGAGGAAGCCTTGCAGGTAGCGGTGCGTGAACTGGGCCGCACATTGGGTGCACAGCGAGCCACGATCCAACTGGGTGTGCCGCAGCGCGAGCCGCAAAAGATGCATGCCAGCAATGGGGGGAATGGTTCCACCGGCGGTAATGGTGTTGGGAAAAACGGCCGCTAACAGCAGGCATCACGGCTGAGACTGGAGCGCAAGTATGGCGAAACGCAAGAACATGCAAGTCCGGATCGATGAGCTGTTTGGCCGGTTGGGGGCTGAGGCCAATGATGGCGGCGCCCCCTACCTGGGAATACTCCCGGCGATACCTGTGCTGGACGTGCCAAAACCACAACCCGGCAACGGTCGAAAGAAGAATGGGGCATCCAACGATCACGGGAATGGAAAGAAGCCGGTATTCGATGCTCCGGCGAATCGTGTGCCTGTGCTAGCCCCGGCGCCGAAAGACACCCGTGGGCACCGGTTGCCTGAGGGGGCAGAAAGACGTGGCGCGCCAGACACGTTGGGTTGGGAAGATTATCTGGATGCCATTGATCGCAGCGACCAGATCCGGATCAGCTACGAAAATGACCAGCCGCCAACCAACGGGAATGGTGGTCCCGGGAAGATTCTGGAAGTGCCGCTGGAAATTGGCAGCGAGCGCTTGGGGGCGATGCTGCTGGAATCCGGCAATGAGCAGGATTGGTCGCCGGAGCAGGCAGCCCTGATGGCGGCGGTTTCCCAGCAGGTGCTGCAGCACATTGAGAACTTGCGCTTGCTGGAGCAGGCAGAGAAATACCGTGAGGAAGCCGAGCAGGCTACCCGGCGGCTGACGCATACCGCCTGGGACGAGTATCTAAGCTCGCCAAATGCCCCGTCGCAGGCGTTTGTTTATGGAGAGCACCGCGTTTCTATGACCGAGCCAGTCAATGGGATTGCGTTGGACGAAGGCAGCCTGGTCTGTGCGCTGAAAGTCCGTGAGGAGATCATTGGACAGGTGGCGGTGGTGCAATCCCAAAGCGAGCGCGAACCGGCGGTGGCATTATTAGCCGAGATTGCTGGGCGATTGAGCAACCACATCGAGAACCTGCGCCTGCTGGATGAAACCGAGCGCGGTCGCAAGCAGTTGGATAAACGCGCCAATGAGCTTGAGACCGTAGCCCAGGTGAGCACCACGGCTGCCTCTACCCTGGACCCAGACGTTCTGCTGCAGTCGGTGGTAAATCTGACCAAACACAGCTTTCATCTCTACCATGCCCAGATTTATCTGTTCGATGATGTCACCGATTTGTTGGAGCTAAAAGCTGCTTCGGGAAAGATTGGCGAAGGACAGGTTCAAGGGAGGCAGGTAATTTCTTTGTACAATCACCGCTCCCCGGTTGGTAAGGCAGCCAATGCCCGCCAGGGTATCATTGTGCGGGATGTCCTGGATGAAGCAGAATACCTGCACGACCCATCCCTGCCGGATGTGCGTTCTGAGATGGCGATCCCAATGCTGCTCGGCGATCGCCTGTTAGGCATTTTCAACGTGCTGAGCGACCAGCCCCAGCGCTTCGGCCAGGACGATTTGCTGACCTATTCCACCCTGGCTGCCCAGGTAGCGGTGGCTCTGCGAAATGCGGAGCTGTATGCTGAGCAGCTCGTTACGGTCGAACGCCTCCGTGAGCTGGATCACCTCAAGTCATCTTTCCTGGCAAATATGAGCCACGAACTGCGCACCCCGTTGAACTCAATTTTGGGTTTCACCCAGGTCATCCAGGAAGAGTTGGACGGGCCAGTGACTGAAGACATGTCCAGCGATCTGCAGCTGATCGAGAAGAATGGCAAACACCTGCTCAACCTGATCAATGACGTGCTGGATATGGCTAAAATTGAAGCCGGGCGCGTCAACCTCTCCCTGGAGCCAGTTGACCTGGCAGAGCTGCTGCAGGACGTGATCCAAACCACTGCTCCCCTGGCACGTGACCGCGGTCTCTACCAGCATTTTGAGCAGATCGCAGAGGGCCAGGTGCAGCTGGAGCTGGATCATACCCGCATGCGCCAGGTATTGATCAACCTGGTCGGCAACGCCATCAAGTTTACCGAGACGGGCGGTATCACTGTGCGGCTCTTCCAGGATGAGCAGTATGTACGCATCAATATCTGTGATACCGGCATCGGTGTTCCGCCGGATAAATTGGAAAATATCTTTGAGGCCTTCAGCCAGGTAGACACCTCCACCACACGTAAAGTCGGCGGCACCGGTCTGGGCCTTCCTATCAGCCGCCGGCTGGTGGAACTGCATCGAGGCCGCCTGTGGGCTGAAAGCACGGGTGTCTATGGCGAAGGCTCGGTCTTTTGCCTGGAATTTCCGCGTGGATAACAACTGATGGCAAAACCGCTCTCACTGCTCTGCGTACATTGCGGCCACATTCAGGCTTATCAACCATTGGCGCCTACGATATGCGAACGCTGCAAATCCACCTGGGTGGAGGCGCAGTACGATTACCCGGCTTTCAAGCGCCAGATACTGCAAGGCTTGCCCGGCAGACCGTTCGATCTATGGCGCTATCATGAGGTGCTGCCTGTAGAGCACGCTGCGACCAACGAAAGGTCTGCGTTGATCCCCGCCGGCGGCACTCCTTTTCGCCAGACGTATCGTTATGGTGAGTATCTCCGCCATTCCCGAGTCTTTATCAAAGACGAGCGCTATGGCCCGACCAATTCCTTCAAAGACCGGCAGGCAGCGGTTGCAGTAGCAGCCATGGCTGAAGCGGGCATCCAGGAAGCGGTGATCGCCTCAACTGGCAATGCCGCCGTAGCGTACGCCTCAGCGTGTGCACGCATGGGTATAAAGCTGTGGGTATTCATGACCAGCATGGTGCCGGCGGAGAAGCTGCGTGAAGTGGCGCTGTTTGGTGCCGAAGTGATCAAGGTAAGCGGCACTTATGACGAGACCAAGAAAATCGCTGCCCAATTTGCCCAGCGGCGCGGCTTGCTGTATGATCGCGGCGCCTCCAGCCTGCCGGCACGCGAATCGATGAAGACGATTGCTTATGAGATCGTTGAACAGTTAGGCTGGCGCGCTCCGGATTGGTATGTGCAGTCGGTCAGTGGGGGCTTGGGACCGCTGGGGGTGTATCACGGTTTTCAGGAATTGTTCGACATGGGTTTGATAGAGCGCATTCCAGCGCTGGCAGTTATCCAGGTGGACGGCTGCGCACCCATGGTGAGGGCTTTCAAGGCGGGCAAATCGCAGGCCGAACCGGTAGTCCCGGAGACACGCATCGCCATTCTCTCCACCGGAGATCCAGGAAGCACCTACACTTACCTGTGGGAGCTTGTGCAGCGTCATGGTGGTACAATGGAAAGCGTCAGCGACGAGCAGGCGTTCAGCGCGATGCGCACGCTGGCGAAATCGGACGGCATGGCAGTTGAGCCGGCAACTGCGGTAGCGTTTGCTGGATTGGAGGGTCTCATCCGCCACGGACAGGTCAAGGAAGACGAACTGATTGTAGTCAACTGTACGGGTCATACTTTCCCGGTAGAAAAGCACATCCTTGGGGATCGCTGGTCGGTAGATCTGTCGCTTTCGGGCGGTGCTCAAACCGATACCGTGCATGAAGGCCTGCAAGCTGCCCTGGAGCGTCTGGATGAGCGCACGACGACCATTCTGGTGATCGATGACAACCCCGATGACGCCCGGTTGGTCAGTAAGTTCCTGGCAGCGCGCAAACCTTACCGCATCTTCCATGCTGCGGATGGCTGGGATGGGCTGACCCAGGCCCGCCAGCGCCTGCCAGACCTGATCATCCTCGACTTGATGATGCCTGAGCTGGATGGCCTCAGTCTGCTGGAGGAATTGAAGCTGGATGCTCGCACTCGCAATATCCCGGTCATCGTGGTGAGCGCTAAAGACCTGGATGAGCTGGATCACTCCCGACTAAAAGGTCAGATCGAAGCGATATATCAAAAAGGAACCCTGCCGCCGCGCGAGTTCGCCAACCAGGTGGTAGAAGTAATCGAGCAGCGCGCAGGCACCCGCACGGAGGTATAGATGGCTTTTAAGATATTGTATATCGAAGACAACCCGGACAATATGCGCCTGGTACAGCGCGCCCTGGAGTCACGCGGCTACCAATTCTTCCCGGCTGAGAGCGGCCTCGTGGGAGTTGAGAAGGCGACAGCGATCCAACCCGATCTGATCTTGCTGGATATCAATCTGCCGGACATCGACGGTTATGAAGTGGCGCGCCGTCTGCGCAGCAGCGCTGATTCTAAACTGGTGTATACACCGATCATTGCCATCACTGCCAATGCCCTCAAGGGCGATGCTGAGAAAGCCCTGGAAGCAGGCTGTGATGTCTATATGTCAAAACCCATCAATATTCGTGAGCTTTGGGCGCGCGTCGAAGCTTTCCTGCCGGTAAACGATGATTGAATATACTTCATACATCCAGCACCTGACCTGTTCTGACTGCGGAAAGATCTATGATGTCGATAAAATCCAAACCTTTTGCCCCGACTGCCAGGCAGCCTTGGTGGCAATCTATGATCTGGAAGCTGCCCGCAGGCATGTAGATCGAGATGAGATCAGCCGGCGACCCAAGGGCATGTGGCGATGGGGAGAGCTGCTGCCGGTGCGCGAGGCGGAATATGTGATCACCCTGGGGGAGGGGGATGCACCGCTCTTGCGTGTAGATCACGTCGGCTCACAAATGGGACTTAAAAATCTATACGTCAAAGACGAGAGCGTCAACCCGACCGGGTCGTTCAAAGCGCGCGGGTTGTCTGCTGCGGTTTCCAAAGCCAAAGAGTTGGGTGTAGATAAGGTGATCATCCCCACTGCCGGCAATGCCGGCAGTGCTATGGCGGCTTACGCTGCCCGGGCGGGGCTGCGATCGCATATCTTCATGCCCAAGGACACACCCTTTGCCAACATGCGTGAGTGCCAGATAGCCGGCTCGGCTGTGGATCTGATCGATGGGTTGATTTCAGAGGCGGCGGGTATGGCGGGCGTCAAGGCGCGTGCAGAGGGTTGGTTTGATGTTTCCACCTTCAAAGAACCTTATCGCATGGAAGGCAAGAAGGTAATGGGCTATGAGCTGGCGGAAGCTTTCGACTGGGAGCTTCCCGACGTGATCATTTACCCAACCGGCGGCGGCACCGGGCTGGTGGGTATGTGGAAGGCGTTCGAAGAGCTGGAGCATATGGGCTGGCTGAAGAACGGCGCTCGCCCGCGTATGGTATCGGTGCAGGCTGCCGGCTGCGCGCCGGTGGTCAAGGCTTTTGAATCTGGAGCCAGCTACTGTGACTTCTGGGTTGGCGCTGAAACAGTGGCCTCCGGCTTGCGTGTGCCCAAGAGCTTCGCCGACCGCATGATCCTGGATTCCATCCGGGTAAGCTGCGGCACTGCCGTAGCAGTCAGCGATGCTGCCATTGGCGAGGCACAGAAACAGCTCGGCGCAGCCGAGGGGATCTTCGCCTGCCCGGAAGGCGCCGCCACCCTGGCAGCCCTGCACGAGCTGGTGCGGCGCGGCTGGGTGATGCCGGATGAGCGCATCATTTTATTCAATACCGGAACGGTGCTGAAGTATCTTTAGAAACCATCCTGCTTCATACGCAATGCCATCTGAGCGGCTTCTTCCAGCGAGAGGTTCTGACCTCGAGAGAAGGCGATAACCACTTGCTCCGGAGTGAGCTGCTTCTCGATGTGCGCAAGCAGGCGGGAGGCCTGGTCTTTCGCCGCCTGGGCGCTGGCTGGGTTGTTCAGCGCTTGAGAGATGAATACCAGGGCAGGCTCGAATTCTCCAGCCTGCGCACTTAATTCAGCCAGACCCAGAAGCGCCTCCAGAGCATTGGGGTAAGATTGGGCATCCAGGGCGTTCTGCAGAGCCTGGGTGAAGAAGTTTTTGGCCATTTTCGCCTGCCCAAGGCTTAACTCGAATCGTCCGGCAGAAACCAGGGTGCGCGATGCGCTCCAAAAGTCACCCAGGGCGGTGTAATGAGCGATTGCCTGCTGGAAGTTATTGCGCGCCTCCGACAGGTGACCGGTGGACTGGGCGACAAGCGCCAGATTCTCCTGGGCGAATGCCATGGCTGAACGGTCGTCCATCTCAGTAGCCAGGCGTAAATGTTCGCTCATCAAGGATTGGATATTTTCCTGATATCCGAGTGCCTGTGCAGTGCGAAGAAAAAGGCCGATTGCGAATGTGGTTTGGCGCGTGATACCCAATTTCTGGCTGAGATGCAGGGCACGTCTGAGCGTTTCATAAGCCTGTTGGTACGCACCCTGTTCATGCAGCACTGCACCGTAGATAATAGAAACCAGGCTCGTTTGCCATACGTGCTCCGGCAGATTGAAAACTGCCAGGCTTTCTTGCAAGACCTGTGCGGCGGTGTCAAAATCACCGCTCAACCAACACAATAATCCGCATACCCACAGGGCGTCCCCCAGAGCAAGCTGTTCATTACAACGACGAAGCACCGCCAGGCAGTCTCGAAGAACATGGATCATCTCGGTAATGTGGCCTACTCGGATGGCGGAGAAGGCTCTCCAGGTGCGCAGCTGGCAGAGGGCAAGATCCAATTCCACGCATTCGGCGCCGGGTAGATGCCGCTTTCGCTCAACCAGATCTTCAGCCTTAAGAAACATTTCGATATATTCGCCGTATAGATTTAAAAGGTCGAAGAAATACCAAACCGCCCAGGTCGCTTTGCCCAATTGAGTCATCTCGGCGTGCTCGATTGCCCAATCCCATGCAGCGCGGATGTTGTCGATATCCTGCTTCAGCTCGTCCAGGGCGTCGTTCTGACTGCTGCTCTTCATGCGCTTCAGATTAGCTGTGATCAGATCCAGATAGTAGCGTGCATGCAGCTGCGTTGCTGCCGACATCTCGTCCGGCTCCAGGTGACTGGCGCTGTACCTGCGGATCAGCTCGTGCAGATCATATCGCCCTGCTACCGAGCGGCGAAGCAGTGATTTCACCACCAGGGCGGAGAGGATGCTCAAGCTCGCTCCGGCGACTTGTTGTGCTGCCTGGCGAGTAAATCCACCGCGAAATATGGATAAGCGGCGTAGTACGTCTTTTTCGCTGCTGGAGAGCAAATGCCAGGAATGATCGAATACAGCCTGGATGGAGCAGTGACGTTCGGGGGCATCGCGGGCTGAAAGGCTGAGGAAATCAATCCCTCGTTCAATCTCCTCGGCGATTTCGCTGCAGGAAAGACTGGACATCCAGGCTGCCGCCAGCTCGATTCCTAATGGGAGACCCTCCACAGCACGGCAGATTCGCCCGATAGCTGCCCATTCGGCCGCGTTGGGCGTAAAACCAGGGCGGATGCGCTGGGCGTGGAGCAAAAACAGCCTGCTTGAGGGGTACTCTTCGATCGTAGCAATGGTTTGAGCGGCTTTACCCTCCGAGCTTGGATCGATAGGGTAAGCGAGGCCCTGTACTTCGAAAACCCATTCTCGCATCAGATTCAACCTTTCGCGAGAAGTGACCAGCAGCGCCAACTGGGGACAGCTTTCCAGCAGCGAATGGATCAATTCGATGGCATCCCGCTGCTCTAACAGGTGTTCGATGCTGTCCAGAACTAGCAGGGACTGCTTGCTGCGGAAATAATTTACAACTTGAGCAGCAGGCGCTTCGGCGCCATGGAATGTGAACCCGGCTGCTTCGGCAATCGCCGCCGGCAGCAGCGCGCCGCTGGTCAAAGGTTCCAGTGAGACGAGCGTTGCCCCGCCGGCATAACGCTCCTTTACCTCTGCTGCCGTTTGCAATGCCAGGCAGGTTTTTCCAATCCCGCCTGTTCCGATGATGGTCAGCAGCTGGCATTCGGGCCGGTCGATGAGCTGCTTGATCGCCGCGATTTCATTCTCTCGCCCGATGAGTGCTGTGGTGGTAGCTGGGAATGACGCCGGAACGTGTAATGAGAGGGGGGTTGGCTCCAGAGCGGGAACACTCCGGCCCTGGTGGCGGGCAACGCGCAGAAACGCTTCGCGTTGTGCAGCAGGCACTTCGAGCACCGCGGCCAAGCGTTCAGCCATGGCGTGGGATGGGCGGCGCTGTTCGTTCTCGAATTTGACGATTGTGGATACTGCGCACCCAACCCGCTCGGCAAGCCTTTCCTGCGTGAGGTCCATTTCCTTGCGCAGGCGCCGCAGCCGCTCTCCAAAGGATATGTAATCACCCATTGGAATCCTCCCTACCCGAATTTTGCTGTTCCCATATTATACAAATTTGTGCAAGTTTTTGTGTAAGCAGCTGTGAAGGTTTCCTGTACCAAAAGGGCGGATGTATCGAATATAAATGCTCAACGGGAATTGCAGACAAATTAAATTGGTTTAGACCATTTATTAAAAGACAATGTGTGAATCTGGAATGGGACTTGTTCAACGAGGGTCAACCTGTGCCTGCTGATCCAACGGATGGCCTGGCTATCAAAGAGCTGCTGTCTCAAATAGGTCTGCTCGGAATGGCTCCGGAGATCTTGTTTCGCATCCACCAGGCGTTGAAACCGCATTTCGAGGGCGGAGCGGCGCCTGAGGTAAGCATTTTTATCTCACGCGGGGAGCGTGCAGCGGAACCCCCAGCCGCTGCCTGGAATTTTTTCCTGGTTACCCTGGGCGAGTCCCCGGAAAAGCATCTGGAGCTTTATCTCTATCAATGATCGAGCTAAATCAATCGTGAGGGCAGAGGAGGTTTTCATGAATCGCAAGTTATCACTGGTGGGTATGATTTTTCTGGGGGCAGGTCTTGTGTCTGCCATCCTGGCCTCGGCTGCGGCTGGTAGGGCTGCGCTGGAATTAACCGGCGCGTCTGTTGTAGCCTCTGCTGAGACGGAGGTTCCAGACGACTTGCGCCAGGCAGCCATGCAAGTTCCGCAGCCGCCAGCGCCGGTCCTCATCATACCCATCGGTCACGGGCTGGCAGAGCTGGCTGCTCCTGGTCTCACCGGAAGCCTGGCGCCGGGTGGCAGACAGACTGTGAATGCCAATACAGCCCGGCTGCCGGATGCATCCAGCCTGCCGCCGCAGCAGGCTGGATCTCTACCAGGTGCTGCACCTCAAGGATTCAATATTCTGGTGAATACCACCAGTCCGGTGGTGGATGGCGATACATTAAGCATTGCTGACTTGCTCGTCGATCCTGGACCTGACGGGAAAATCTCGCTTCCAGAAGCGATCGCGGCTTCGAACAATACCGGGCCGGGCAATACCATCCGCTTCGACTCTACTGCACTGGCGCCAGGGTCTGTTATCACCGTGCCTGATGGGATTACCTGGGAAATCCTGGCGGCGTATACCACGCTGGACGGGGATATGGATAACGATACCCTGCCGGATATTGCCATTGTGCCTGCCAGCAAGACGCTGTCGATCTCGGTGCTGTCCAGCAATAACACGATCCGCTACCTGGCAATCCGCGGCCTGGGCTTGCTGGAGCCGACCTCGCACAGCAATCGGGTGCATGACTGCTACCTGGGGCCGGATTTGAGCGGCACAGCCGGCTACGATCTGGAGAATAACGGGTTGGAGATCCGCGAAGGCTCTCACCACAACACAGTGGAATTCAACCTGATCGCCGGCAATACCGGCCCCGATAACACATTTGCTTCGGTCGGCATCTTTATTTGGGCCGGCGCTCACGATAATGTGGTGCGCGGCAATCGTATTGGGATCGGCGAGCTGGACCTGGCGCTGCCGAACGAATACGGCGTGGTGATCGGCAACGCACCCTTCAGCTCCGGCGGAGATGCGTGGGGAGATGTGACGGGCAACATCATCGGCGTTGATGCCAACAGTCCGCGTACCCAGCCAGCCTGCCAGGGTGCTTGCAACCTGATCAGCGGCAACCAGACGATCGGAGTGCTGCTTTACGGCGCTAAAGCGATCACCAATACACTGGCAGGTAATTTCATCGGCGTGGATGCAGATGGCTGGCTTGCTTTACCAAACGGCCAGAATGGCGTATATCTCACAGCCGGGGCACACGGCAACCGGGTGGGCGGCGACCGGGGTGACACGGCCACTTGCACCGGTGCGTGCAATCTGATTTCCGGCAACGGCAGCTCCGGCGTTTTCCTCAGCGAGGCGCAGACCAGCGGCAACTTTGTCGAGGGCAACTTCATCGGTACGAATATCTCCGGCACTCTGGCGATCCCGAACCAGGGGCGGGGGATATTGCTGGCGGTAGGCGCCAGCGGCAACACGCTGGGCGGCAGGCGCGGCAATGCAGGCTGCGTTGGGCCGTGTAATCTTATCTCCGGCAACGATCTGGATGGTATCACGGTGCTGGGGGTGGGCAGCGACGATAACCTGATCCTGGGCAATTCCATCGGCGTAGGCTCCCAGGGGACGGCCCTGGGCAACAAGCAGAACGGCATCGCCGTGGGCGATGGCGCCAGGCGAACACAAATTGGCGGCGTAGATACCGACCGGTTCTTCGGCTGCACAGGCTACTGCAACTTGATCGGCGGAAACAACCAGTATGGTGTAGCGCTGGTTGGCAGCCAAACGGTGAGCAACACGGTGCTGGGCAACTACATAGGCGTGGATAGCGCCGGTGAGCTGCCGGTGTCCAACCAGGGTGGAGTGTTTATCAGCCAGGGCTCGCACGGCAACCAGATCGGCGGGGTGCGCTCCAGCATCCTGTGCCAGGGGGCTTGCAACTTGATCAGCGGCAACAGCACTTTTGGCGTTGCGCTTTCGGGCGCTGGCGTGACGGACAATGTTCTCGAAGGCAATTATATCGGCTCAGATCGCACCGGCAAGCACTCCCTGGGCAACCTGGAGGCGGGCGTCTTCATTCTCGGCGGGGCATCTGGCAACCGGGTAGGAGGCTCTCGTCCGGCCGGGGATTGCCGCGATACCTGCAACCTGATCCGCAGTAATCAACGCGGCGTGATCGTCACCGGCGCCGGTACGTTGGGCAACACGATTCAAGCCAACAGCATCTTTGAAAACCAACAGTTAGGTATCGACCTGGCGGGCGACGGACTGACGTTCAACGACCCAAGCGACAGTGATGCCGGCGCGAATGATCTGATGAATTTTCCCACCCGGCTGTCTGCCGAATACGAGGGTGGAATTACTTTGCTGCAAGGGCAAATCAGCGTGACACTGCCAGCATCTGCCACAGTGGACTTGTATGCCTATGCCGGTATCAGCGCCAATGATTACGGCGAAGGTCAGCGCTACCTGGGCAGCGCACATCCGGACACCGGCGGTAAGTTCAGCCTGAGCCTGCCTGGAAAGCTGCCCTTCCCATACGTGGTTGCCAGCGCCACCAACAGCCGGGGTTCGACCTCGGAATTTATGCTGGCGGATACTGACGGCGACAGCCTGTACGATGGTTGGGAAAAGTATGGGCTGCTGATGCCCAGCACACCGGAAGTGTATATTAACCTTCCTGCAATGGGCGCCTCGCCCTTGCACAAGGATTTGTTCGTACACGCCGACTGGATGGAGGATGTGGCGAATCCATCTCTGGTGCTGAAACCCTCGATCATCGACGCGTTCCGCATCATCAGCACCTTCGCGCTGGCGCCGCTTAAAAACCCGGATGGCAAAACCGGCGTAAACATGCATCTGGATTTGGGTCCATCTTCCATCATGAACCCGGAGACGGGCCAATCGTGGGGAGCATTGTCCAAAGCCGGAGCTGTGCCGTGGTCGAACACGACCGGCTGGTTCGATACCGCCACCCAGCTGTTCAACTGGGCGGATGTGGATACGCTGAAGGGCCAACGTTTCATCCCGGCGCAGCGTAAAGCGATATTCCATTACATGTGCTTTTGCAGCAATCTGGGAAACCTGGGTGCTACGTCTGGGATTTCACGGATCGATCCAAAGAGCCGCTCAACCGATTTTCTGGTCACCCTGGCAAGCTGGAATCCCGCCGGTGGCACTGCCAGCGCCAAGACCGGCACCTTCATCCATGAATTAGGTCATGGTTTGGGTTTGATCCACGGCGGCGTAGACCAGGTGAACCAGAAACCAAACTACCAGAGCGTGATGAACTACATGTTCCAGGTGGTTGGCTTGCAGTATACGGATGGGCGGCGCGAGTTTGACTATTCACGCCGGGTGCTGCCCACGCTCAATGAAGCGGCGTTAATTGAATCAGCGGGTATAAGCGATCCAGATGGCAGGCACGCCTTTTGGTCGCCCTTGACCGGCGCCTGCGCCAGCAATCCGAACGGCTACTATTCGGCGCTGCTTTACCCGGCGCTGGATTGGAACTGCAACGGTTCGGTGACTGCGGGCTCGCAAAAAGTGGAGATCAACCGCACGGCCTGCATCGCCTCCGGATCAGATGGCAGCCTCGAATCTATCGTCCATCCGAATGATATCGCTTACGAGGGCAGGATCTTCGCCGGAGCGAACTGGGTTTGCGACAGCACGCCGGCAAGCACCGATGCGCAAGTATTTGCTCAGGGCACGCTGCTCCAGCCGGATATGCTGGTCGGGGCTGAGGATTGGTCGCACGTGCGCTTTGACCAGGGTGCGGTCGGGAGAGTGGATGGCAGCGCAATCCTGTTGGCTTCACCCGCCTCGCTGAAGATAACCCAACCGGATCTGCCGGCAACCCTGACACCTTTGAGCGACGACAACGATTACGCCAGCCTGCGCGCTCTGGTACCACCAGAGGTATTCGATGCCGATCTATACGCACCGGTTGATGTGGTGGTGACCGGCCCCAGGGTAGGCTATGGCGCGTTAGAGGTGTCCTTCGACGGCAGCGGCTCTTATGACACCGACGGCGGCAGCATCGCCAGCTACGAGTGGGACTTTGGCGATGGCACATCTGCCACTGATATGTTTGCCGGACACACTTTCACCCAGCCAGGCGTTTACTTTGCCAGCTTGAAGGTGATAGACAACGATGGTCGCCGCAACCTGAGCCCCGACCAGGTGCGGATCACCGTACATCATCTGCTTGGTGATGTGCGCCTCGATCCTGAAGTGGTTGCCGGCGGCGACCGACCATCTGGATTGGTGGAGCTGGCGGGTCCTGCGCCGGCAGCCGGTGCATTGATTACGCTGACCGTTGATAACCCGGTGGTAACTTTGAGCCCCAGCACCCTGGAATTTTTCGAAGGGGATACCCAGGCTTACTTCACGGTGCAAACCTTCGGCGTTGCCCAGGAGAGTGAGGTGACTATCGCAGCTGAAAGCCAGGGCATCAGCGATAGTGTGAAGCTGAACATACTGCCTGCGGTGCTGGATTCGATCTCGGTGCGCACGGCGGTCTGCGCGCCAAACATTTCTGGCATCGAGCCAGTCCGATTAATGGGCGGGCACCCGCTAACCATGACGATCTCTCTGTACGGTTTGGCGCCGCTTAACGCCAGTCTGAATGTAGACCTGGAAAGCAGCGACCCGGCTGTTGTGTTGGCTCCCGCAGGTGTCGCTGTCCCAGCCGGCGCTTCATCCGTGGATTTTGCCCTGGACGTGAGCAACGTGACCGCAGAGCGAGTGGTGACCATCTCAGCCAGGATGGGCGGCAGCCGGCGCAGCGTTGACCTGCTGGTATTCCCGGCACTCAACTATCCGGTGATCAACCTGGGGCCTTTCACAGCCACGGCGGTCAACAACCAGCGCCAGGTGGTGGGCTACACAGAGAGCATCCCCGGTGAGATCCACAGCGTGCTTTGGGAGAATTTCAATCTGACCGATCTGGGTGTGATCACGCTGCCCGGCTACCCTACCGGCTACCTGGTGGATATCAATGACAGCGGAGAGGCGGCTGGAACAGCCTCAGATGGCATCCAGACCCAGGCTTTCCGGTATGAGAATGGTGCGGTGACAGCGCTGCCGCTGCCGCAAGGCTACGACCGCAGCTATGCCGCCCGGTTGAACAATGCCGGTCAGATCGTGGGTACGATGACAAGAAATAATCCCTATACCCAGCGTGGTTTTATTTGGGATGCGGCGGTGACCGAGCTGCTGCCTCTCAACGGGTTCTTGCACTCCTGGGCGCATGACATTAATGACGGCGGCGTGGTGGTGGGCAATTCGGTGGTGGCTGCCGGGTATTTCCTGGATACCCAGGCCTCGCGTTGGGTCAATGCCATCGTTGATGATCCTTTTGGTCTGGGCTCAGGCTCGACCAATGAAGCGCTGGCTCTGAACGCGGCTGGTCAAACGGCGCTGATATTTCCTGGGCGGTATGGTGGTGGGGCGATTCACACCGCGTACTTGTGGAGTGATGCGTCAGGACTGGCAGAAATTCCGGGCGGCTTCATTCCCAGCCGGGTGAACCAGCAGGGTGTGGTCATCGGAGATTATCGCTACACCAATTCGGATACCGGCGAGCAGACGCAGTATTCCGTTATCCACAAAGACGGCGTGACCTACAATGCCACCTGCTACAGTGCCCCTGGAACGGGGATCGAGATCAAGGCGGCGGTGGATCTGAACGAGTCCGGAGATATCCTGGCACTGGGGTTGAACAACGGTCAGCCGGTGAGCCTGCTGATCGCACTCTCGGCTCCGCCGCAGGTGCAGAGCAAGGTTTACCTGCCGCTGATGGTGAGATAGTCGCTAGATGGTTCATTAGAAAGGAGATTTCCATGCTGTCCGATCGATTGTTTTCCGACACAAAAATTTACAGACTGCTGGTTGTACTTGCGCTGCTGCTGGCGGCGATGAATCCCATACTGGTTGGCAGCCTGCCTGCTTTCGAAAGCCTCACGTTACCGGCGGGACAATCTCACGCGGTTGGAGGGCTGGTGGGTGGAATTCCGGCTTTCTTTGCTCCCGTCAGAAACCTTTCCGGGCAGTTTCAGCTCCTGGGAGCGCCGGGAGAAGCCAGCTTTGCCCCAGGCAAAGTGTCGCTTTCTGTTGGTGGGTCAGGCAAGCAGGACGCGGCTCTTCCGGCAAATGGGTTGGTGCTGCAGTTCGAGCGAGCCAACCCCCATCACTGGTTGGAAGGAGGTGATCAGCTCAGCGGGATATTAAATGATTATCGCGGCCTGGATCCGGCTGGCTGGCGGGCAGGCGTTCCGACCTATGCCAGCGTTATCTATCACCAGCTCTACCAGGGCATCGAGTTAATATACGAGCATGCCCAGGTGGGATTCAAAGGGACGTATTATGTATCTGCCGGGGCGGACCCGTCCCAGATTCGCTGGCGCTACCAGGGAGCAGACCGTTTGCGTATAGATGCGCTGAGCGGCGAGTTGCACATCCATGCAGGCGATGGCTGGGTGGTAGAGCGCGCGCCCAGTGCCTGGCAGGTGGTGGGGGGCAAGCAGCGCCCGGTCAGTGTGCGCTACAGCTGCGGCGCCGGTGGGAGCCTGGGTTTCGAGCTGGGCGAGTACAACCGAAATTTGCCCCTGGTGATCGATCCCGAGCTGGTATTTAGCACCTACCTGGGCGGCAGCAGCGAAGATTACGGGCGGGGGGTAACAGTTGCGCAAGATGGATCCATTTATGTGGTCGGCGACTTCTGGTCGACCAATTTCCTGGGTTACAACACGTCAAGCGTAGTCAACAATGATGTCCTGGTGATCAAGCTGAATGCGGATGGCAAGAACTTTGACTACTTTACCTTTATCGGCGGGCTAGGCTTCGATGACGGGCTGGACGTCACACCCGGCTCAAACGGCGTGGTGTATCTCTCGGCCGATCCCTTCTCGGGAGAATTTCCTTCCGTCAACCCGATCAGCCTGCCGGCGGATGACTATTCGGGAGATGGCATGTTGGTTAAATTGAGCGCGACCGGCGATGTGGTGTACAGCACGCCGGTGGGCATGAATTTCACCAAGGAGTACAGCGGCAGGCACATTGCTGTCGATACAGATGGAAACGTCTTCCTGGCGGGGGAGGCGTATAACCCGTTCTTCGTGGATCGCGATGCGGTGATCAAGAAGGTGAACGCTGCCGGCAGCACACTCACTCAGATTAAGCGGGTAGAAGGCAACTCCAGCACGCGCGCCACCTCAATTGCCCTGGGATCTGGCGGGAAGATCTACATCACTGGATCAACAGACAATTGGAACGAGGATCTACCGCTGACCGCCACCGCAATCCAGCCTGTGTGTGGAGCGAAACTGAACGATCCGAATGCATTCTGCCAGGGAGATGGATTCTTATTGGTGTATTCCTCCGCAGGAGTGCTTCAATACGGTTCGTATCTGGGGGGTGATGCCAGCGATGAAGGCCGGGCTGTGGCAGTGGATACGGCGGGGAACATCTACGTCGCCGGCGATACCGGATCGAAGAATTTCCCCACCAGCAATGCTTTGCAGCCCTCCTGCACAATCGACACGGGCATCGATTCGTGCTATTTCGACACCTTCGTGGTTAAGCTGAACCCCGGTGGAACGAGTTACATCTACAGCACTTTCCTCACCTCTACCGAGAAGGATCGCAAAGATTTCCTCACCGGTCTGGCAGTCGACAGCTCCGGAAATGCATATCTCACCGGATTTACCAACGGCGATACCTTCCCAGTAAAAAATGCTTTCCAACCACAGCTCAATCCAGGCGTATGCCTGACGGGTTGGGAGGACAGGCTGTGTTTCGATGCTTTCGTTACCCGCTTGAACGCGGATGGCACCCTGGGCGACAGCAGCTACCTGGGTGGAGCTTTGGATGAGTACAGCGGTGGGATTGCACTCAGCCCACAGGGAGATATCGTGGTGGCAGGTTACACAAAGGCGTTCGACTTCCCGACGACGACGGGAGTGCTGCAGCCCAATCCGCCTGCGGGCAGCAACTTCTACGTCGCCAAAGTTGGGAGCGCGGCTGCTCCACCCCCGCCTCCCCCGCCTCCGCCCGGGTTGGATATCCGGATTTACCTGCCCATGGCGATCCGTTGAACCGGCGCCGGTCTGGATCAGTGAACAGATGTGAATGATTTCAGAATACGGGCAATCTCACGCAGAGACGCGGAGAACGCAGAGTCCTTGCGTCGCTGCAGTTCTGCGTGAGATTTTTTCTCTGTCCGGTAAATAACAGGAGTTGGAATTCCCAGCGTGGCGGGGCTGCGCACAAGCTACCAGATGCCTGGTACTAAGCGATAGCGCACACGAGCGGCATATTCCCGGTAGCCGTCCAATTTCTCCTGCAAGGTGCGGTCTTCGAGCGAAGTGCGAATTACCAGTGCCATCAGCACCAGGATCGCCGGGATGACAGCCCAGAGCGAGTCCAGAAAGAAGGGCATCGCCAGGTAGGTTAACAGCACACCGGCATAGCCAGGATGGCGCACCCAGCTGTATGGTCCGCTGGATACCACCGCGTGGCCCCGGTCGCTTTGGATGCGCACCACGCCCGAAAAGAACCGGTTTTCCATGAGTGCGTAGGTGCCAATAACGTAACCGGCGAGGATTGCGAGCAGCGCAACGACTTCTACCGGAATACTGATGTCCGGCGACCAGGCGAACAGTTTATCCAATGCAGCAGCCACTGAAATAAACACACTGCCCAAAGCAACCAGCGGAGCCAAAAGCCGGTCCCAGGGCTCGGTGTTTTCCTGCTGCATGGATTGGGCGCGCTCGCGGAGCAGACCGGGGTTACGCCGGGCTGCCAGCGCCCGGCTGATAATGAAACCCAAAATGCTGATGGCAGCATACACCCAGGCCTCCCACCAGTCCCAACGCCGCGAGATCAGCAGCGGAAGGAGGGGCAGAAGGACGAGAACGATCAACAGCTGGATAATGATGCCGGGAGTTTTTTTTATTTGCTGGCTGCTCATGCTCGATTTCCTTATTTACTTACCACGAAAGAGACTTGCCCTGCTTGTGGGGGCGTTCTCTTCTCAATCCAGATTTGGAGGCTGCCAGCCGCCCAGTTCGACTTCCAGATGATGCGCCACAGCCAGGGCGACATCCTCGCGCCAGGGGCGGGCAACCACCTGCACGCCGATGGGCATACCTTCTGGCGAGGTCCCGCTGCGCACCACCACACAGGGCCAGCCAACCAGGCTGTAGGGCAGGGTATACGAAATGCGCCCGCTGGATTCGCCGTGCGGCGTGGCGGGAAGCTCTGCCGCCGGGGTCACGATCACGTCGTAATCCGCCATGAAACTTGTCAGTGCCCGGCGGAAGCGATCCCACTCGAAGATATGCATCTCGACCTCTTCGCTGCTCAGCTTGAATTCGCCGTCCGGTTGCCACTTCTCGCTGGAGGCTGACTCGGGGCGCTGCCAGTACTGGCGGGTGATGGTGTATGCCTCTTCGACGCGCGGCGGCACGGTTTCATCCACTCGTGAGCAGATCCCCGCCAAAGCCCGGGCGGCGGCAAGGCAGGTTTCCACCGTCTCCGTTGTTGGCTCTACCTCTTCATGCCGTGTGTAGAAGGCGGCGCGCAGTGAGCGCAGATCAACCGTCTGCCAATCGCCCAATGGCATGGGGATCACACTGGCGTCTTTCCAGTCCACGCCGGAGATGACCGCCAGCGCCAGCGCCAGGTCTTCCACGTAGCGTGCCAGGGGGCCAATGACCGTACGCGGGTCATTCATGGCGCTGATAAAGGGGAAGTGACCGGTCAGCGGTACGCGGCCGCTGGTGGGTTTAAGTCCGGCGATGCCGCAGGCGTGGGCAGGCTGGCGGATGCTGCCGCCCGAATCCGAGCCCAGCCCGAGCGGAGAGCCCCCGGCGGCGATCAGCGCGGCCTCACCGCTGCTGCTGCCGGCAGGGCTGTATTCCAGGTTGTAAGGGTTGTTGGTGCGCCCGTAGACCGGGTTTTCGATCATTACGTTGGTCTTACCCAGCAGAATCGCCCCTGCCTGGCGCATGCGGGCGACGACGGTGGCATCTTCCTTGGGGATACGATCTATGAATGCCGGGTCTCCGGCGGTGCATGGCAATCCGGCAGCGTCGATCCAGTCTTTGACGGTGAAGGGCACGCCGTGCAGCGGGCCAACCGGATCGCCTCTGCGCAGGGCGGCGTCAGCCAGATGGGCTTGCTTTATCGCTTGCTCGGCAGCCAGTTGCACGATGGCGTTCAGGCGCGGGTTGACGCGCTCGATCTGCTGCAGATGGGCATGAACAACTTCTTCGGCAGATATCTCACCTGAGCGGATCCGGCGGGCGAGTGTAGCGGCTGAAACGTAGCAGATATTTTCCATTAGTGATGCATCTCCAGATTTCGCGATCTGCTCTATACAGGCCTCGATTGAGTTTACCGACAAAACAACCAGAAACAAAATCAGTATACATAAGGAACTCGCGCAGCGCAATAACTTCTGTTCTTAAAGCCGGTCACAACTCAAGTTCGATCATATGAATGTGCCGTGGGTTGTGATAGTGGTAAGATAGCGTCAGGGGGCACACCCGCCGGTGCAGCAGCCTGGCAGGATGCAGCCAGGCAAGGAGCAGTGATGAGCCCAACCCAGGAAGAACGGACGTCTTTGTTTTTCGAAGACCTGGTCGCCAGCTATGTCTCTCAGCCGCGCTTCCAGCCGCGCACCTGGCTTGCGCAGCGCGTGCAGGGCTTTTTGGATCAGCCGGATTGCCGCTTTGTACTGCTGACCGCCGAACCTGGCGCAGGCAAGACGTCCTTCATGGCCCAGCTGGCGAACGAGCACCGCGGCTGGCTGCGCTATTTCATCCGCCGCAGCTCAACCCAGCCGCTCAGCTCTGGCGATGCGCGCTCATTCCTCTTCGCCATCG
Source organism: Anaerolineales bacterium (assembly GCA_041736465.1). Taxonomy (GTDB): domain Bacteria; phylum Chloroflexota; class Anaerolineae; order Anaerolineales; family UBA4823; genus JAJUJL01. The sequence goes on along the minus strand of JBGSTO010000164.1, from coordinate 513 downwards.
GTCACCAGCTGGCTGCTTCTCAACCGGAGTTGTTCAACCCGGAGCGATTGAAGCTGGAAGTCGAGCAAGACGTGCAGGAGAATGCTGAGGCTGGCAAGACGGTGGGGATCCAGATCGATGACCTGAATGTCTCGCCCTTCTTCCAAACTTCTTTGAAAGTAAAACAAAAAGTGATTCTTCAAGCGGGCGAGCTGGTGGGGATTTCCATCCGGCGGGCAGTAATCGAAGAACGCTTCTTGGAGCTGGACAACCTGCAGGCGCTGGCTCTGTTCCACCCCGCCCGGGCGCTGCAGCGCAGCGGCAGCCAGGACAAGATCATCATCCTGGTAGATGCGCTGGACGAGCTGCGTTTCCAGCCTGGTGGCGAGAATATCCTGCGCTGGCTGGTGAGCTGCCCGGAGCTGCCTGCCAATGTGCGCCTGGTGCTGAGCAGCCGCCCGGACGACGAGCTGCTGGCAGCCTTTCGTGGGATGCAGGCTGCCTGGCTGCGCGAGCTGCCCTTGCCGACCGACA
>JBGSTO010000558.1:0-5991 GCA_041736465.1 Anaerolineales bacterium | reverse complement strand
GCTGGGCGACAGGGCGGGCGTTGTGGCGGGAGGCAAACCGGCGCCGGCGGTAGCCGTCAGCGACGGGTTGTTCGCATCGCACGGGTTGAGATCCTGCCCATCGATGATGCCATCGCCGTCAAAATCGGGATTCAAAGGGTTCGGACAGGGGGGCGTTTCCTGACCGTCCGGCAGCAGATCGTTGTCCGTGTCGGGATTGGTCGGGTTGGTGCCCTGGGTAACTTCATCGCCATCGCGCAAGCCATCGCCATCGCTGTCCGGGTTCAGCGGGTCGGTCGCACGCTGCACCTCATCTCCGTCTGCCAATCCATCCTGGTCGCTGTCGGGGTTGAGCGGATTGGTGACCCGGCGCAGTACTTCGTCGCCATCGGTGAGCGTATCGTTGTCCGAGTCGGGATTGCGCGGGTCGGTGCCGTGCTGGTTGGCTTCGTCCCCATCCAGCAGCTCATCGCCGTCGGTGTCGGGATTGGCGGGGTCGGTACCTATCTCGATCTCCCGTTCGTTCGCCAGCCCGTCGTTATCCGAATCCTGCTGACCGTTCAGGACGGCTTGAGTCTGGTTATAGGTCGCAGTCTCGAGCGCGCCGGCAAACTGCGCCGTGGCTGCCTGGGCTGTCTGGGTGGCGGATAATTCCGGAGAGCTGCGCGGGTAGAATGCCAGCAGCGTGCTGCACAGGCAGGCTAACAGGACGAGGGCGGCTGCCGGCAGCGTCCAGCCGGGCACCATCCCCCTGCTCCACAACCTGCCTTGCAGGGTTTTGGCGATTTCACCGGTCGACGCCACACTGATGTTGAATGGATATGCCTTCTCCCGGCTGATGATGGGCTGCTGCTGCAGCCGGGGGATGAATTCGAGCACGCCGCTGTCTCCGGGACCCAGGTTGATGGTCAGCGGTGTGTGGGCATCGTAGAATACAGCCTGCCCCGATCCGGGAGAAGGCGCTTCCTGGCTGACCACCTGCTCGAAGCGCATGTGCCCCCCCTGCGGCTGGAAAGTAAAGGTGTAAGTATCCGGTATGTTCCCATCGTTGCGCACGATGGCACGCGCCGCCTGCCCGGCAAAGATATCGACCGGCTGCAGATCGATGCTGAATTCTGAATAGGCCGTTACGGTAAGGATGCAGCTTACCTCGGTCACCTGTTCCGGCAGGCTTGTGCCGATCACACGCAGTGTGAACGGATGGCGACCGGCGGTGCTTTCCGGTGTGCGCGGCGGTTGGATGGAAAGCTCCACTTCTTTCTGTGCTCCAGGGTCGAGCCGGGTGGTCGCAGACGGCGTTGAGACCCACCCCGCCGGGATGCCATCGACCTGAAGCCGGAAAGCGTCGGGCTGCAGCCCGTGGTTAGTCAGCAAGATTTCTGCCGACACCCGGCTTCCTGGGGCAGCAGTGAAAAGAATTGCCATCATGATGACGCCAACCCGCCCCTCCGATCTGAAAGCCGGAAGGATCAGCTCTCCCCGGGCAGAGAGCGTTTGGCCCGGAAAGTTGCGGCTGGTCACCAATACCTCGAACGGGTGGTTCCCGGCTTGAAGGTCCGCTCCCGGGGGGAGGCGCAGCGTCAGGGCGAGCTTTTGGTATTCTCCCGGCAGAAGACGGATCTGCGGGGTCTCCAGGACGGCGAATTCTTCCGGCAGCCCGCTGACTGCCAGGCTGAAGATATCCTCCTCGCTGTCCAGATTGGTCAACCCGATCGCAACCTGCGCGCTGCTCCCCGGCGCAACGTACACGCGCGAGCTTTCCATAAAGAGGTGGATCGACCCGGACCTCTGATCTACCTGGCTGTTCATAATATCCTTGACCTGCTCACCGGCTGCGATGCCTCAGCCGGGCGGCGATCTGTTCCTCCAGGCGCGCCAGCATGCGCTCGAACTGCTCGGGGTGATTCGGATCGTTTGCCATCGCATGGAACTCCAGGCAGTCCAGCAGATTGGTGATATGCTCCGCCCAGGACTGCACGTTGTGCGTTGAATCATCCATCGCCTGGCAGACCTCGTTAATCAAGGTCTGTAGTTCTTGGTTGGTTCTTTCCTGTATCAAGGTGGGTTGCATAGCACTCGCCTCCTATATTGATTTTTACTGTCATCGCGAGTAACTCCACAGCGCTTCGCGCATTTCTTTCTGGAGGAACCGATCGCGGTCACTTCGTAGGGGTAAAGCATCTGGCATGAGCCGTCTATCGGTAATGAGCGAATATCCAGCCGGATGCTTTACCCGCAGCGCGAGTCTCGAGTGGCTGCCACCTGCGGGTAAAGCATTTGCCTGGAGCAGCGCTCACCTCCAGACTGGGAGTCTTTGGCAAATGCTTTACCCCTACGAGAACCGGCTCGACTTGTGAGAGTTTCCCAGGCAACCAGCGCACTTTGCCGGTCGTGGCAATCTCCTGCAAGTTTCGTGCGGCCAATAAAGTGTGGCCAGATGCTGTGGTGAGTATAGTTATAAAACGAGCGCACATCTATGGGTATCCTCCCACTGCAGGGTGGGGAGAGTCACCCTGCTGGTATGGATGTATCCCCGTATATATCTCAGGGAAAACACTACCTGCCAGTATAGGGAAAATCCCGGGCTGAGATACGGGTTAAGTCGTATTCAAGAATTTGATAAAAGCGGGTAATCTTAAGCTGTACCTTCTCATCCGCATCCTCCTGCACGGGCCAATTCCCTGCAGGAGGATGTTGTTAAATGGAAAGCTGCCAAACGCGAAGATGGGCTGCGAATGCAGCCCATCTATGCCATTTTGACCTTGCCCGGTTAAGGGCGGTGCTCAGGGTATGCTCGCAGACGCCTACCGGCGGCTGCCAGGCATGCTTTCCTTCCCGGCATATTCCACCCGGTCGAGGAATTCGCGGATCGACTCTTCCGCCTGCTCGCGGGTATAGCCGTAGCGTTCTTGCAGTACTCCCGTCAAGCGTTCGCTGCGCCCCTGGATCTTGTCCAGGTCGTCGTCGGTCAGGTCTCCCCACCATTCCTGAACTCGACCGCGAAGCTGTTTCCAGTTGCCCTCTAAGATATCCTTGTTCATTTTTTTTCTCCTTTCAAAAACGATCTACCCATCAGGATACCTGTTCGTTATCGATTCTTCAATAAGGGAATTTCCGCCTCGTGCTGGGGGATTCCCCTACCTGCTGGCAGACCGGCGCCATCAAACTGTATTAATCTAGTACAATTGCCCGCATGAATCGAGGCCTGTACGCTGCAGTGGGCGCATACGTGCTGTGGGGCTTATTTCCATTATATTGGAAAGCCCTGCTGACGGTTTCTTCCATGGAGATCCTGGGGCACCGCATCTTCTGGTCGCTGGTGTTCATGGCGGGCGTGCTCAGCCTGCGTCGAGATTGGAGTTGGCTGCGCCTGGCGCTGCGGGATGGCAGGGTGCTGCGCATTTACGCCGTCGCTTCCGCGCTGCTGGCAGCCAACTGGCTGGTGTATGTATGGGCGGTCAACAACGGCTTTGTGATCGAGTCAAGCCTGGGCTATTTCAGCAATCCGCTGGTCAGCGTGCTGCTGGGGGTGGTGTTCCTGCGCGAGCGCCTGCGCCCCATGCAGACCACTTCCGTCATTATTGCTGCCCTGGGGGTGGCGTATCTGACCTTTGAATACGGGCGACCGCCGTGGATCGCCCTGGCGCTGGCATTTACCTTCGGCCTGTACGGGCTGATGACCAAGACCGCCTCGCTCAGCGCGGTGCGCGGTTTCACGCTGGAGATGGTGATACTGCTGCTGCCTACTGTGCTCTTCCTGGGCTACCTGGGCGGCTCCGGACAGGCGCAGTTCGGCGGGCTGAATGGGGTGACGCTGCTGCTGGCGCTGGCTGGACCGGTGACTGCCATCCCCCTACTGCTGTTTGGATCGGCGGCGCGCAGCATCCCGCTGTCCATGGTGGGCTTCCTGCAGTACATCGCTCCCACCATCCAACTGCTGATCGGTGTGCTGGTGTATCACGAGGCTTTTCCACCCAGCCGGTTGGCGGGTTTCGCTCTGATCTGGGCGGCGCTGCTGCTGTATTCCTACGACCTGGCGCGCAATTCGCGTAACTCACGGCAGCAGAAGCTGTCCGCAGAAAGTACCAGGACATTATCCACAGATTACACAGATTTCGCAGATAATACAAAGGCATAATCCGCAGATTACGCAGATTTTCGCAGATAATACAAAGAAATCATCCACAGATTATTAAAAAAACTGTGTAGTCTGCGAAATTTGTGGATAAAAAATGGTTTTATCTGCGTTCATCTGCGAAATCTGCGGATAAAAATGTTCTATCTGCGTACGCCGGTACTCCGGCGCAATCTGTGGGATAATTTCATTTCATCGCCTTGTTATGTTTGATAACAATGTGGAAAATGAATCAATGACCATCATCTCTCCAGATCGCTCAAAACTGACCCGTTATGCCTGGCTCTCAATCGGCGTCGCAGTTCTAACCATCAGTCTCAAGACAGTCGCATATCTGGTTACAAATTCAGTTGGTTTATTGTCTGATGCACTTGAATCAATCGTTAATCTGGTTGGCGCTTTGATGGCACTGGGTATGCTGACCATTGCTGCCCGCCCGGCTGATGAAAATCATACCTATGGGCACAGTAAAGCCGAATATTTTTCGAGCGGCGTAGAAGGTACGTTAATTTTGTTTGCTGCTATCAGTATTGCATACGCTGCGATTCAACGACTGATCACGCCAAAGCCCCTCGAACAGGTGGGGATTGGATTGCTTGTTTCCGTCGCCGCGTCGTTAGCGAATCTTGCCGTGGCGCTCATTCTAAGACGCGCAGGAAAACAATACAATTCGATCTCATTGACTTCTAATTCACATCATCTGCTGACGGATGTTTGGACATCAGGAGGCGTTCTTCTCGGTGTCAGCGCAGTTGTTATCACCGGGTGGCAAGTCTTGGATCCACTTATCGCGATCCTTGTCGCCTTGAATATTGTTTGGACCGGGACCGGTATTATCAAAAAATCCGTTTCTGGCTTGATGGACAGTGCTTTATCAAAAGAGGATTTAGACGTTATCCAAAGTGTTCTGGATCGTTATAAAGAGACCGGAGTGAAATTTCATGCCCTTCGTACGCGCCAATCCGGGTCGTTAAAAATTATATCGATGCATGTGCTCGTTCCTGGGGATTGGACGGTTGATCGAGGTCATCAACTTATGACTAAAATCGAGAGTGAGTTAAGCAGCGCGATTGAAGACAGCGTGATATTCACCCATTTAGAGTCATTATCGGATCCGGCTTCATTCGAGGATGGAACCGCCTGATCCAAATCACTCAATCGTTAAATATAAAGAAAAATCTGTGTAATCTGCGTCGCCGGTACTCCGGCGCAATCTGTGGATGATGAAGGTTTTATCTGCGTCCATCTGCGCAATCTGCGGATAAAGTAATTACGATAATTCCGGTCTTTATTTCTCCATTAAACACATTTGTTGCTATAATCTAACCGGGGGGATTTCCGGCGCGCGCAGAGCACACAGGAGGTGGATTATGCCGCTCGTCTTTTTACATGGTGTCAATACCCGCGCCGAGGGCAGTTTTGCGCAGGGGTACCAGTCCAACGTGCTGGCGCGGGATGCGCTTTTTCGCACGATAGGCCTGAAATCAACCGTCCAAAATCCCGCTGAGGCGCACATCTTCAACCCGTATTGGGGCAACCTGGGGGCGCGCTTCGCCTGGGATTTGAAGTCCCTGCCGGGGCGCGGCGCCGAGCAGTTCGGCCCCAGCCTGGGCAGCACTCCGCTGCTGCTGGGCGCTTACCTGCAGGAGAACGCGCCCGGCGCAGCCCTGCAGGCCAACCAGGGATTGGCGCTGGTGGCAAAACGCTCGCTGCTCGAAGCGGTAGACCTGCTGTGGGCTTGCGGCGCGGAGCAAATCGCGCAGCCCGCCCAGGCTCAGGCGCTAGCGGCGCTGGCAGTGAAAACGTTGGACTACGCCCGCCACAACCCCAACCCGGATTGGCTGCCGCAGGTGATAGACGACCGCGATCTCTTGACC
>JBGSTO010000162.1:0-7194 GCA_041736465.1 Anaerolineales bacterium | reverse complement strand
CGCCTGCGCGCGCAGCAGCAAGCAGAGCCGCCGCTCCTGCTAAGAGGAGCGCGCCTGGAAAGAGCCACAAGCCTGCCGCCGCCGCAGCGCGGGAGACGACTGCCGGGTCAAAAAGCCCGCGCCTCAGCAAACCAGGCGCTGCCGCGGTTGGGGCGGTTAAACCCGCGCGTAAAGCCAAATCACTGGATGTTCAACCGGAGAAGCCAGCCGGCAAGAGAAAACCATCGACGAGCGCCGGCAGGCAGCCAGCCATTAAGGCGACAACCGGCGCTGGCGGAGCGGGGAAGAAGCCAACTGCCGCCAGCCAGCCAGACAACAAGGCAAAGACCGGTCCTGCCGGTAAGGCTAAGAAGCCGGCCGGTAAGGCTGCGAGCAGTGTTGGCGGTACGGGGAAGAAACCGGCGGTTGCGGCAAAAACGAGCGCCGGCGGCACAGCCAAGAAGCCGGACTCCAAGACGGCAGCCGGCAGCAGCGCTGCCAAAAAGCAGGCTGCTGCTTCAAAGACCGGCGTCTCCAACGCAGCCAAAACACCGGCAGCGAAACGCACAACCACCGGTGGCAGCGGCGTTGGAAAGAAGCCGGTATCCACTGCCAAGACCGGTGCGGGAAGCGGCAGCACGGCCAAAAAACCGGCTTCCAAAGCTCCAGCCAGCAGCGCGGCGAAAAAGCCGGCTGCCCCTAAGAAGCCTGCCCCGCGGCGCAAATCCGGCGGATCGTAAATATCACGCGATTACAATACCGTAGGGGTAAAGCATTGGTCAAATGCCCGATGATCGGGGGAATTGTCGCTCCAGACCAATGCTTTACCCGCCGCGCATCCGGGTGAAGCATTTGCCTGGAGTGAGGGCCTGTCCAACTAATAATCGTGGAGAGATACTCCAGGTCCCAGTACTGAAATTTCATTAACCGGTAAATCAAGGGTAGTCAACATAACCATTTTCCAGGCATCCACATCCAGGAGCCAAATTTCACTCGTGTTCTCATCAGGTGAACCAAGAAATAATAGGAACCGGTTGGTGATGAAAGTTCCAGAGATGAAGGATGATACCGGATGGCAAATCGTTTTATATTCCTGACGATCGATGTCGAGCAAATATCCATTCTGAACATATTTAGATCGAGGATATTCCCATCCCATTAAATGTAAATACCGGCTATCGGGCGACCAGCGAAGATAAGGAATATAAGCGTCGAAAACACTATCAGGGCCCGGGATCGATAAGAGGGTCTTTGTCTCAGCAGAAAAGATATAAGTTGCAGCCGAATTGTCGACAGCGGAATCTGCGATAAATGCCACCATATCGCCATTCGGTGACCACAATTCATCGGGATCAGGTATGTAAGGTGAACGCACGGACCTAAATGGTTCGCTTTCCCAAACAATCTCGTTTTTCTGAGTATCCCACAAGACTACGTATCCAACATCAGGAGGAATGGGGCTGCGATTGTAAAGCACGTGTCTTCCACTCGGTTGAAACGCTGCAAAGTACAGGTTTGGCCAGTAATGATCGAAAGATGCATATGCACCTGGTAAATCGTAGTTGCGGCTTCGGGTGTCGAGCACAGCTCCAGAATTTGGGTCAAGTATCACAAAATCACGAGAAAGAATTTTGAAGTTATTTGGTGGATCGAGGAGTTTAAGGTTTGCTTCGTACTGAATTTCCCCGTTCGATGTCCAGGAAACATACCTCGCTAAATGACTCTCAGGCAATGTTTTGGTAAACCTGACTCGGTTACTTGTAAGATCATACAGGGTTAGAGAACTCGTCTCGTAAACATACCAGGATACCACTTTACCTCCCGGATCTAAAAGTGGGTATACATCTTCAGTAAATTGCGCTATTTCCTGGGATGTGTTGGCCAACGGGTCTATTCTCCAGAGTTCATAGTCACGCTCATTGTAGTACAGTACATTTATTGGATCAGCAGTATCAAGATTGGCGACTACCTCTGGACAGTTACTTTCCGAAGGGATCGCAGTATCCGTCGCTGCCGCGTTTGTTGGTGGTGAGGTTGGAGTTATTGTGGATGTTTCAGTGGCGATTGGGCCGGATTTCGTAGCATGTGGTGTGGACGTAGCAGGCATCCTGGTAGCAGATGGCAACAATTTATATGCTGGTGAAGGGGTTACAGGCGCAGCTTCCTCTACAAATCCACACGCACCGATGGCTACCACCCATATACTGTACAGAATTATCCTACTTATCGATTTCATTATTGCCCACCCTCATGGCGATGCGCACCCCGCCGTCGCAGAAGTAGCACTTCATGCTGCTGGTCGAGCCGCCCGCTCGTCTAAATTCACAAAAAATAAAACGGTTCATGATTCTCTGGGTGGCGATATCACTCCTGAGGATCAGTCTGGCTTGGTGGTCTCAAATATTCTGTGGATTTCTCCCTCAGGGGGTGATGGTGAAATACGAGTAATGGTACATGATCTTGCCATCCAGTATTCCCAGCGTGTCATTCCCGTTCTGCACCTGCCCGGTGTTGGCGACCGCTGTCCAGGTGAGGTGCCGCGAGCTGCCCACGCCGGAGAAGCCGGTGAGGGTGAAGGCGCCCTGCGGCAATAGCTGGCTGAACAGGTACTGGTACCAGGTGCGGATGGCTGCCAGCCCCTGCACGGTGCGCGCGGCGGTGACGTGTACGGCGTTACCGGCGTATAAGGCGACTACTTTGGCGGCATCGCGGGTATTGAAGGCGTTGATCAGTTTTTGGGCGATGTCTTCGGGCTGCGGTGCAGCGCCCCACTTGTACTCCTGGATAGCGGTCCACACCTCAGGCAGGAAGCGGCGCGTGTTGGACCATTCCCAGAAATTGGCGGCGCTCAGATTCAGCTCGCGGCAGGTCTGCAGGAATTCGTTGATCTCGGCTGCGTTGGGCGACCAGCTTCCGGAGACGTAGGCCGCGCCGGTGGGAATGATCGGGCGAGAAGGGGTGAGCGTCTGGAATTCCTGCACCGAACGGCGCAGCTGCGCGCCGGGGTTGTGCGCCATCTGCCAGTACACCTGGGGCATGTTGTAGTCGCAGCGCTCCAGGAACTGCTTCCAGGGCACCTGCGGGTGGTAGGAGGGGAAGCGGTAGGAGGACAGGCCGATGGGCAGGTTTGGAAAAGCAGCCCGCAGGCGATCCATGAACAGCGTCGCCGCCTTGGACTTGCCCGGCTCCTTGTATTCCACTTCCACGTCCAGCACAAAGCCGTCCACGCCGGTCTGGCGCAGGCGCTGAATGGCGCGGTCGGCTTCGCCGGTGGGGTTGTTGCCGTACAGGTAGTGCCAGCCCCAGGCCTGGATGCCTTTGCTGTGCAGGGCGCGCACCAGCGGCGGCACCAGATCGCTGCCGCCGGGCATGTTATAGCTGTAGATGCCGTCGGCGATTTTGATGAGCACGTGGGTGAAGCCGGCTTGCTGCGACATGGAGGCGATGGTATTGACGTTGCCGCCTTCGCACTCCAGGATCTTCCAGATGAAATTGCCTTTACCTTCCAATGTCATCGCGTCACTCCGTTATAGCGCTTCGCAGGATGGACTCGCCGCCGCTCTCACCGGCGGCTCAATGCACCAGCCGGGAAGGGCTGAAGCAGGGTTTGTAATCGGCGCCCAGGACGACCCGGTAGGCGGTATCCTGGGATGCGGCATCCAAAGCCCCGAGGGGTTGGGGTACCAGGCTGCCGGCGGATAAACCCAGGATGCGCAGCAGCCCGGCGGCATCGCTGGCGTTCTGCCCGGGGGTGTAGTCGTATAGGCTGGTTTGCGCCTGAATTCCGGGGTCGTCGCTGATGATGCGGGTGCGAAATCCGGCGTAGCTGAGCCGCTCTTCCACCAGGAGCGGCCAATCGGGGTTCCCGGAGCCGTTTTGGATTTCGACCAACAGGGACAGGCGCAGGTCTTCGGTAATGCCGGGCGGCGCCATGGCCTCCTGCAGCAGCTCCTCGATCTTGTCGCGGCGGGGCAGCAGCACAATCGCGCCGCCGGGTGTCCACCAGGCTCTGACCATGGTGTTGTTGATGTAGTAGCTGCGGATGCGCGGGGCGTTCAGGTTGAGCGCCATCGGCGCCAACGAGAGCAGGTCGTTCAGCCCCATGTCGGTTTTGAAGGAGCTTTGCAGGTCCTGGTACAGCTCCGGCAGCCGGGGAATGACGTCCAACTGCAGGGCGCGCGAGTAGAGGGCGCGCAGCAGCTCCTGCTGCCGCCGGCCGCGATCGTAATCGTTGGATTTCAGGCGCGAGCGCGCGTACCACAGCGCCAGGTCGCCGTCCATGTGCACAACGCCCGGTCCGACGGTGTACATGTCCCAGTTGGCCTCCACCTGGGGGTTCAGCCCGGGGCGGATCAGGCGCCAGTCTTTATAGGCGCAGGCGATGGGCACATCCACCCCGCCCAGCGTTTCCACGATCTGGCGGAAACCGTTGAAATCTACCAGGGAGGTGTAATCGATGCGGATGCCCAGGTTGTAGCGGATGGTATCTTTGAGCAGGCCCATGCCGCCACCGGGGTAGCGCGTGCGGGCGCCCTGACCGTGGGCAGTATTGATGCGCTGCATCGTCCAGCCGGGGATGTAGACGAACAGGTCGCGGGGGATGGAGATCAGCGAGACCGAGTTCTGTGCGGGGCGCAGCGAGGCGATGATCATGGCATCGGTGCGGATGCTGCCCGAGCCGCGGGCGTCGGAGCCGACCAGCAGGATGTTGATGGTGTTTTCAGGGGCGCTGCCCTGGTCGCCCATCAACGCCATAGGCTGCGGGATGGGGGTGACGGGGGCTTCGCTGGGCGGCAGGCGCTTGGGATCGGAGGGGCCGGGGGTGAAGGCCAGGTTGGGGAAATCAAGACCGGCGGTTGGCGGTATAGGGGTGGGGGTTGCGCTGGGCAGCAGCGCCTGGGCTTGAAATGGCGTGGGAGAGTGCGCCTGCTGCTTGGAGATCAGCGGCAGAATGAGCTGGTATGAGGGAGCGGAGGCGTCTTCCGGGGGGATGAATTCCGCGGTTGCCGCTGCCGGCGGGGCGCCTCGCTCTTGGGGAGCGCTTTGCTCTTCGGGGAGGTTGCTCCACTGCGGAAGGTTGCAGGCGAGTTGCACCAGTGCCAGAAGCAGGAGGGGAAGAAATACAATCCGCAGATTGCGGGGGAAAACACCCCGGCGCAGATTACGCAGATTTTCCTTATTACGCCCTGTCATCCTGAGCGCAGCGAAGGATCTGCCCCCACCGTCTACCAGCCCTCCCTCCCGGCGCTCCGGGTTGCAGCCCTCCGCCTCTCCCGCAGCGTGCGCGCCGTAATCCAGCCTACTGCCCACTGGTAACCTTGCGCAGGAGCTGGATGATAGCCTGGCGATCTGGCAGCAGCACCATGGCGCCGCCTGGGGTGATCCAGTTCGAGACTATCTTGGGGCCGACGTAGTACTGGCGGATGCGTGAGGTGTCGGCGGCAATCTGAGCGCCCAGGGGCAGCAGGGAGAGCATGTCGCCCAGGCTGAGGGTGGTGGTGACGTTTTCTTTGTAGATGTTGTAGAATTCCGGCGCCCGGCGGATGGCATCCAGGCTGATCATCTTCTCGACGATCGCCATGAGCACTTCCTGCTGGCGCTTGTGGCGGGCAAAATCGCTGGTAGTCTTGCGGGTGCGCACATACCACAGCACCATGTCGGCGTTCATGCCCTGGCGACCTTTATTAATGGTAATCCAGCGCCCATTATAGTAATCCGATACCGTCTCACCGACGTTGACTTCCAGGCCTCCCAGGCTGTCCACCACGCGCTTGAAGCTCCAAAAGTTGATCAGCACGTAGTGATCGGGACGCACGCCAAAGTTGAATTCCAGGGTGTCAGCCAGCTTGTTGAAACCGCCGTGGCTCCAGGCGGTATTGATGCGATCCTGTCCCCAGCCGGGGATGGTGATGAACAGGTCGCGCGGGAACGAGACCATGTTGATCGTTCCGCTGGATGGATTGATGCTTGCCAGGATGATGACATCGGTGCGAAAACCGCTGCTGAATGGGCGCTGGTCTGAGCCGAGCAGCAGCACGTTGATCTGGTCGGGTGGTTTGGGCAAAGCGCCGGCAGGGATGGATGGGTTGTCCGGCAGGGGTGGGTTGACTGCGGTCTCGGCGCCTGGCGGCACGGGGGTGGCGGTGGGCACCTCGGTGGGATAGTAGACGGGCGTCGGCGGGATGGGCTGGAACGGGGTGGCGGTGGGCGTCGCCTCGTGACCGGCGGCAAATAAGCGCACTCCCGACTGTGCCAGCGGGACGGGCAGGTTGAGGGGCGCGTTGAGCGACGGGGCGCTGCAGGCAGCGGCGAGGCCGGCGAGCATGCTGAGCAGGGTCATCCACAAGAGCGTTTTACGAAGAGCAGTCATAAGGTTGCGACAGGCTTATCTTAAATGAATGCCTCGCCTACAGCGCCAGATAGAAGAGCAGAGACTGGTCCGGCGAAGCGGTGGTAGGCTCCGAAGGTCTGGGCGTTTCGGTGGGTGGGGGCGGTGTATCGGTGGGTACAGTGGTCGGCGATGGCAGAGGTGTGTTGGTCGGGGTAGGGGTCGCCGTGGCAGTCGGGGCGGTGGTCGCCGTAGCGGTCGCGGTGGCGGTCCAGGTAGAGGTTGGGGTGGATGAAGGCACCACCACGGTGATGATTACGGTGGTCGGCGGCACGGTGGGGGTAAAGGTGGGAGGCAGTGTGGGCGTGCGCGTGGCTACCGCCGGGACGTAGATCACCTCGCCTGTGCGGATGGTGGTCGAAGTCAGGCAGTTGCGCTGGTAAAGCTCCTGCCAGGTGGTGCCGTGCGCCCGGGCGATGCTGGAGAGGGTATCGCCGCTGCGGATAATATAGCGCACCCAGGTGCTGGGAATGCTGGGGGTGCAAACGACCGGCGTTTTGGTGGGCGGGCGCACGCGGGTGGCGGTCGCTGCCACGGTGCTGGTGGCTGTTGGCAGGATCACGGGCACGGACAGGTATACATTGGGGGGAAGCTGGTACGAGACCAGGCAGTTGCCCTTGATCAGGATTTCTACACTGGTGCCGTAGGCTGCGGCGATATCCGCCAGCGTCTCACCCGTGCCGGTCTGGATGACGATCCAGCCCGGCGGCACCGGGCAGGTGGTGGAAGAAGAGCCGAAGGCAGAAATCGATGCGGTGGGCGTGGCGGTAGGCAGGCTGGTTGGCGAGGCGGTGTAGGTGGGCTGCCCTGGCAGCGGTGTGGGCAGC
>JBGSTO010000527.1:0-1794 GCA_041736465.1 Anaerolineales bacterium | reverse complement strand
CGCAGCTCCTGCAGCAGCTCCCGGCCTTCAGCGGGATCCTGCTCCCAGGCTGCCGGCAGCGCTTCGGCGATCAGGCTGGCAGAGAACAGCGTCTGGGTGACGGCATCGTGCAGCTCGCGCGCCAGCCGGTTGCGTTCCTCGATCACCGCCAACTGCTGGGCGCGGGTCTGGGCGCGCAAATTCTCCAGCGCCACCGCCGCCTGGCTGGCGAGAGACTGCAGCACCACCTGATCGCTCTCATCGAAGGTGCCGGTTGCATCGCTCTGGGCGCTCAGCACGCCCAGAATCGTCTCTTTGAATGCCAGGGGGACGCACAGGTGCGACTGAACCCCAGCATCGGTTGCATCGATGCGATAGCGAGTAATCTCTTCGGCGCCGTTCAACAGCAGCGCCTCGCCGGTTTGCGCCACCCGTCCCCAACAGCCGGCGCCAAGCGGCACGCGGCTGCCAAGGTATTGGCTGGCAAATGCGCCTGCCTCCGCCCTGGAGACTACAGCTCCATCTTGCACCAGACCGATGCCCACGTTGGTGTACCCGAAAGAAGACTGCACCAACGCCGCCAGCTGCTCCAGCAGCTCCTGCTCTCCGGTAGCGGTTACGATCTGCCGGCCCACCTCGCTGATCACGCGAAACTGCTCAGCCCGGCGGCGTTCGGCGCTGAATAAACGCGCATTTTCCAGCGCCGCGCCGGTCTGGTTTGCCAGAAGTTGAATAACCACCTGGTCGGTGTTGTCGAAGGCGTTCAAGCGATCGCTTTGCACATCCAGCACGCCGGTCACCTGCTGCTTGACCAGGATCGGGACGGTCAGCTCTGACTGTGTGCGGCTGCCCTGCATCCACACGTAATGCGGCTCCTCGCGCACATCCACCGCCAGCAGCGCCTCGCCGGTCGCCGCCACCCAGCCGGTCATGCCTTCCTGGCCCACCTTCAAGCGGGAAGGTTTGAAGGTGAACTGCGGGTCATCCCACAGCTCACCGGCGCCGTAGCGGTAGACGACCTCATCGCCTTCGACCAGCCCAATCGCCACGTGGTAGTGACCGAAAGCCTGTTTCACCGCCTGGACGACCTGCGTCAGCAAGTCATCCACCTGCAGGATGCTTGCCAGCTGGCGGCCCAGCTCGCTGATGATGCGAAACTGCTCTGCCCGGCGGTGCTCGTCGCTGTATAGGCGAGCGTTCTCGATGGCGGTGGCAGCCTGGCTGGCAAACGCCATCAGCAGATTCAGATCCTCTTCATTAAATTCGCCCTTGCCGCCCAGCTTATCGATCACCACCAGCGTTCCGATCACCTGCTCCTTGATCGCCATGGGCGCCACCACGGCATTGACCAGCGGCACGCCCAAATCCATTTCCAGGGCAGACCGGCTGGTGCGCGGGTCATCGCGCAGGTTGTTGGAGATGAGCGGCTGGTTGTTGAGCGTTGCCCATCCCGACAGGCTGCCATCCAGCCGGTCCCAGCTTCCCAGCGCCACGCCGGAGATGCCGGTAATCGCCACCACCTGGTCTTCCCGGCGGTCCCAGTCCGTCAGGTTCAGAATGCCGCCCTCGCCCTGCAGCAGGTAAACGGCCTGCTGGATGATCAGCTCGAGCAAGGCATTCAATTCCAGTGTGCTGACCAGGGCGCGGTTGGTTTCTTGCAGGGCAGTCACCTGGGCCAGGCGGGTGCGCGTATCTTCATACAGGCGGGCGTTCTCCACCGCCACGGCGGTTTGCTGCCCGATGGCGGTGAGCAGATCCAGCTCCTGCGGGCGGAAGACGTGCAGCCCGCGGGTGGCGACGAACAGCGCGCCCAGC
>JBGSTO010000202.1:0-3699 GCA_041736465.1 Anaerolineales bacterium | reverse complement strand
TGGTGTCTGCGCGGGGATTTCCGCCAGACGCTGCCGGGCGTTGCGTATCGGGCGCCCGTCCACGAACTGCCAGATGTATCGATCGAAACTGCCAAATTCAGCCTGGATTTTCAGGAAGCATTGCGCATTGCCGATTGCTGAGTGAATCTTGAGGCGGTTGCGCACGATTCCCGCGTCAGCCAGCAGAGCAGCGATTTTCTGTTCATCATAACGAGCAACGAGCTGTGGGTCGAATTGATCGAAAGCCCGGCGGTAATTATCACGTTTATTGAGAATTGTAGACCAGCTCAAGCCAGCCTGCGCTCCCTCCAGAATTAAGAACTCGAACAGCAAACGATCATCGTGCACCGGCGTGCCCCACTCCAGGTCATGATATGCCACATAGAGGGGATCGCTTCCGGCCCATTCACAGCGGGTAATCATCTCATTTCTCCTCGATAATATAGCGCATGATCGGTCGAGTTTCGGAGCGGCGCAGGACTTCCTTAAAACCAGCCTGGCGAAATGCCGAGAATGTGCCTGTGTAGACAAAGACGTCCGGAGCGCCGGTGCTGCGGGTGTCCACCGGGTAGCCTTCTAGTATCCTGGCGCCGCGAGCACGAGCATAGTCAACGGCAGCGCGCAGCAGGGCGACGGTCAGTCCTTTGCGTCGGTGTGTGCGGGTGGTGAAGAAACAGACGATAGACCAGACTGGCTGATCATCCACCGGCTGGAAGAGCCGAGAACGCCCCAACCTGGAGTATTCTTCGCGAGGGGCCAGAGAGCACCAGCCCACGGGGTTCCCATCGCTGTAGGCAATGATGCCAGGGCTGCCGCCGGCATCCACAATGGATTTCAGCGCCTGGCGATTGCCCTCGCCTTTCTGCTGCTCGAACTGCGACTGGGGCAGGCGGAAGAACATGCACCAGCAGCCGCCAGTGGCGCCGCGCGGGCCAAACAGGGTTTGTAAATCCTGCCAGCGCTCGGGCGTGAGCGGGTGGAACTCCAACTTGCCTTCATTCGCGGTGGTCACTGCCAACCCTCCAGCACGAGAAAATATCGATCATCATGGCAGCTGCCGGAAGAATTCGCGATCAAGGTATCTGATCTTCTTCCCCGATATCATCGTAAGTTGGCTCGATCACAGGCGGCGATGGTTGAGTATCGGAACGTGACTGCGGCTTGCGCAGGCGCCGGGAGACGGGCATTCCTGCCGGGCTGCGGTTGGAGCGCTGCATCAGGTTTGATCTGGATGCGTGGGCGGCAGGTGGAGTTTTTACCGGTTTCGGTGAGGTGACCGGCTCCACGCGTTCATCGAAAGTATAACCGGCTGGTCGCCGGGATGCCTCTAAAAAGCGTTCCAAACGAGCATCCTCATCTTCGGAGTCCGAGTCACTCGAGTCCTCTTGACCGTCCTCCTGACCGTCCTCCTGGTCGTCCCCCTGGTAACCGATTTCTAACTCGAGCTGATCCTCCCGAGAGGTGCGCCCCTCTGCAGTAGTTTCATCCTGATCATCGTCTGTCTCCAGGTCATCGTCGTCCTCTACCAGCGCGTGTGCGGTGGGAATTCCCAGCGGGTAGCGTGCGACCCCAATACCCGTGGTGGGGTACTCCTCCTGCTCATCTGTCTCATCACCCTCTTCGAGACCATCGAATGCCTCTTCCGGTTTGTCAGAGCGCAAGCTTGCCCTTCGCTGGGATGGTGCCTGTGATTTAGCAAAGCCCCACAATTCGATGGTCATACCGTTCGGGGTTTGAAAAGCAGACACCAGCAGATCCGCGTCAGCGGTGGAAGGTTCCGGCAGGCGTTCGAAGACCACGCCTCGCTTGCTGAGTTCTTCAACCGTGCCTTCCAGATTCTGAATGAACATCTGCAGGCGCAGGTTGGTTGGCGGTGGCGCGGGCCGCTCGGGATCCACTGCCGAAACCGCCAGAGCCAGCTCCTGGTCTGGACTGGAGAATTGCGCCCGGCTGGGTGAGATCGAGTCGACAGTGATACCCAGAATATCGACATAGAAGCCAACTTCCGCCGCAAAATCTTCGACCTGGTACTCAATGCAATACTTGTAGCCTCGTTCCCATTCGAATGGGTAATCATATGCCGGCTTATGCCAGCGTTTCACAAATTCCGCTTCATCCCTGGCTTCCAGGGTAATCGCGATGCGCGCCTTGCCATGCGCGCGAACTTTTCCAATACCTCGATAAAGAGTTGCCATCGATTTCACTCCTGCTGGCGATCTTCGCCAGTCTTCCAACCGTAGCGCTTGAGGTCGATGCGGTCGTTGGCGTTAAATATAATGCCTTCTTCTTCCAAGAGCTGGCGCTGCCTTTCCCCGCCGCCGCCTTCGCTCAAACTGATTTTCCCTTGCGAGTTGATCACCCGCTGCCAGGGAACATCCTCCGGACAGGCTGCCATGGCGCTGCCCACCCAGCGAGCGCCCCAGGCGCGGTACTCTTCTGGGCCAACACCAGGCGGCAGCCCGGCGAGTGCCGCCACCTGCCCGTAGGTGATTACCTTCCCAGCCGGGACGCGACGCACGACTTCCCATACTTGCTGGTTGAACTGCAAACGAACGGATGGATTTAAATAACGCATAAAGCACCTCTCCTGCGGAGGCTGTATATTGGTGCGGGAAACCGTCACAAATTGAGCACAGATACTATAACACGAACGTTTGTTCTATGTCAAGTAGATTTTTCATTGCACCTCGCAACAGCACATCGAATTTCCGCTCTACACTCAATGGCTTGACCACCGGCGTTGGCATATGGTTTGTTTCCATACACTGCGGATCGGCTATAATCAGCCGCATGAGCTCAACTGGGTCAGGCGCAAACCGCCAGATTGCCCGGGCTGCCGGCACGGTGATGGCAGCATTCATCCTCAGCAACATCGCTGGCTTATTCCGGCAAATACTGGTGGCGAACGCTTTTGGCACCCAGGCAGATATCGATGCCTTCAACGCCGCCAACCGCGTGGCTGAGACGCTTTTCAACCTGGTTGCTGGAGGCGCTCTGGCGTCGGCTTTCATTCCGAACTTCACCGCTCTGCTGGTAAACGACCCATCCAGGCGGCCTGCCTGGAAACTTGCTTCCGCTGTTTTGAACTTGATCTTGCTGTCGATGAGCATCATCTGCGCACTGGCGGCTATCTTCGCCCCCCAGATCGTGCGCTATATCCTGGCGCCCGGATTTGCCCAGGATCCCGCCCAGGAGGTACTGACTATCCAACTGCTGCGGCTGATGCTCCCTTCTGCCGCTATCTTTGGCGTCAGCGGGTTGGTGATGGCGATTCTCAATACGCACCAGGTATTCCTGGCACCGGCGCTGACACCGGCGATGTACCAGCTTGGCTTGATCTTTGGCGTAACCTTCCTGACCCCCTCCATGGGCATCTACGGGTTAGCCTGGGGTGTGCTGATCGGCTCAGCTGCCCATTTGGGGCTTCAACTGCCCGCCCTGCTGCGCCTGGGAGTGCGCTACTCTCCGACCACCGGATTCTCCGACCCGGCGGTGCGCAACGTCATCCGGCTCCTGGCACCCCGCCTGCTGGGGGTGGCAGTGGTGCAGCTCAACTTCTGGATTAACGCCCGCCTGGCCTCGCAGATGATAGAAGGCAGCTATACCAGCATTGTCACCGCATTTGCATTGATGTACATGCCGCAGGCAGCCATTGCGCAATCCATCGCTATCGCCGCCATGCCCACTTTCTCCTCCCAG
>JBGSTO010000201.1:0-2092 GCA_041736465.1 Anaerolineales bacterium | reverse complement strand
TTATGAAACGCTGGCATAAGCCGGCATATGATTACCCATTCGAATGGGAACGAGGCTATAAGTACTGCATTGAGTACCAGGTCGAAGATTTTGCAGCAGAAGTTGGCTTCTACGTCGATATTCTGGGTATCACTGTCGACTCGATCTCACCCAGCCGGGCGCAGTTCTCCAGCCCAGATCAGGAGCTGGCTCTGGCGGTTGCGGCAGTGGATCCAGAGCTGCCCACGCCCCCGCCAACCAACCTGTGCCTACAGATGTTCATTCAGAATCTGGAAGGCACGGTGGAAGAACTCAGCAAGCGGGGCGTGGTCTTCGAACGCCTGCCGGAACCTTCCACCGCTGACCCGGATCTGCTGGTGTCTGCTTTTCAAACCCCGAACGGTATGAACATCGAATTGTGGGGCTTTGCCAAATCTCAGGCGCCAGTACAGCGAATGGCAAGCCTGCGCTCTGACGATCCGGAAGAGGCATTCGAAGAGCTTGAAGAGGGTGATGATCCAGAAGAGCAGGAGGTGTACCCGACCTCGGGTGTCGGGATCGCACGCTACCCGCTGGGAATTCCCACCGCTCACCCACTGATAGAGGACGATGAAGACCTGGAAGCAGATGATGACCAGGATGAACCTTATGAGGAGGCGCGCTCCTCCCAGGAGGATCAGCTTAAGCTGGAAATTGGTTACCAGGGGGACGGTCAGGATGACGGTCAGGATGACTCGAGTGACTCAGACTCCGAAGATGAGGATGCCCGTTTGGAACGCTTTTTAGAGGCCTCCCGGCGACCAGCAGGTTACACCTTCGATGAACGCGTGGAGCCGGTCACCTCACAGAAATCGGGAAAAACACCACCTGGTGTCCAAACACCCAGACCAAACCTGATGCAGCGCTCCAACCGCAGCCCGGCAGGAATGCCCGTCTCGCGGCGCCTGCGCAAGCCGCAGTCACGTCCCGATCCTCAACCATCGCCGTCTGTGATCGAGCCTACTTACGATGATATCGATGAAGAAGGTCAGATTCCTTGATCGGGAATTCTTCCGGCAGCTGCCATGTTGATCGACATTTTCTCGTGCTGGAGGGTTGGCATTGACCGCCGCGGATGAAGTCAAGCTGGAGTTCTATCCGCTCACGCCCGAACGCTGGCAGGATCTACAAACCCTGTTTGGCCCGCGCGGCGCCACTGGCGGCTGCTGGTGCATGTTCTTCCGCCTGCCCCAGTCGCAGTTCGAGCAGCAGAAAGGCGAAGCCAACCGCCAGGCGCTGAAATCTATCGTGGATGCCGGCGGCACCCCTGGTATCATTGCCTACAGCGATGGGAACCCCGTGGGCTGGTGCTCTCTCGCCCCTCGCGAAGAATACTCCCGGTTGGGGCGTTCTCGGCTCTTCCAGCCGGTGAATGATCAGCCGGTCTGGTCTATCGTCTGTTTCTTCACCGCCCGCACACACCGTCGCAAAGGCCTCACCGTCGCTTTGCTGCGCGCCGCCGTTGACTATGCTCGTGCTCGCGGCGCCAGGATTCTTGAAGGCTACCCGGTAGATACCCGCAGCGGCAGCGCTCCGGACGTTTTTGTCTACACAGGCACATTCTCGGCATTTCGCCAGGCTGGTTTTAAGGAAGTGCTGCGCCGCTCTGAAACTCGACCGATCATGCGGTATATAATCGAGGAGAAATGAGATGATTACCCGCTGTGAATGGGCCGGAAGCGACCCCCTGTATGTGGCTTATCATGACCTGGAGTGGGGTACACCGGTGCACGATGATCGTTTGCTGTTCGAGTTCTTAATTCTGGAGGGGGCGCAAGCCGGCTTGAGCTGGTCTACAATCCTCAATAAACGTGATAACTACCGCCGGGCTTTCGATCAATTCGACCCACAGCTCGTTGCTCGTTATGATGAACAGAAAATCGCTGCTCTGCTGGCTGACGCGGGAATCGTGCGCAACCGCCTCAAGATTCAATCAGCAATCGGCAATGCGCAATGCTTCCTGAAAATCCAGGCTGAATTTGGCAGTTTCGATCGATACATCTGGCAGTTCGTGGACGGGCGCCCGATACGCAACGCCCGGCAGCGTCTGGCGGAAATCCCCGCGCAGACACCA
>JBGSTO010000461.1:0-7962 GCA_041736465.1 Anaerolineales bacterium | reverse complement strand
GCAGATTGCGGCGCGCGACCGTACGCGCGTGGGCTTGCAAGCGGAAGTGCTGGGCGCCAATGCCCTGGGGGTGCGCAACATCCTGTGCCTGTCCGGCGACAGCATGAAGATGGCTCCCGATCCGCGCGGGCGCATGGATGTGATCGATGTCGACTCGATCCAGATGCTGTGGATCTTGCGCCGCATGCGCGATGAGGGCAAATACCTGGACGGGCGCTCGATGAAGTTCCCGCCCAAGTACTTCCTGGGCGCTGCCGCAGCGCCGTTTGCCTCCGACCCGCGCTTCCAGGCGATCCGCGAGCACAAGAAGGTCAACGCCGGGGCGCAGTTCTTCCAGACCAACCTGGTCTACGACCCGGCAGGGCTGGAGACTTGGCTGAACGAGATCGCCAAACGCAACATCCTGGACAAGGTCTACATCCTGATCGGCATCACCCCGCTGAAGAGCCTCAAGATCGCCCAGTACATGCACAACGAAGTGCCGGGCGTGTTCATTCCCGAAAAGCTGCTCAAGCGCATGGAAGCCGCCGGCGACGGCGCTGCCGAAGAGGGCGTGCAGATCGCCCTGGAGCTGATCGAGCAGGTGAAGGGCATGCAGGGCGTCAACGGCATCCACCTGATGGCTGTCGGCTGGGAAGAGATCGTGCCGCGCATCGTCACCGAGGCCGGGCTGCTGCCGGAGGGCTTTGTGGCGCCGGAGGTGAGGGAAAAGCCGGTCAAAGTGGGTGTGATGAATTAGGGATATGAACCCCGCCAGAACATGGCGGGGTTTTTATTTGGCACACACGGATTTTCCACGGATTGCACGGACAACGCCCATCGGGTAGGGGCGACCCATGCGAGTTGAACCAGGCGCCAGCAGGCAAGGCAGGCAAGGCAGGTATGCAGGTTATCGGATTGTCCGGCAGGGGACGGGCCGCCCTGTAGCAACCACCGATGTGCATTCTGGTGGGCGAATGATTGCGAATCACTACGAAATTAATGCTATACTCTTTCTAATACTTGAATTCGCGTGCTCGCACGCATGGGCAGCGGGGTAACCACCCTGGTACGTTTCTGATGGAGTGACTGCATGCCGCCACGCAAAGCCATGAAGACGCCCACACCGGGCGATTCACCAGTCAGCGATTACCGCCACGCTTCCAAACGTAAGAACATCCCTCCGGCTGGCCTCGCAGGGCAAGGTCTCCGAAGTCCCCAAAACGCGCTATTTCTAATTTCCTGTCAATTCGGTCTATAGTTGTGCACTCATATTATTAAAGAGGCCATAATGACCAATATTTATGGAGACAGATGGGAAAAACAAGAGAGTATTGGGGAGGGGGGGCAGGCTCAAGTTTTCCTCGTCCGAGACTGCAAAGGGGACTCCTCTGCTAAATACGTACTAAAACGTCTCAAGAATATCGAGAGACTCGAACGATTCAAGCGGGAGATTGAAGCAGTCCGAAACCTAAATCACACGAATATTGTGAGACTCATTGATTTTGATATAGACGGGCCTAAGCCATACTTGGTGACTGAATATTGTTCTGGTGGAAGCCTCGATAAAGCAAAACCGTATTGGAATACCTCGCCTGTTATCGCACTTGAACTATTCGCGCAGATCTGCGATGGGGTGAGTTTCGCGCATGCCTATGGAATTATTCACCGTGATATTAAGCCTTCAAATATATATTTGCGCGATGAAGATGGGCCTCCAGTTATTGGCGATTTTGGAATCTGCTACATAGAAGACAACGGTGAACGGCTCACGCTGACAGAAGAGGCAGTTGGCCCTCGCATATTTATGGCTCCTGAGTTAGAAGGGGGGAGGGCTGAGAATATTACAAAGAAATGTGACTCGTATTCATTAGGGAAAGTTCTATATTGGTTATTGTCTGGCGGAAAGATGCTACCAAGAGAAAAACATCGTGAAATTGAATACGATCTTAAGGGGCATAACGATGATTCACTACTTGGTTGGGATAACATTTATATGGAGCATATCAATAGAATTTTGGATTTGACGATTGTCGCAGATCCACATAAACGCAGGAATGTGGAGAATATTAAAATCCTAACTCGGCAAGCCACACGGTTAGTTCGTAAGGAATATACACCGATAGTTGATGGTCTACGATAGCCATGTGCTTATTGTGGTCATGGTGTTTATACTGAAATACCAATGTCCTCGATATACTCCGGAATAAACCTCACGGATATCGAGAAATGGCGAACGTATGTATGTAATTCTTGTGGGCATATCCAATTATTTCGGATCGATAAGGATAGAAGTCAAGAGTGGTGGAAATAATTCTAACTTGAGATTATTCTCTTAAATCCCTTACGATTCGAGCTGATCGCTTGGCGTCTCAAAATAGGCACTACATACTTGTTGGAATTCAAGGGCATGGAAACCGCCCAGGACCGAGCCAAGCACCAAGCAGCGAAGAGGTGGGTCAGCGCATTGAACAATTGGGGCAAGTTGGGAAATTGGGCATTTCATGTTAATCGCGATACGCAGGTGCTGGGGAATGAGCTGAAGTGGGTGTTTGAGATCTTGTAAATTGGGATTTCAGCGATGAGCTACACCATTCAAGAGAACATCACCCATTACATAAACTATTTCAGGCGGCATGTTGAGCTTGTTAGCGAACATAGCCTGAAATCAATTGAGGGGGATATTCATTCTCGAGTTCTTTATATCTCGATTATTGACGCAATTTCGCAGAGTGTCTTGCCAAGAGAACCTAATCGTGGTCGGGTGGTGAATTTCGTTGGTAATTTCTGTGGATGGCTGGATCACGATAGGATCAGCCTTCCACATTTGCATCAGCTTGTCAGGATTAAATCTGATGCGAGGTTAGAACCACTACGAGGTTTTGTTATCCGCAGAATGGCTGGTTGGATTCCAGCTTCAAAAATATTGCTTTCTCAAGATCCACACATTTCTGAAGTTGAGGTGCTTTGGCCCCATGAGGATGGCCGTCCGATAAAATTCGGTAAAATTGGATTGGATTGGTTCAAACACGCTCACCTTTTTTACACTTATCGTAATAGCTTAATTCATGAGTTTAGACCTCAAGGCCGTCACGTAGAATTGTGGGATGAGGATGAGCCATATTATGCTCAATTAATATCGTATGAAAGTGAATCATCAAATGTGATTAAAAGGTCTTGGGAACTTCAGTATACGGCGAAGTTTTTCAAACGATTGTGCATTACTGGGTTATTGAACTTGGAGAAATATTTATTAGAGCACCGAATCGATCCTATTGATTCCATGGACTGGGGGAATTATTGGATCAGTGGATTAAACATCTAAAGGCATTGACATCATTCGCAACTTACTATAAAATAAAGTTGTTAATATGATTCAAATATGTTGCGAATGTGAGCTCCCATGATTAAAAGACAAGAGAAAACTTCAGAAATTCGCACCTTCATTCTATCCCAGATTGAAACGCACCCCCGTGATATCACCAATATCACCGCCTCGAAATTTAATATTTCCCAACAGGCCATCCGCAAACACTTACAATCACTGATAAAAGACGGCTTGATCCGCGCCTCCGGCGCGACCCGAGACAGGCGATACGGATTGGTTGTTCTCGATGAACTGGAGATTAGCATTCCAATCAGCTCGGATTTGGCAGAGGATGCTCTTTGGAGGCATCAAATACGCCCAAAATTTGATGGTGTCAAGACGAACGTGATTAATATCTGCCAGTACGGATTTACGGAGATGGTGAATAATGTCCTCGACCACTCAGAAGGGCAGAATTTGTTTCTCGGCTACCAGCGCACGGCAGCGTATATCCAGCTGGTAATTGCCGATGACGGTATTGGCATTTTTAACAAAATTTCAAAAATACTCGGGCTGCAAGATAAAATTCACGTCATCTTAGAGTTAGCCAAGGGAAAACTTACCACCGACCCCAGCAAGCACACCGGGGAGGGAATTTATTTTACGTCACGTGTCTTTGATCATTTCATGATCATGTCGGGAAACCTGTTGTTTGCTCACACCGAAGCAGATAACGATTGGCTGTTAGAAGAGCAGCAAAATCTGCACCAGGGTACATACGTCCGGTTGAGAATCAGCCCGGTATCTGACCGGAAATTAAGTGACGTGTTTGATAAATATGCTTCTGGTGAAGATTACGGCTTTTCCAAAACTCATATCCCGGTAACTTTGGCAAGGTATGGCGATGAAAACCTGGTATCACGCTCGCAGGCAAAAAGACTGCTCTCTCGTTTCGAAAGATTTGAGGAAATAATTCTTGACTTTAGTGCTGTGGAAATGATTGGGCAGGCTTTCGCAGACGAGGTTTTTCGAGTATTTAAATCGGAACATCCATCAGCTCATCTCGTTTATGTGAATGCCAATGAGCAGGTGGAAAGAATGATATTACGGGCGTCGCATTCGGACCCAAGCTCAGGATTACCGGTGGATCGAAAAAATCAAGCTTGAGCGACCGCTTTCGCTCATATGGCATTTCTCCCGATAAAACTTTAACTCCCCCCATCTTTCATTAAGCGCATCTCAACACCGTCGCCAGCAGGCACGACCTGCGGGCTAGACCTGAGAATCCTTGTTGACAGGCGACCAATTTGTCTGTATAATCAAGTAGAGCATTGAGAGCGCTCCCAAAACTGCACCAAATAACAGCGATTTTGCATCAATTTGTATAAATATACTCCATAATTTGGGACTTAATCTTGGGAGCGCTTTCAAACCGGCAGGAGAAGAGTGGCGGCGAACCTTACCCTTGAGGATGTTGCCAGGCAGGCGGGCGTATCGCGTTCCACGGTATCACGCGTGGTGAACGATCACCCCAATGTGCGCCCAGATGTCAGAAGGCGGGTGCTGGAGGTTATCCAGAGCACCGGCTATCATCCCAATGAGGCCGCCCGCACGCTGGCCTCGCAGCGCTCCCGCACCATTGGCCTGATTCTCCCCCACAGCGTCAGTTTTTTCTTCACCGATCCCTATTACCCGCACCTCACCAAAGGCATCGCCCAGGGATGCAACCATAACGACTATACCCTGGCGCTCTTCCTGGTCGGCTCCCTGGAAGACGAAGAGAAAATTTTCCCTCGCGTCTCGAGAAAAGGCTTGTTAGATGGCGTCATCGTCCAATCCGGTCATCACGGTGACCAGGGCATCATCGGGCGCATGGTCGACGCCAATATTCCCCTGGTTGTTGTGGGTCGCCCATTTCGTTCTGACAACGTCAGCTACATTGATGTCGACAACGTCAATGCGGCTTATAACGCCGTCAGCCACCTTGTCCGGGCTGGGCGCCGGCGCATCGCCACAATTACTGGTCCAACCACCAGCACCGTCGGCATCGACCGGAAAATGGGATACCAGAGAGCCCTGATTGACCGGGGCAGGAAAATCGACGAAGCGCTGATCAAGGAAGGCGATTTCACCGAAGCCGGCGGGTACTATGCCATGCAGCAGCTGCTGCCGCTAAAACCTGATGCAGTTTTCGCGGCATCCGACATCATGGCGTATGGCGCCATGCGCGCCGCTAAAGATGCTGGCTGTCGTATTCCTGAAGATATCGCATTTGTCGGCTTCGATGATCTGCCTGTCGCCACCCATTCCAGCATCCAATTAACCACGATGCGCCAACCAGTCGTTCAATTTGGCGCCAGTGCTGTGGATATATTGATTGACTTGATTGAAAATGGTATCAACCCGCCCCGTCACATCATTCTGGGCACCGAGCTTGTCATTCGAGAATCATGCGGCGTGTCTCGTATGATTGCTTAAGCAACCACCGATGAGGCAGATCACTTTTTGGCCGTCGTGGAGAACCTTTCACATTCAAGCTCCCATTTCGAGTGGATTAGAAGGAGGTAGTGCTCAAAACAAAACCAAGGACAATTTTCTTTCCATATGACCATCCATCACTCACATTTAGGAGAAAGAAAGATGAAACGCTTGAACGCGATTTTAACCATACTGGTGGGCCTGAGCATGCTGCTGGCTGGCTGCGCAACACCCACACCCCAGACCATTATCCAGACCGTGGAAGTCCCGGTTGTTGAGACAGTCATCGAGACCCAGGTGGTCGTCGAGACAAAGATCGTTGAGGTAATGGCCACCGAAGAGCCGAAGGACGCGGCCGAAATTGCTGCAACGCTGCCCCGCAATGAGACCCTGTACTTCAATGGCCAGCAGTGGGGCGCGGTTGTCGGTTGGAACCCTTACTCCAACAGCAATAACAATGCTCTGGCGATCGCCCAGCAAGACAACGCCCGCGTCATCATGTTCGAAACCCCCTACCTGTACAACATGCTCGATGGCCAGCAGTATCCATTGCTGGCGGACGGCCCGTACACGTGGAACGATGCGCGCACCGAGATCACCTTCAAGATCAATGCCGCTGCCAAGTGGAGCGATGGCACCCCGCTGACTGCTGAGGATGTCGCTTATACCTGGGCCACCCATATTAAGTACAATACCCCTACCGGCGCGGCCAACATGGATTACATCGAGAACATCGAAGCAGTTGATGCCCAGACGGTGCTGGTCAAAGCCAAGCTGGATGCAGAAGGCAAAGCTGTCAACCCACTGCTCGTCGCCGCCTACCTGAGCAACAACTATGTCATCCAGAAGGCCTGGACCCAGGTACTGGAAGAGCGCGTCGCAGGCGATGCCACCCAGCTCCTGGCGGATACCGCCGAGGATGTGGTTTACTCCGGCCCCTATCACAAATTCTACGCAGACGACACCAAGGTTGTCTACGTGCGTGATGACAATTACTGGGGCCAGGATGCCTCCATGTGGGGCAAGCTGCCTGTTCCGAAGTACCTGGCGCACAAGATGTTCAAAGACAACGCCGCCGGGTTTGTCGCTTTGCAGGTCGGTGAGGTGGATGTCAGCCAGCAGTTCAACGCCAACATTCAGGACCTGTGGGTGAAGAACTTCCTGCCCATCTCCACCTATCTGCCCGAGGCTCCCTACGGCATCGGCGCCAGCCTGCCAACCGCTTTCTACAACCTGAAATCCCCCGGTTTGGACCAGGTTGCTGTGCGCAAGGCGATCGCCATTGCCGTTGACTATCCCACCATCATCGCCAATGCCATGACCAACCAGTCGGCTACCTTCGATCAGGTTCCCCGCTCTCTGATGAACCCGACCCCAGGTGAGCAGGCGCTGTACGACCAAGATGCCGTCAAGGATCTGCAGTGGGCCGGCAACGACATCGAAGGCGCCATCAAACTGCTCGATGATGCCGGTATCGTCGATTCCGATGGCGATGGCTGGCGTGAATTCAACGGCGAAAAGCTTTCCTACGTGGCGACCTGCCCCAATGGCTGGTCTGACTGGCAGGCTGCGATCGAGGTGGTTGCAGCCGCCGGGGCAAAGATCGGCATTGAGATCACCACCAACTACCCTGAATGGGCCGTGTACCAGACCGTCGTCACCGCATCGGAGACGGACCTTCCCGAAGGTTACGACATCTTCATGATGTGGAGCGACGGCGCCGGTCCCACCCAGCCCTGGGGACGCATCCGCAAGCTGCTCAGCTCTGAATTCGTTGGTATGGCCAGCAACTGGAACGGCAACTGGGGCCAGTACAGCAACCCCGAAGCCGATGCTTTGATCCAGGCGCTCCCCACCACCACCGACCCTGACGAGCTGAAGGCCGCTTACACAAAGCTGGTTGAGATTTACCTGACCGAAGTGCCCTCCTTCACGCTCATGTACCGCCCGCAGTCGTTCCATGCCGTGAACGAAACGGTTTGGACGAACTTCCCGCATGCGGAAGACGGCACCAACCCGCCCGTCCCGCCGCTCGACCTGACGGACGGCTGGAGCATCGCCGGTCTCTACAACTTAGAGCTGGTTACCCCGTAAGCTGCAGTTTGAATAAAACAGCCATGTTCTGGCGACTCGGAACATGGCTGTTGGTTATTGAATATATAATATAGGTGTGTTGGTGGGCTGCAGCCCACCAACAC
>JBGSTO010000459.1:0-1515 GCA_041736465.1 Anaerolineales bacterium | reverse complement strand
GTGCGCCGGCGACCATCCTGAAGCTCCGCCTGGCGCGCCGCCCGCAGCTCGCGCGCCAGCAGCGTGCGGCTGGTCCAGGCTGTGCCCCAGAAAACGCGCGTGGCATTCGTGGAGGCTGCCATGGGCGCGAAATCCTTATCCCAGCGCGCCGTGCCCACATCCTGGGCCTCGTCGCATTCCAGCAGCGTGGAAGCGGTTGCTCCCACTACGTTGGCATTTGGATCGCCGGAGAGAAAGGTGATGGTCGCCTTCCCCACCCGATAAACGTAGCCGGATTCCTTGGTCCATATGTATTTCAGCACGGCGCTGCTCTCCAGCACCCGCTCAAGGCGGCGCATGGCGTTCTGGGTTTGCGGCTTGAAGGTGGGCGACACCTTGACGATCTCGCCGCCCAGGCGGTGCAGGCGGTAGAGCAGGAAAGCCTCGATCTGCGCCTGCAGCTCATTCTTACCCGACTGGCGTGGGAACATCACCACCATGCTGTCGCCGCGCCTGCCGATCACGCTCTCCACGATCGCCTCCCCGGCGCTTTTCTGGTAGCTGCGCAGGTCGATGCCCGAGCCGGTACTGGCAAAGGGGCTGAGCCTGCGCAAAAAATTACGGAATAAGAGGGGATCATCTCGCTGCATAACATTCAAAACTACCTGATTTCTTTGCGATCTTGGCGCCTTGGCGGTTAATTTTTCTTATTCACAGCCCCAGCAATGCGCGCAGCAGTGCCAATGCCGAGAGCAGCCCGCCGCCGGTCGCCAGCCCCGCCAGCACCTTGAACTGGGTGGAGGCATCGTTCAGCAGCCGCAGTCGGTTTTCGTAATCGTCGCTGCGCTTCTCCAGTGCGGCGATGCGCGTCGAGCTCAGCTCCTGGTAGTACTTCAGGCTGGTCTCGAGCTGCACCACCTCGCTGCGCAAGAGCTGCAGCGTGGAGCGCAGCCGCTCCAGGATCAACTGGGTTTCGAGATCGTCGGTCACGCCAGCCCCCATTCCTGCATAATCTCCTCGATCGCCAGGTCCAGGCGGGCGTTCAAATCCTGGATCCACAGGCACTCGGGCTGCTGCATGCCAGGCTCTGCAGACTGGCAGTGCTCGCAGCGCTGGGTGCGCTGGCGCAGGCGCCTGAGCGCTTTCACCAATTCGCGCGCATCCATCAAGGCGGATTGGGCATAGGGCAGCGAGGGGCAGGTATCCTGCAGCCCACCAAAACCAGACAGCAGGTTCAGCGTTTCCATCCCATTTCCTCCTCCAGCTCGGCCAGCGCCGCCAGCAGCGGGTCGCCGCCGTCCTGATCCTGCGCCAGCTCGCGCTGCGTCATCAGCAAGCGCCCGTAGTGATACGCCAGCAAACCCAGCACGCGCAGCGAGCGTTCCAGCGCCGTCTGGTCGCTGACCTCCTCCACCACCTCCAGGTAGCGGCGCATCAAGCGCTGCAGCCCGGCAGCCAGCTCATCCAGCCCTTCCAACCCGGCGGGACGCGCCTCCGCTCCGGCAGCCGCATTGCCTCGCATCTCACCGCCGGACT
>JBGSTO010000442.1:0-2386 GCA_041736465.1 Anaerolineales bacterium | reverse complement strand
TGTTGAGTGTGGGTACGTATGGTGCTCAGAGAGACCATGCGCTGACGGGCAATTTCTGGTCCGCTTAATTCGGTTCTGAGCAGTCTGAGCACTTCCAGCTCATTTTCGCTCAGCGGCTCACCCAAAGGCTGAAGGATGAGTGACTCTTGCGCCTGCGCGAAGTGCAGGTGTGAAGGATGAATTTCTTCTGCTCCAAAGGCAGCCAGCAATTTATGGACATACGTCTTCCGCCTCGCCGTGCGGCCTTCATCCTTCATCCTTCCTGAAAGCTCCGCCATTGGTTTGCCTTCATCCAAGAAAATGCGGATATAGCCCTCCGGCTCGGCCAGGGTCAGCGCACGCTCCAATGGCACGAGAGCAGTCGTGATGTTGCCTTGTGCCTGGTGAGCGAGTGCCTGCAACACCAATATCTCGATTACGCTGCCCATCCGTTTACCTTCCTCCGCCGCATGCAAAAGGCGCTCCAATAGACCGATTGCCTCGTGAATGGAGCCAGTCTCCCGGTCACTTTTATACCGGGCAATGAGCACTCGAGCCAGCGTCACGTGCTCGAACTCACGCAGGTAGCTGGGCGCATTGTCAACGGAAAGGCCCCGTTCACGTACCCACTCCAGAGCTTTGGTCAATTTGCCTTGCGCAACCCATATCCGGGCTTTCATGGCAGATATGGGACAGAAGTCAGGCAAGGGTGATCTGACATACAGGCGTTGCGCTTCATCCAAAAGTGCGAGAGCCCCTTCCAGGTTGCCCTGTGCTGTCTTGAGCCGAGCCTGGTCAATACACAGACGGTATCGCGAAACAGGTGACTGCGCTTTTTCGCCCAGTTCCTTGCTTCTCTGCAAGTGTTGCGCGGCAGCCTCCAGATTACCCTGTTCAAGATGCAGCTTACTTAATTCCCTGTGCAAGTCAGCAGCATCGAGAGGAATTGGTTCACCTTGATCCATTACAAATTGTAATAACTGTTCGAGCGTATTGATCGCCTCGTGAAGATGCCCCAATGCCAGCCTGATATCAGCCAGAACAATGGACGTGCTGATTGCATCCGGGATGTTCCCGGCTGTCCGCAATTTCATGGTGTATTCGGCGAAGACCCGGTCCGCAGCTTCCAGGTCCCCGCTTGCCCAATAGGTCATCCCCAGCATCATGGATGCCTGACTGTGCCTGAAATGATCTGCTTCGGGCACGAGATCGAGTACTCGGCTGGCGTATCTGACCGTATCTGAAATATTGCCGAGTGCTTGAGCGATATAGGCGTGACCGACCGCAATTGTCGCCGATAGATATCTAAATTGTTCTTTGTCTACAACAACCATCCTTCGGCGGAGTTTATCCTGAGCATAGTCGAAGGACTCAGGACAAGTCTCAACTGGTGGAGTCTCCAGTTGCGCTTTCATCGTATCTGCTGACATTAACCATTGTTCGGCATCCTTAAATCGGGACTCTGCGGCTTCCAGCTCACCACGGCCCAATAATGCATAGGCATACCAAACATTGAGCACTGGCCGGGCGCGGACCAACTCTTCTGACAGCCTCTCTACCCAGCCAAGCCATGTAGCCTGCTGGATACTTCCCTCCTCTGCTGCCGGCCATGCCAGTTCGATCAGGTCTGCTGCGCGCTCGAAGTTTTTTGCAGCCAGCGCATGGCGGATGGCATCGGATCGCAGACCGTTCAGTTCATACCACGCGCTTGCCCGCTGATGGAGCGTGGACACGCGATCGGGTTGTGCCTCCCGCAAGTGCGCTTGGAGAACTTCGGCGAAGAGGTGGTGATAGCGATACCACTGGCGCTGATCGTCAAGCGGGATGACGAACAGGTTGTCCCGCTCCAGTGCCTCCAACATCCCTCTGCCATCTTCCTGTCCGGTAACAGCATCGCACAGCGGGCTGCTTAACCGATCGAGAATAGCGTTTTGCAGTAAGAAGTTGCGCACATGTTCAGGCTGGCGTTGCAGAACCTCTTCGACCAGATAGTCCAGGATGAAATGGTGGCTGCCGGTGAAAGATTTGATGAAACTGGCGGCATCTGATCTCCCCTGCATGGAAAGGGCGGCTAATTGCAGGCCGGCGATCCAGCCTTCGGTGCGCTTGTCCAGGGCAGCGATGTCTTCTGCCGAGAGATTCAGCCCCATTATCCGGTTGAGAAATTCAGCGACTTCGGCGGGGGTGAACTGCAAGTCGGCAGCGCGCACCTCGGTCAGGTGACCCCGGGCGCGTAAGCGAGCCAGGGGCAGCGATGGGTCCTCACGGCTGGCGATAACCAGGTGCATCCGTGGCGGCTGGTGTTCGACAAGGAAAGCCAGGGCTTGATCGACTGGTTTGGAATCAATCACATGGTAATCATCCAGCACCAGGATGAATTTGTCTGGGATGGTGGCGATTTCATTCA
>JBGSTO010000435.1:0-4461 GCA_041736465.1 Anaerolineales bacterium | reverse complement strand
GATTTTGCGTACGGTTCTCCAATTGCGATCGGTCAACGCGACGCCGAGCAATTTCTCGGCGCTTGCAGCCAGCTTAGACCTGCCTATTCCCTCGGGTGCGTGCAGATAAAACACAGTACCGGCGAGATAGAATCGCTCGCTCTCTACCTTAAGGCTTTCCAGCGCGTCCAAATCGAGGTTATCCGGCGCGGCAGCGAGAAACCCCACGTGCAAAGATTGGGGGTCGGATTCTGCCTCGGGGAAGGGATTCCTGGCGACCGCCGATTCGAAATCCTCTATCCCCAGCAGCAGAACGTAGGGCTCGAAGCCGCGACGTTTCTTGATCTCGCTGCTGATCCTGTTCGAGAGCTGCGCGGCGTCATTCTCCTCGCTGTGAAACACCACGTTGCCGCTTTGGATGTAGGTCTTGATATTCCGGCAGCCAAGTTCTTCGAGAACTGCTACCAGCTCTTTCATGGGTAGAGAACGCGTACTGCCAACATTGATGCCTCTGAGCAGCGCAATGTAGATCTTCATTCGGTCACCGTGTTGTATTTACCACTCATAAGAATTCCTCGGTAAGCCGCCGCACATACTCCTTCGATCCGCCATAACTAACCATCACTGCCTCGATCCCCCAATCCTCGTAGAGCTTCAGCGCGCGTCTGACGCTGTCAATAATCCAACTGGTTTCGTTGCCAAACGCGCCTCCGCCCAGGAGGGTAAGGTACACGCGCTTGTTTCCAGTGCTCTGCCGGTTCAAGATGGCGGTGCACAGCGTGGCTTCATATGCAGCCTCCAGAACCAGGCGGGCAAACTCTTCCCACAGAGCAGCGGGATGGCTGGAATACGCCACGGGCAGGGCAGAGCAGTAGACCTGGGAGACCTTGTGCGCCGCATTCTTGAGCGTGACCTGAGTGTTCCACATGATTCCGACCCGCAGCAGCTTGCGCAGCTCATCCATCTCGTTTTCGCTAGATGCTTGAAGCCGCTTTGAAATCTCGCTCAAGCCGCTGTTCGTCGCCAGGGCGTAGCCGTTTTGCATCTGCCAAAGACGGTTATCCTTATTCCCCAGTTCTCTTCCCAGATCCACAAGGCAGTCGATCTGCTCCTTCGCCGATTGCCCAGTCTGCCCGTTCACCGAGGCGAAGTAGGTGCGGTAAATCGTCCCCGCGCCGCAGGCGACGGCGCACGCTGGGCCCTGGGTGGGATCATGTTCGTAGATGCCCACACCCGCCTCGGGGGTCACGCTCGGAGATGCCATCTCGAGTAAATTGAACTGGGATGCCACTTGAAACAGCGCACCGGCGTTGGATACGTCGGTATGCAAATGTTGAACGTTCGCAACCACTTCCTGCACCGAAATCGAGCCGCTGCCGCGTGCCACAGCTCGGACGCGCTCGCGCAGCTCGCCCAGGGTTGGTATCTCCAGCCTGCCGCAAGCCATCACCCTCCCGTTAGCGTGGGAGGTCATCATTTCGCCGTCGACGCTGATGCTCTTACGCACCTGCTCAGGCGAGCCCTCGGCAAAACCGGTCAGTGTTTCGAACCATGTCATTGTTTGCTTCCTGGTGTAGGCTCTGCCACCTTTCTCAGAAAAGCTCCCTTCCTGAAAGCACGCGAAATTCTAGCCTCGCTGTTCAGTCGCTGAGCCGAAGCCGGTCTGCAATCCCTTCAGGCATTCCATCATGCCCAGATGCCGGCTGTCGTGCATCAAGAAAACCAAAAGGTTCATGCGGATGATTGCAACCATTTTTTGTAATGATTCATCGACATTATCAAAGTTTGGATAACGGTGATCAAACCATTCTATATACTCTTCGATAGCCGCATACGACCGGCGTAAATAGTCAAGCAAATCCGCCTTGGGTGGAATGGGCAGGCTTGCTGCCGTTTCATCACTGATACCCGTTCCCACACCGGTCTCTCCCAGGTCTGCTGGAAATCCCCATTTTTCTGCCAGCTTTTCTTCGTGCCAGATTTGAACGGCTACCGCGCCTTCAGGAGCAACCGCTGGGAAATAACTTAAGGTAGCGGCTTTCAGGAAATCTGATTCGCGCGCCAGATGCCAGAGGTGAAAACCGATGGATGTGCTGTAGTTCTCCGGCTTCCAGCGAATCTGCTCATCACTCAGGCTGTCGGCAAGACCCAAAACGATCTCATGGATATCTTTGTAGCTCTGCAGAACATCATAGAGGGCTTGATTACTCATTCCCGCATCCTTCCCAGCTCATTAGTATTGTCATTGGACATTGCTATTCATTCCCGGACTACACCTGCTTCGCCAGGAGCATCATACTGCTATTCGCGGTGCTGGATTTGTACATCCGGGGGTAGAGTATCATCACCGGGCTGATCTCTAAAATGATCCTCATCCAGCTATGACGTCATCATGCAGGATAGAGTATATCTCGACATCGTGGTGCCGGCCCCTGTTGTACCATGCCCCGCGCGCCGTGCCTTCATGTCGAAAACCGCATTTTTCTGCCAGCCTGCGAGAAGCCGTATTGTCAGGGTGGATGACTAATCTGATCCGGTTGACGCGCTTCGTTTCGAATAGATACTGCACCAGCAGCCTGACCGCTTCCGTTGCCACCCCTTTACCCCGTTGTTTTGCATCGTAAACCTGGTATGAGAGCTCATACTCATCGAGATAAGTGACCGTGGTGAAGAACTCTATATGTCCAAGGATCTCGTCTGTGGGCGATACAATGACTAGCGTCCCTTTATCTTTGCCCCAAAATCCGCTCTCTCGGAATTCCCTCTGAAAAGTGGGCCATGACATGATGCCGCGCGGGAAGTAGCTGCCACGATTATCGATGTCAACGTGAAACGCATATAATTGTTCGAGATCAGATTCCCGCACCGGGCGGAGGGTTGTAGTCTTCCCAATAAGCATGTGACACTCCTCAACACCAAGACCAATCAAACGTGCAGCGGGTAAATACTTGCAGCGCTCGCCGGAGAGATAAATTCTATGTCTCTCACCGGTTGAGATCGCGCTGCTGTACCTCTAAGAACGAATAAAGCTGACTTCTCCAATAATAACATGGCATGGACGGTTAGAATGATCTACTGGACGTGAGGCTGGTGCTACATAGCGCCCATCGAGTGCGAAGGTAACGCGCTTCACGACACAGGTATGGTCGCTAAAACTTCCAATCGAGCAGGGACAAACTTCCTTACAACCAGCGCATCTGGCGCGAAAACAGATAACGCAGGCTGAGAAAGCTGCCAATCAGCACCAGCATGAGCGCAGCGGCCGCCAGGGCCCATATCACCGGCGCATAACCCGGAGACTGCAGCAAGAGCCAATCGTATTTCAAGTACAACAAGGTCTTCCGGGGCAAGGTTGTATAGGCAACGTAGGCGACTGCCGGCAGCAGGGAGATGAACATCCCCAGGGCGAGGTCCATCCAGGTAATGCGGAACTTCAACGCGCTCGTTCTAATCGTCCGGGCATCCGGCTGCCTGGCTTCGATCTTCTTCATCACGCTTTTGGAGAATCCGGGCGGCACCTCTGCAAGCGGCCAGGATTTCAGGGCATCATCGAGCTGTTGTTCTTTCATGGTTTTTATCCCTCGTATTCGATCAGCCGCTCGCGCAGGCGTTCCTTGGAACGGTGGAGGCCGGTCTTGACGGTTCCAAGCGGCAGGTCGAGCAGGCTGGCGATGTCTTCGTAAGACAGACCGTGCTGGTAGCGCAGGCTGACCAGCAGGCGATAGCGCTCCGGTAAGCGCTCTACTTCACGATGGATGAAAGCGTAGAGCTCACGCTGTTCGACACTCGCTGTGACCGTATCGGGGGAGGCCTTTTCCTGGATTTGGTCATGAGCCAGCGCGGTCAGTTCACGGCGCAGCCGGGGGGATCGATTGATGCACAGGTTGACCACGATGCGGTAGAGCCAGGTGCGGAAGCGGGAGACCCCGCGAAATTCGGGCAGGCCCATCCAGGCACGCACGAAGGCATCCTGGGCCGCATCGGCGGCATCTTCGGGATTGCCAAGGCTGCGCAGGGCCAGGTTGTAGACAAAGCGCTCGTGCAGCGACACCAGCGCGGCAAAGGCCTCGCTGTCGCCGTGTTGAGCCTGGCGGATGAGTTCAGCCTCGGTCATGGGCGCGCATATATCCTTCATGAATTAGACAGGCAAGCCTGCGTAAATGTTTCATCTACCTGGCGAACTCACCGGAGTGAGCCATTTCAGCTGAAAATTCGGAATTCCTGAAACTTTTTTACTGCCGGGCTGTCAAACTTTGTAGATGTCTGTCAATTTGCCGGGCTTGATTTTGGAACCGGCTCCTGGATAGGCGAAACCTCAGAAGAAAGAAACCATCGGAGGCGGATCCGGAATGAAAAATAAATGGGTCATCGCAAGTATATTGATTGTAGCCCTGGTTGTGCTGTGCGGGGCAAGTCTGTTTGCCGTCTGGCAGGGATTGCGCTGGGCTGATATAGGCGATTTACGCTTTGGCGATCAAGAGA
>JBGSTO010000432.1:0-3663 GCA_041736465.1 Anaerolineales bacterium | reverse complement strand
CCTGGGACGCTTCCTGCGAACCACCAGCCTGGATGAGCTGCCCGAGCTGTTCAACGTACTGCGCGGCGAGATGAGCCTGGTGGGGCCGCGTCCCCTGCTCATGCAGTACCTGCCGCGCTATTCGCCTGAACAGGCCCGCCGTCACCACACCCTGCCCGGCATCACCGGTTGGGCACAGGTCAACGGACGCAACGCCCTCACCTGGCAGGATAAATTTCGCCTGGACGTGTGGTATGTAGACAACTGGTCGCTGGGGCTGGACATCAAGATCCTGTGGCTCACCTTCGCCAAAGTGCTCAAACGAGAAGGCATCAGCCAGCCAGGGCATGCCACTGCCGAGGAGTTCATGGGCAGCGGCGAGAAGCCCGAGACTGGCGAGAGGGAGGCCTCGTGAGCGAGCTGACCGGCTATGTCGCCGCCCTGGTGACGGCAGTGCTTTTCACCGCCACCTCGGTGCAGTTCACCCTGGCGGGCCGCCAGGTCGGCTCGCTGATGCTCAACCGCGTGCGCCTGGTATTTGCCCTTGTTTGGCTGTCCTTAGCCAACCTGGCCGCCCACCTTGCCGGCGGATTGAGCCTGCAGGCAGCGCCCGAACGCTGGTTCTGGTTGGGACTTTCCGGCATCGTTGGGCTGGTGATCGGCGATGCCCTTTTGTTCCAGGCTTTTCTGTGGATTGGGCCGCGCCTGACCATGCTGATGATGTCCACCGTTCCTGTGCTGACCACGCTGATCGCCTGGCTCTTTCTGGGGGAGCGCCTGCGGCCTGCCCAGCTTGAAGCAATCCTGCTCACCGTCGCCGGCATCGCCTGGGTGGTCAACGACGGGCGCAAACGCGCCGGCCAGCTCGCAAACGGCAGCTCGGGTGCGGTCCCGGCGGTGCTGACGGGCATCGCTGCCGGAAAAACCGCGGCAAGCAGCAGCGAGCCCGGAAACAAATTTGCCATGGGCATCCTGTTTGGTCTGGGAGCCGCCGCCGGGCAGGCGCTGGGTCTGGTGCTGGCAAAGATCGGTGCGGCGGGCGGGTTCCAACCGCTGACCGGAACGCTGATTCGTATGCTGGCGGCTGTTGTGGTAATGTGGACGATCACCCTGCTGCAAGGCCAGGCCAAACGTACCATTCAAACTGTGGCAAAAGATCGCCGGGCGTTGATCTTGATCACCAGCGGCTCGCTGACCGGCCCCTTTCTGGGGGTGACCCTGTCTCTGCTGGCGGTGCAGCTCGCCCCGGTTGGAATCGCCAGCACCCTGATGGCTCTGACGCCGGTCTTCCTGCTGCCGGTCAGCTACCTGGTTTTTGGCGAGCGTTTCGGCTGGCAGGCCCTGGCAGGCACAATCACCGCCCTGGCGGGCGTGACCCTGCTGTTCATGGTATGATCTGGCGGCTGGGAATGTTGACGGCATGACATCCGAAACCCTGTATCGCCTGCTGTACCGCATCCGCTGCTTCGACCAAACCGTGTTGGACAAATTTCCCAGCGGCGTGTTTTTCGGCACCACCCACACCTACCTGGGCCAGGAAGCCAACGCCGCCGGCGTCTTGAGCTGCCTGCAGGACGGCGACATCGTTTTCAGCAACCACCGCTGCCACGGGCATTTCCTGGCTTACGGCGGCAGCCCGCACCTCTTGTTCGCAGAGCTGATGGGGCGGGCAACCGGCGTGTGCGCCGGCAGGGGCGGCTCGCAGCACCTGCACTGGAAGAACTTTTACTCCAACGGCGTGCAGGGCGGCATCGCCCCGGTGGCTGCCGGGATGGCCCTGGCGGAGAAAGCCAAAGGCTCCCAGGTGGCAACGCTGGTCTTCCTGGGCGATGGCACCCTGGGCGAAGGCGTGCTGTATGAAGCGCTGAACCTATCTTCATTATGGCGCGCGCCGCTGCTCTTCGTGCTCGAAAACAACCGCATCGCCCAGACTACCCCGCTGGAGCTGGCCCTGGCGGGCGAGATAGCCCTTCGCTTCGAGGCCTTCGGCATCCCCTGTACAGTGTTGGATACTTCCGACGTCGAGCACATCTTCGCGACCGCGAAGCCGCTGCTGGCGCAGGTGCGCGGCGGCAGAGGTCCGCAGGCGCTGCTGCTGCACACCCGGCGCTTCGGCCCGCATTCCAAAGGCGACGATACCCGCGACCCGCAAGAGGTTGAAGCGCTGAAACGTACGCGTGATCCGCTGCCCATCCAGGCAGCCCGCCTCGATCCGGACGTCCGGGATCGCATCCACAGCGAGGTCGAGGCCGAGATCGCCGCGGCCTTCGCTCAGGCTCTGGCAGATCCTTTCCCGGCGCCGGAGGCTGGATGATGGCTATGCGCAACGTTTTGGAGGCGCTCAACGCCGGGCTTCACCAGGCATTTGCCAGCGACCCGCGCGTCTACCTGCTTGGCGAGGACCTGCTCGATCCCTATGGAGGCGCCTTCAAGGTCGCCCGCGGGCTGTCTTCCGCCTACCCCAACCGGGTGCTGACCACGCCCATCTCTGAGGCCGGCATTACCGGTGTGGCCTCCGGAATGGCGCTGCGCGGCTTGCGCCCGGTGGTCGAGATTATGTTCGGCGATTTCACCTCCCTGATCACCGACCAGGTGATTAACCACCTGGCAAAATTCCGCTGGATGTATAACCTGCGCACCCCGGTGCCGGTGGTCATCCGCACGCCGATGGGCGGCAGGCGCGGCTATGGCCCTACCCACAGCCAGAGTCTGGAAAAACACTTCCTGGGTGTGCCCGGGCTGCATGTGCTCGCTCCGGCAGTGTTGGGAAACCCTGGCGATCTGCTCAAACGCGCAATCCTTGAAACACAGGATCCGGTCTTGTTCATCGAAAACAAGCTGCTCTACCTGCAGCCGCTGCAGCCTGCAGAACCAGACGATTTCACTATTGAAGCCCTGCCGGAGTCTGCCGGGGCTGCATGGCAAGGCTTGCCCGAGCCTGTTTTCTCAACGCCCTGCTACCGCCTGCGGGTGCGCGGTGCTCCACCTCCGCAGCTTACCCTGGGCGCGTACGGGTATATGGCCTCCCTGGCGCAGCAGGCTGTTTTGGAGCTGGCCTACGAGCACGAACTGTTCTGCGAGCTGATCGTACCCACTCGCCTGGCGCCCGTTTCCGCCAGCGAAATTATCGCCAGCGCGGCGGGCACCGGACGCCTGCTCGCCCTGGAAGAAGGCACCCGCACCCTCGGCTGGGGCGCCGAGATCCTGGCCCGCGCCGCCGAGTCGCTCGGTCCCCGATTGCGGGCTGCCTCCCGCCTGGCAGCCAAAGATACGCCGATCCCGGCCTCCGGCGTGCTGGAAGAGCACATGCTGCCCGGCGTCCCGGCAATCGTCCAATCTGCCTTGAGTCTGGCAGAAATATAAGCGCACATGGTATAAACGCTCCTATGGCTACCGCTGTCACCATACCACTTCTAAACCCCAATGAGCCCGAAGCAGTGCTCGCCGGGCTGCATGTGCACCTGGGGCAGCCGGTTCAGGCCGGAGATGTCTTGTGTACGTTGGAGACCACCAAGTCCACCGCTGAGGTCACTGCCGAAGCCAGCGGCTATGTGGTCGGTCTGCAGGCAGAAGCCGGTCAAACCCTGCGCGCCGGAGATATCCTGTGCTATCTGGCAGGGTCGCCGGATTGGACCCCACCCCAGCCGCAGACGCTGGAGCAGCCTGCCGCGGGTTTGCAGCCCG
>JBGSTO010000387.1:0-8677 GCA_041736465.1 Anaerolineales bacterium | reverse complement strand
GCCTGGTGCTGGCAAATGCCATTTACTTCAAAGCGGATTGGGTGCTGCCGTTTCATGGCACCCGAGATGAGCCCTTCACCCGCCTGGATGGGAGCCAGGTCAGCGTACCGTTGATGACCTCCAGGATGGATGCGCTGTATGTGGCGGGTGAAAATTACCAGGCGATCGAGCTGCCATATAAAGGGGAGCGGACGTCGATGATCGTGCTGCTGCCGGCAGAAGGGCAGTTCGAAGCCTTCGAAGAAACACTGAGCCAGGAAGCCGTGGACGCGATCCTGCAATCGCTGCAGATGGTGGATATCAAGCTGTACCTGCCGAAATTCTCTTTCAGCTCGAATCTGATGCTGGCGGAAAAGCTGATTGGCATGGGCATGCCGGATGCGTTTGATCCAGGCACAGCGGATTTCACAGGG
Source organism: Anaerolineales bacterium (assembly GCA_041736465.1). Classification (GTDB taxonomy): domain Bacteria; phylum Chloroflexota; class Anaerolineae; order Anaerolineales; family UBA4823; genus JAJUJL01. The sequence continues at coordinate 8,264 of JBGSTO010000387.1, read as the reverse complement.
ATGTATGATCCAAACAGCAGTCCGGGAGCGGGCCTGCACATCTCTCACGTGGTGCACCAGGCGTTCGTGGCGGTGGATGAGGAAGGCACCGAAGCGGCAGCCGCGACTGGGGTGGTTGTGGAAATCGTTTCGATGCCGAAAATGATGCGCGTCGACCGCCCGTTCATTTTCCTGATCCGGGAGCACCAGACCGGGGCGATCCTGTTTGTTGGACGCTGCCTGGATCCATCGAGTACAGATTAAAAAAAACCAGCCTCTTGATTGTAAGAGGCTGGTGGTGAATTCGTAGCCCCGGCAGTGGTTTGGGACTCGCTCCTCGGGTAAAATCTATCACTCCACCGTAACGCTCTTCGCAAGATTCCTCGGCTGGTCCACATCCAACCCGCGCAGGGCGGCGATGTGGTAAGCCAGCATCTGCAGGGGGATGACCGCCGGTACCGGGCTGAGCAGCCAGGGCGCCTCGGGCAGCCACAGGATGTGATCCGCCACGCCCTTTACTCTTTCATCGCCCTCGGTGGCAACCGCCACCACAACCCCGCCGCGTGAGCGCGCCTGCTCGATCTGGCTGAACATCTTGTCGTACCAGGGGTCCCGGGGAGCGATGACCACGACGGGCATCTGCCGGTCGATGAGGGCGATGGGACCGTGTTTCATCTCGCCCGCCGGATAGCCTTCGGCGTGAATGTAAGAAATCTCTTTCAGTTTCAGCGCGCCTTCATAGGCGGTGGGCATGTGGATGCCGCGCCCCAGGTACAGGCAGTGGCTGGTGTTGACCAGCGCCCGGGCAACCGCTTCGACTTCGGCTTCGCGTTCCAGACATTGGCCCGCCAGGGCGGGGACCAGGCGCAGGTCGCGGATCAGGCTCTTGCGGCGCTTCTTATCCAGTGTGCCGCGCAGATCCGCCAGCAGCACCGCCAGCATGTACAGGTCCACCAGCGGGGCGGTGTAGGCCTTGGTGGATGCCACGCCGATCTCGGGTCCGGTCTGCATGGAGATGTAGCCATCGGCAAGGCGCATGGCTTGCGAGCCGATCACGTTGACGATCGACCACAGGGTGGCGCCTTTGCTGCGGGCTTCTTCCATTGCGGCGAGGGTGTCGGCTGTTTCGCCGGACTGGCTGATCGCCAGCACGACGGTGTCTTCATCAACGATCGGGTTGCGGTAGCGGAACTCTGAAGCGATGTCCACTTCGACCGGGATGCGGGCGATGTGCTCGATCAGCACTTTGCCGACCATGCCGGCATGCGCGGCGGTGCCGCAGGCGGTGATGAAAATCTTCTTGATCTTCGCGGCGCGTTCGGGCGTCAGGTTAAGCTCGGGCAGGCGGATGCGTCCCTCTTCGAAATCCACCCGACCGGCGATGGTATCGGTGAGCGAGCGCACCTGCTCGTGAATTTCTTTCTGCATGAAGTGGCGATACTCGCCTTTTTCTGCCGCTACCGGATCCCAGGAGACGTTGTGCACTTCGTACTCAAGCGCTTTGCCCTTCAAATCCTGGATGACCACCCCTGCGCGGGCGACGATCGCCATCTGCTTGCTTTCCAGGAAGATTATCTGCCGGGTGTGCTCGAGAATGGCGGGCATATCCGAGGCGATAAAGTTCTCGCCCTCGCCCAGCCCGATGACCACACCCCCTGCGTTGCCGATGCGGGCGGCGACGATCTTATCCGGCTCCTGCGAGGAGAGCAGCACGATGCCGTGAGCGCCCTTGAGATGGCTGAAGGCCTTGCGGGCGGCTTCGGCGAGATTGGCGCCGCCGCCCAGGTAGCGCTCTACCAGGTGGACGATCACCTCGGTGTCTGTGTCCGATTTGAACAGCACACCTTCGGCGCTCAATTCTTCGCGCAGCTCCAGGTAGTTCTCGACGATGCCGTTGTGAACCACGACCACGTTCCCCGTCATGCCCAGGTGGGGATGGGCATTGCGCGCCGAGGGCTCGCCGTGAGTGGCCCAGCGGGTATGCCCGATGCCTACGTGCCCGTGCACCGGGTCGCCGTCCACCAGGGCAGACAGCCGCGACAGCTTACCGGCGTCACGGCGCACTTCGATATGGCTGTTTTGCAGCACTGCCAGTCCAGCCGAGTCGTAGCCGCGATATTCCAGACGCTTCAAGCCGTTCAGGATGATCGGCGTAGCGTCACGCGGCCCAATATAACCAACGATTCCACACATTGGAACTCCCTCCGAGTTTTAGAGTGATGGGCAGCCCATCGCCAGGCTGAGAAACCAGCCGGCGACAGCGCCAGGGATCGATTTCGCCACGTCCCGTATTTTGTCTGTCCGGTTGCCCGGGCAGCGTTGTAACGGGATACTGATCTGGAGGGAGAGATGGCGGGTATGTGGCTAACCCGGAGGGCTTCCGCTGAACTTTCGATCTTCCCGGACCCCAGGCTGGCAGCCTGTAGGGCAACCGGTTGTCCTGCCCTTTGCGGGGCAAGAACCCTCATCCTCGTCACCTGCGGCGGATTGGTTATCCCGCGGCAGGTCATGCGCTGTCTCTCCAAAACTGCAGTGTTGTGCCTGAGCACCTCCTCAGATGTAGAACGGATGTCACCCGAGATTCTTCGCTGCGCTCAGAATGACACAGCGATAAAGCGATTATACCGTAGTTGGTGAACAATGTGTTCTTGCGATATTTGAACTATTCGGGTATAATTCCGGCTGGTGAAAAATCGTTGATGGAGTCGTGCTCTGATGAGCGCTTGAGAGAATAGCTCTCATGCGCTTGTCTTTGTTTGTCTCTGCCATTCCCGTGAGTTGCTGGATCAGCTGTCACAACCAGTGGTGAAAATCTGTACAGCGATGCAAAAGCGAGAAATATCGCTGTAGATGGTTGAAGTGTGTCTGATCAAATAATTAAGAGATTATGAATCCATTTTAGGAGGCTGCCGAGTGGAAACCAAAGGGTTAACCAAGCTGCGCATTAGCCTGGCATCACCAGAGACGATCAAGAGCTGGTCTTACGGAGAGGTGCTTAAACCCGAGACGATCAACTACCGTCGCTTACGCCCCGAGAAAGATGGCCTGTTCTGTGAGGCGATCTTTGGACCGACGCGCGACTGGCAGTGCTACTGCGGGAAGTACAAGAATATCCGCTATAAAGGCATTGTGTGTGATAAGTGCGGCGTAGAGGTGACGCGGTCTTCCGTGCGGCGAGAGCGCATGGGGCATATCGAGCTTTCTGCTCCGGTGGCGCACGTCTGGTACACGCGCCGCATCCCATCTTACCTGGGCCTGCTGCTGGATATCCCCCGGCGCAACCTGGACCGGGTGCTGTACTTCGCCCAATACGTGGTGACGTACGTAGACGAGGATGCCCGCCAGAAGGCGCTTAAGCGCCTGGAGGAGAAGATCTCGGTTGCCGAGCGAGAGCAGGCTTCCAAGATCAATACGCACATCGCCGAAGTAAAAGGCGGACGCGACCGGGGCCTGGCGGAGCTGGAGCTGCGCATCGCTTCGGTTCAAAAGCATTTCGATGAGACCATCGCCGAACAGCTCGATCCAATCATCCAGGCAGGTCAGCGCCTGGAAACCAGCCTGCGCAGCCAGCTAAACCAGGCGGCAAAGACAACCATCCACTTCCCCGATACAGACCTGGTGATCGTGCCTGCCGGTGAGACCATCGGCAACCAGCACCTTTCCAATGTGCAGCGGGTGGTCAAGGATCGCCTGGAGGAGCTGGAGAGCGAGCTGAAAGATCAGAAGCAGCGCGAAGTCGAGCACCTCAAGATGGAGAAGGACCAGGTGCGCGCCCAGGCTGACCTGAACATGGAGAGCCTGCGCAACCAGTTGGATGACCATGCAACCGTCACCCGCGACGAGAATTCGCGCACGCGTGACGAGCTTTTGGAGCTGCGCCCACTGACCTTCATGGGTGAGACGCGCTATCGTGAGCTGAAGCAGCGCTGGGGTCAGGTCTTCCGCGCCGATATGGGCGCCGAAGCCTTTTACGACATCCTGCGCCGCCTGGACCTCGATAAGCTGGCGGAGGAGCTGTGGCAGGAAGCGCGCACCACGCGCAGCAAGCAGAAGCGCAAGAAAGCTACCAAGCGCTTGAAGGTGGTGGAGGCTTTCCGCCGCTCCGGCAACCGCCCGGAGTGGATGGTCTTGACCGTGCTGCCCGTGATTCCCCCCGATCTGCGCCCCATGGTGCAGCTCGACGGCGGGCGTTTTGCCACCTCCGATTTGAACGACCTTTACCGGCGGGTGATCAACCGCAACAACCGCCTGAAGCGTCTGCTGGAACTCGGCGCGCCGGACGTGATTGTGCGCAACGAGAAGCGCATGCTGCAGGAAGCAGTCGACTCGCTGATCGATAACTCGCAGCGCGGTAAGGCGCTGTCGCGCCGCGGGCGGCGTGAGCTGAAGTCTCTGTCGGATATGCTCAAGGGCAAGAAAGGCCGTTTCCGCCGCAACCTGCTGGGCAAGCGCGTGGATTACTCCGGTCGTTCCGTCATCGTGGTAGGCCCCAAGCTCAAGCTGTACCAGTGCGGGCTGCCCAAGAGCATGGCGCTGGAGCTGTATCGCCCCTTTGTGATTTCCCGGTTGGTGGCGCACAACTACGCCGCCAACGTCAAGGGCGCCAAGCGCTTCATCGAGCGCAACCGCCCCGAGGTTTGGGAAGTGCTCGAAGAGGTGATCAAAGAGCGCCCGGTGCTGCTCAACCGTGCGCCGACCCTGCACCGCCTGGGCATCCAGGCATTCGAGCCGGTGCTGATCGAGGGCAGCGCCATCCAGCTTCACCCGCTGGTGACCACAGCCTTCAACGCCGACTTCGACGGCGATCAGATGGCGGTGCACGTGCCGTTGTCGCAGAAAGCGGTGTGGGAAGCGCGCAACTTGATGCTTTCTTCACGCAACCTGCTCAAGCCTGCCGATGGCGAGCCGATTATCAGCCCTTCGAAGGATATGGTGCTAGGGGTGTACTACCTGACCAAAGATGACCGCCGGGACCACATTGGCGCTGGGCGTGTGTTTGCCACGATGGATGAAGTCGAGCTGGCTTACAGCCTGAAGCAGGTGCACATCCACACGCGCATCAAACTGCTGGTGGATACCTGGTACGACGATCAGAACACGCGCATGCCCGAGCGGGAGACCCGCCTGGTGGACACCACCGTCGGTCGGGTGATCTTCAACCGCGTGCTGCCGCCTGATATTCAGTTCGTCAACCTGACGCTGGATAAAGGCGGTTTGAAAGACCTGGTGGCTGACCTGTACGAAGTGGCGGGCGAAGACCGGACGCCGGACGTCGCCGATGCGATCAAGGATATCGGCTTCCAGTATGCCACCCGTTCCGGCTATTCGCTGGCAGTCTCAGATATTTCCGTGCCGGCGGCGAAGCAGGACATCGTCAACCTGGCGCTGCAAGAAGCGGAAGCCGTCTCGCGGGATTACCGCCGCGGCTTGCTCACCGAGCAGGAGCAGAACGAGCGTGTTATCGAGATCTGGCAGCGCACCACCAACCTGGTTGCCGATGCGGTGAAGCGCAACCTGGATCCGGATGGGAACCTGGCAGCCCAGGCCATTTCTGGCGCAACCAAGGGCGGCTTCGGCCCAATCTCGCAGTTAGCCGGTATGCGCGGTTTGATGGCTGACCCGTCGGGACGCATCATTTCTCACCCCATCCGCTCGAACTTCCGCGAAGGGTTGAATGCACTGGAGTACTTCATCTCGACACACGGCGCACGTAAGGGCCTGGCTGACACCGCGCTGCGCACGGCAGATGCCGGCTACCTGACCCGGCGCCTGGTGGACGTTGCCCAGGATGTGATCATCAACGATGAAGACTGCGGCACCACCGACGGCATCTACATTCGCCGCACGGATGACGTTGCCGGGCAATCGATGTCGGCCCGCCTGTATGGACGCCTGTTGGCAGACCGGGTGATCGATCCGGACACCGGCGAGATCCTGGCGGAGCGCGGCGATGTCCTGGATCATGACCGGGTGCGCCGGATCGTTTCCTCCACAGCCGAGGCAGTCTTTGTACGCTCCCCGCTGACCTGCACGATGAATCACGGCATCTGCACCAACTGCTACGGCCTGGATCTGGGACGGGGCGAGATGGTGAAGGTGGGTTCTGCCGTGGGCATTGTCGCTGCTCAGTCGATTGGCGAGCCAGGCACCCAGTTAACCCTGCGTACTTTTCACACCGGCGGTGTTGCTGCCGGCAGCGACATCACCACAGGTCTGCCGCGCGTGGAAGAGCTGTTCGAAGCCCGCAAGACCCCCAAGGGTGAGGCGGTTGTGGCAGAAATCGGCGGCAGCGTGCAGATCATGCAGTCCGACCGCTACAGTGATCTGCGTGTGGTGCGCATCCAGCACAGCGAGATGATCAACCAGGAATACAATCTGCCCGCTGGCTGGACGATCGCGGTCGAGGACGGCGGCGAGGTCAAGCAGGGCGATGTATTGGCTTTCGTGAGCGATACCCAAAATGGTGCGGTTGGAAATACGACCAACACCCTGGTGGATCACGAAGGTCGTGTGCGCATCGAGAACGGCAAGGTGATCGTCTCGTACGAGTCTCGCCAGGAAGCAGAATATGAGATCCCGAGCACGGCGCGGCTGTTGGTGCGTGACGGCGATCACGTTGAACCGGGGCAGGCGCTGACGGAAGGCTCGCTCAACCCGCATCGCATCCTGCGCATCCAGGGGCGGCAGGAATGCCAGCGCTACCTGCTCTCGGAAGTACAGAAGGTGTACCGCTCCCAGGGTCAGAACATCAACGATAAGCACTTCGAAGTCATCATTCGCAAGATGATGTCCAAGGTGCAGATCACCCGACCCGGCGACACCGGATATCTGCCCGGCGACCTGGTGGATTACCTGGAGCTGCGGCGGGTGAACGAGCAGCTGCTGTCTGAGAGCAAGCGCACCTCGAAGTTTGTGGAGGTTCTGCTGGGGATCACCAAGGCTTCGCTGAGCACAGATTCTTTCCTTTCGGCCTCCTCCTTCCAGCATACGATCAAGGTGCTGGCAGGCGCAGCCATCGCCTCTACCGAGGATCCTTTGTACGGATTGAAAGAGAATGTGATCATCGGCAAGCTCATCCCAGCCGGCACCGGCTTTGTGCCAGGACGGTTCGATGACGAAGATAAGACCATTCGGTCGCCCGAGTTTGCGGGCGACCTGGACGAGTTCGAACCCGACACGATGATCGACAGCGAGACGTCGGCGTACGAATAGGACTGAATTTTGATCCCCTCCCTGCCCTCCCCCAAAATCCAAAAACGGGATTTTGGGGGAGGGAATTGTTTTAATTCACCCGATCAAAATCCAAATACGGAGTTATGGGGGAGGGTCGGGGAGGGGGTCAGCCCTACCGGGCGAGCATACCTTCCAGCCGCGCCTTGACCGCAGGCCATTCCGTGTCGATGATGCTGTAGTACACGGAGTGGCGCAGAACGCCGTCCGGCAGGAGCATGTGGTTGCGCAGCACGCCTTCTTTCACCGCTCCGATGCGTTCGATCGCCCGCTGTGAGCGCTCATTGCGCAGATCGGTCTTCAACTGGACGCGCAGGCAGCCGAGCGTTTCGAAGGCGTGCTGCAGCAGCAGGTATTTGCACTCCGTGTTTACGGCAGTGCGTTGAAAGTGCAGGCCATACCAGGTGCCGCCAATCTCGAGGGCGCGATCCTGGAGGCGGATCTCCATGTAGCGGGTGCAGCCGATCGCTTCTCCCGCGGCCATGTGGACGACCGCAAAAGGCAGGTCCGTGCCGGCGCCTTGTTCTGCAAGCCGCTCGTCCACCCAGCGGCGCATCTGGGCTTCGGACTGGACAACGCCGTAGCGCATATAACGCCAGATGGATTCGTCATTGGCATGGCGAGTCAGGCCCGGAACGTGGGCGAGGGCGAGCGGCTCGAGGCGAACCACTTTTCCTTGTAGGGTAACGGGTTGGATGTTCATCGGCTGGTTTGCTCCCGTTGCGGATTATATCACCCGGGGAAACAGGGCTTTTACAAACCTTATTGACGTTGAACCGTCATTGCGAAGCCGGCGTTCTTTGCTGGCTGAAGCAATCTCCCTGCCGGCGTGGGGACTGCTTCGCTGAGCAGTTCGGAGAACTGCCGCTCGCTAGTGACCCGCATTAATCTTGTGAGAGCCCTTCAGGAATCCATTGGCATCATCTTGACGTTTCTCTGGTTCTAGCATAAGATAATTTCGCACAAAATTTCTATAGATTCCTGGAGATGGCGACATGGAAGTAGGGCTGGTACAAAAGGTTGATATCGATCAAGAGATGCAGCAGGCATACCTG
>JBGSTO010000381.1:0-44411 GCA_041736465.1 Anaerolineales bacterium | reverse complement strand
AGGATCCTGAGAGCAGTTCGAGTTCGCTCTACTGATCTAGACGAATTCATCGCGAGAAGCTGGTCTGGTTGGGAAGCAACCTAAACGAATAGGAATTCTTTCCGATTCCGGACGAACTGCTGCCTATCCACAATGAATGTTTTGTGTGTTTTCTTGAACACTTGTGCTAAAATTGTAGGGGGAATCCAGCACCTTAACAGCTTAATAGATAGGCAGAGTCGCCTTTCCTTGTTCGAGAAGTAATGGAGACAAGGAAATGGCGAAGAAGATACGCGGCAGAAAAGAAGGATCGGTATCTCAACGTGCGAACGGTACCTGGCGCGCCCAGATTGTTACGGGCGGACAGCGTGTTAGCAAGGGATTTCGAACCAAGTCAGAGGCTTTGGAATGGCTTCGCAATACCCAGGTTGAGATTGAGCGCGGGTTTGATTATCATGCCGGCAAGACGAATCTCCGGGATTACATGCTGCGCTGGTTAGAAAATGATCGGTCGACCCTTCGGGCGAAAACAGCAGATCAATACCGGCGTACAGTTGACAAACATATCCTGCCGAATCTCGGGGATATGCAGATGATGGATATCCGGCTGATTCGAGTAGAGCAGTTCTACTCCGACCTGATTCAGTCTGGTGCTGGTATTCGCACCGTTCGCATCATTCACGCGATTTTGCACAAAGCCTTCGAGAAGGCCGTTCGATACGGTTTCGTAGTGCGGAATCCCGTGCACGGGGCAGCATTACCTCGTTATAAAAGCGGTGAGATGATGGTGTTGGATGAAAGCCAGGTTACTCAGTTCCTCGTGGCTGCACAAAGCAGTCCCTACCTGGCTTTGTATCACCTCGCAGTTACAACGGGGATGCGCTTGGGAGAGCTGTTTGGCCTGAAATGGTCTGATCTGCAGTGGATGAGCGGGACCCTGTTGGTTCAGCGGCAGCTTCAAAGAGTGCCACGGCACGGTTGGAGCTTTGTGGAACCGAAGACACGCTCAGGACGTAGGGCGATTAAACTGGGGGAAAACACATTACAGGCGCTTCGGATACACAAGTCTCATCAGGAAATGGTCAAGGCGCTGGCTGGAAGCCGGTGGAAGGATCATGACCTGATTTTTCCAACCTCGATCGGAACTCCCGGAGATGCCAGTAATATGCGTATAGATTTCAGACGAGTACTTCAGCGGGCGGGATTACCAAGAATTCGTTTCCATGATCTACGACACACTGCTGCTTCCTTGATGCTCAACCACGGGGTGCCAGCGATTGTGGTTTCAAAGATTTTAGGCCACTCGAAGCCGAGCATCACGTTGGATGTGTATGGACACTTGTATCATGAGATGCAGGGGAGTGCAGCGGTGATCATGGATCAATTGGTAGCTCCGATCCAGATGGAAGCGCTCAGAATTGGGCAGGACGCTGATAGGGCGTGAAAAAGATTTGCACCGAACTGCACCAATCTGCACCACGAATCGGGGGATTTGTCCGACTAGCGAGTTTTTACCCCCATATATGGTGGTCGATCAACGTTACACCCCCACATCTAGCGCCCGCGGCACGACTCGAACGCGCAACCCTCTGATCCGAAGTCAGATGCTCTATCCGTTGAGCTACGCGGGCAGTAAAACGGATTATACCCTATTGCGGGATGTTGTAATAGTTGTACACTGCTTGCGACAGGCGGGCGATCAGGGCCGAGGCCGGGTCCCATACCAGCTGCTCCGGGTGGTACAGGTACACGATCAGGGCGTAGCTGCCGCCGGGAGAGAAGACGAGGCCAGCATCGCCGATGGTGTTGATGATGCCGTTGACCGATACCCAGCCGTGCTTGTGGGCGATGCGGGTGCCCTCTGGAACGCCGGCAGTCAGCAGGGAGGGTAGGCGGTTGTTCACCAGGTGGGTGACCATCTGGCGGCACTCGTCCTGGGTGATTTCTCCGGGAAAGGCGGCGATCAACGCACCACCACCGGTTTGGGCGCAGTGGTAGATGTCTTCCAGCAGCATGCCGATCTCAGCCGGTGTGGTTTGGTTGTACAGATCGGGATCGGTGCTCACGTCGGCGCGCTGGTTGGAGGCAGTCTGGATGCGCGCCAGCAGCGGCGAGCCTAACGAGAAGTAGCCTGCCAGGAAGGTGTTTTCCAGCCCCAGGGCTTGCATATCTTCGGTAACGACCAGCGGGGCGCGCTCAATATCGATTACCCGGTCCATCAGCCAGTCGGCGGCTTCGTTGCCGGATTTTTCGATCATGTCGCTCATCAACTTATCGGCTTCTGCGTCTTCGCCGATGTTCATCCGGCGGTAGGCCGAGACCATGATGGGAATTTTGATGGTGCTGGAAGCGGTAAATGCGATATCGGGCTGCACCGCCAGGCTGGTATCCGCCTGGTAAGCTAGGTGCAGCTCTTGCCCGGTCTGCAGATCCAGCAGATAGATGCCTGAAATGCCATCATAGCCGGCTAACTGCAGGGTTTGCTCCAGCAGCACTTGCAGGTTTTGGAATGCCGGGCGCAGCGGCTGGGTGCGCAGCAGCGGCAGCGCGACTTGGCGTTGGGTGAGGGATTTCAAGGCGCTGTCGATCAGCACGACCGATTCGTCGATGTTCAAGGCAGTGCCCTGCTGTCCAGGCTGGAAATCGACGGTACCTGGGATGGGACGGGCAGAAGTGGGCGGCTGGTCGTAACGCCTTGCGATTTCATCGTTCAAGAAAACACGCAACCGCTGCTCCGAGAAGGTGGAGCGCAGCGGTACGCTGGCAGGTTGTGTCTCTCGCCCCCACAAGTAGTCCCAGAAACCCTGCCAAAACTGGGGCAGGACGCGCTGCTGGTCGGCAGCCGAGAGCATGGCATCCAGGTCGAGCTGGAAGTCTACTACCGAGGGAGAGACCTGCACTGCCGACTGGTTGTACAACAGCTCAATCGGCGTTGAGTAAACCTCCAGCAAGCGTTGGGCGGCCTGCTGGCGGTCGAATCCGCCCACCGGCACACCGGCGATGATCATGCCCTGCGGCAGGCTGGCCCGCAGGCGGCTGTAGCGCACCAGCTGCAAGGCGGTCAGGATCAGGGCTGCCAGCAGCAAGACTGCGGAGAACAAACGCAGGGGAGAAAACACGCTCCGTCGTCTCATAAATCGGAATGATACCACGTTTCTTTGGGTGGGATTTCACGTGCGTGAAAATCACCCTGGCACAAGAATGAATGAGAGGTCCGGTAGGCAACTGCCGGACCTCTCATTCAATAGTTTATGTGTGGTTTTGTAGACGGCTTCAGCGCGATACCACCAGCTTAACCAGGCGACCTTCAGCATCCAGCGTCAGGCGAGCGTAATGGCGGTGCTGCAGGCTGGCGGCTTGCGGGTGCTCGGCTGCGTCCTGGCGCCCGGATACGGGCGTGCGCCAGGTTACTGGCGGGCGCGCCACCTGCACCTGCTTGCTGAGTGTGATCACTCTCCGGTTGGGGAGCACATCGCCTTCGGCGCCGGGAGCGCCGCTGATGGCAGGTGTTTTTCCTGCGCGGCTGCTGGAATGGCGCGGGTTCAGGCATACCAGGTGCTCATGACTGATCTGGATGTCGGCGCCCTGCATTCCCGGCAGGTATTGGGTGACGACTGTGCGCACAAATGCCAGGGTATCCTCGGAGATGTGCTCGGCCTCCAGCTCGTCGTGACTCTTGTCGCACACGGTGGGCGGCGGCTGAGATGAGCGCCTGGGGGCATATTTAAGCAGGCGCTGCAAGCTCTTACGCATGCGGGCAGTCATTTTTACCGGTTGAGCCAGCGGATCTCCGTAGAGCACAAACGATATCAATGTCTTCTGGTCTTCACCGTCCAGGTAGCCCTGGCGTGTGTGCATCTCCTGGGCCAGGCCGATCTTGGCGCGCCGCAAGGCTTCGCCTGCCGGCAGACCCTGGCGGACAAAATTCCAGAAGGCATGCCCCAGAAAATCGGCGGCAATTAGCGGCTCGGCAATGGATCCGTATGCCGTGCAGGTGCTGCCGACTACTGCCTGGGTGCCCGACTGCAAGAATTTGAATGCCAGGGCTTCTTCCACGGCTTTATTGATGATATTGGCGCCGTAGCAGGCTTCGCTGAATACCATGTGAGGAGCCTGCCCGGAATTGCGCACGTCCTGCGGTGTGACTGCCACCGGGTATTCGTCGCTGGGGTCCTGACCGTTCGAAGGTGGCCCGCCGGGATCGCGCTGCCCATACCACTCAGCGGTCTCCGCCAGCCCGTGCAGATTGAAGTAAGCCAGGCGTGCAGGCGGCAAGGGAGATCCCTGGCGGGCGGCGCTGCCGGGCTGGGGCAATCCGATGGGTGGGGAGATCTGCATGCCGCGCGCCTCACCGATTGGCTCGAACACGGATATGGCTGCCTGCTGCCAGATGGCGGCGGTGTAACCCAGGCTGCTGCGTGCCGGTGCGGCGATCGTGGTACGATCGCGCCTGAATAGGTTGATCAGTTGGGTCAGGCGCTCGAGCCACTGCAGCAGGGATTGCGACTGTAGTGTGTTCTTGCGCCGGGCCTGGCTGTGGCGGGCGCCGCCCTGCTGCGCCTGGGCAAGCGCTTCCAATGCCTTCACCAACGGTTCGGGGTCCGACACGCCGCGCGGCGCCACATCGGGCAGGCGTCCCAACGGCCATTCGGGGATGAAATAGTTCTCGTCCCGGCAGGCGTATGGATTGTCGGAGGGCACATCGACATCGGCATCGTCCACCGGATTAGGCAGGTGGTGGAAGGGCACCACGGCAGGCCCACCGACGATCAGAATTGCACCGATGCGTTCGCCTGCTTTCTTTAAAGAGTTGTCCAGGTCGGCGAGGGCCAGTTTAAGCGCCCACGGGTCCGTATGGCGCACTGGCTCACGTCCCAGGCTGATCTCGATATCCTGGATGTATACGCCTTCATCGGCATAGAAGAGCAGGGCGTCGTAGTCTTTTCGCTGGCGCACCACCGCAGCAAACTGCCGCATGGCGTTTTCGACTTGGGCAGCGCCTTGCGGACCGTAGCGTTTGACCAGGCCTTTACGCGTAGTCATGATCACATACACAGGATAGCGACCGTCGGATTTGGCCAGGTGAGGTTTCCCGATGCGGCTGGACAGGCGTTCCAGCTCGGCCTGCACCGAAGCCAGCAGATCCTCCGACGGGGAGGCGCCGGATTCGATAGCGGCGGGCTGTTCAGCCACGCTGGCAGTGCTGAGGCTGGGCAAGCGGTTCCAACCCATCACACCGGCGACTGCAGCGGGCACAGGTACGTCGAGTTCCAGGGTCATGTCGCTGGGCCAGATCGTCTGGTAACCGTGCTCCGGACCCCACATACGATCCGCAACCTGCCCGGTGATGTCAGCGGCGGCGGCAGTGTGCATCAGCGCTACGCCCTGTTCCGGATTGCTGCTGCGCAAGGCCGCGTTTGCCAGTGCCAGCTTGGCGGTTATGAGAGCGGGCCAGCGCTCCAGGTAGTGGGCTGCCAGGCTGCGCAAAGCCGGAATGGGCATCTTGCCTGAGTTGGCATCTGCATCCAGGGCGCGCAGGTGCAGGGCGGCTGCCAATGGAATATTGGGGTCGATTGCCAGCACCGGGTGAAGCTCTTGCTCTGCCAGGGCCGGGTCGCCGCGCTGGAGTGCAGCCCGGGCGCGAATCAGGTTGCGGCTCCACTCGACATGGGTCTTGGTTAATGAGCGATTGAGTCCCAGGGCGCGTGCCTGGGCCAGATCGGGACTGCCGCCTAAACCCAACAGCCAGCCAGATGATTCCTCTTCGGTGCGCTTGATGGTTCTCCGCCCGGGGACATTTGAGATCCCAGGTGTTTTCGGCAGCACCGTGCGCCCCGTCCGGGTGGGTTCTTTAGCCAGCTCCTGGCGCACATGGGCTTCGGCCTGCACCATCAGGTCTACTGCCTCGCGGTACTCAGGATCAGCCTGGCACAATCGCTCCAGCACGGGCAGCGCTTGTGCTGGCAGCCCCGAGTGCATCAGCGTCTGGGCATATAGCAAGTTGACCGGCAGGTCGCCGGGGTAAGCTGCCAGCCAGTTGAGTGCCGCCTGGCGGGCGAAACGCAGTTCTTTCACCGTTATAGCAGCCTGAACCAGGTCAATCAACAGGGCGCGGGAAATCGGGCGAGCTCCAGGAATGGGCGTTGCAGGTGTGGGCGGCAATCCGATTTGCATGGATTGAGTCTCCTCGATAAGTTCGGTTTGTGCGTTATCCGCCGCGGGTGTGCGGCGATGTTGACGCAGCATCTTGACCAACAGCCCGGCGGTTGTGCACCAGGTTCAGAGCCACGATAGCGCCCAGCAGCCTGCGGATGTTCAAATCCTTTGGCGCCAGGTCGCTGGCTTTACGCAGCAGGTGTTCGGCCTGCAGGTAATCGCGCCCTTCCTTCATCGCCAGCGCGGCGTGATAATAGCCGCGGGCGTCCTGAGGGCAAGCCTGGATCGCTTGCTGGAAGGTGCGCTGCGCATGGGAATATTGGCGGCGCCCCAGGTGCACCTGTCCCAACTCAAGTAATGGCTCGATGTTTTCAGGACGCAGTCGGGTCGCCTCGGAGAGGTGTTGGATGGCCTGATCCAGCTGCCCGGCTTGCCCCAACAATCGCCCGACCAGGAAATGCAGTTGGAACAGCTGGTCGCTGCTGGCTGAGTCTTCCTGGGCGAAGGAGTGCAGGGCTTGCTGAGCAGCCCGCGCCGCGGCTTCAGTCTCACCAGCATCGTTTAGATATTCAGCCTGCAGGGCCAACAGGGCTGCATCCTGAGGGTATTCTTGTTTCAGCTCATCCAGGGCCAGCAAGGCAGCTCTGGCGCCATGGGCATCGTGCAGCAAGCGCGCCTTTTCCAGGCGCAATGGCAAGGGCACCGAGCCAGTTTGTTCCAGGGCTTTATCCAGCGCTTCCAGCGCCTCGACGGACTTTCCGGCAGCCTGCAGCGCCCGAGTGATGATCATCAGGGCTTTGGGCTGCAGGGGATCGATGGTGATTACCGCCTGGGCATGTGTCTGAGCTTCTGCCAGATTGCCCGCTGCCAGAGCCAGCTCGCTGCGCAGCAGCAGCGGCTCGATCCAGTCGGGAGCCAGCAGCGAGGCGCGTTCAGCGCGTATTGCCGCTTGCTCGCCTTCGCCGCGCGCCTGGTGGGCGCTGGCGAGCAGCATCCAGGCCTGCGGGTCTTCGGGAGCCAGCTGGCAGGCGCGCTCCAGCGCGGGGACGGCTTCAGAAGGACGGCCGCGCTCCAGCTGGATTTGCCCCAACCGGCGAGCAAACTCGGCCTGGTGGGGATCCAATCGCAGCGCCTGTTCCAGGTGCTCGATCGCTTTAGAGGTGTGATCTTCTTCTCCGGCCTGATCCAGCGCCAGGTAAATGTCGGCAGCCAAGGCATGCCAGCGAGGTTCGTCAGGCCAAAAATCCAGTGCAGCCTGGATGGATTGGGCTGCCATCCGCCGGTCGCCCAGGCGGTGCCCGAAACTCCAGTACAGGCGGGCCAGCAAGGCGTACAGCAGCGGCAGCATATCAAGATGTAGTAAGTAGGAGATAGAGGCGCCCTTCGCAGCGCCTTCCTTCCTGTTCAACATGCCTTCCAGTGCGGATTGGGCAGCCGCCAACGCCTGGCGGGGTTTTTCTTGCGCCAGAGCCAGGGCGAGCTGGGCGAGCACCAGCGGGTGAGACGGGAACTGGCGCCCGACAGCTGCGCTCATTGCCAGGTCACCGCTCTCACCCAGGCATGCGATCAGCGCAGCAGCATCCTCCGGATTGGGGGATAGGGCTGCGAGCGCCTGGGTATGTTCGGGCTGCGGGTGGAAAGTGGATGAACCGCGCGCTTGCCAGCGGTTGATGCTTTGCTGGGCGAGGATTTCATCGGGAGACAGGTTGGTATACGTAGTGGCTTTTGGCTGCAACCCGAATGCGCGGCGGGTAAGCTCGTCGGCTGCCTGGATAGCCTGCTGGAATTCATTCCATGCGGCTGTGCTCAACGCCTGCAAACCAGGCGCACGGCGCTGGGCTTCCAACTGCTGGAAGAGACGTTGGGCTTCGGCCCGCAGGGTAAGCAGGCGCGCCACCAGTAATTGTGCGTATGGTTCATGCGGTGCCAGCGTTTGTACCTGGCGCGCCAGGTCCAGGGCCGGCTCCCATTGCTGCAGCTCAAGGGCGGCTTCGACCAGTGCCAGGCGCAGTGCCTGCAATCCGCCTCCGGGCAAACCCGCAGGCAGCTGGCGTGGATCTTCATTGAGCGCATCCAGGGCCGTGGCAAACATCTCACCGGCAGCCTGCATCCAGGTTGGCTTCTCCTGCGGTACTGTGTCCGAAGCATGGAATAATGACCAATCCGCCGGAAGGCGGTGAGCGGTCAGGCGAGATTGCAGCGCCAGCAGCCGCGGGTCATCTGGGTGATACTCCATGCCCTGAACGAGCGATTGTGTGGCTTTTTCCACGTCGCCTGCCAGAAGGGCAAGTTCCCCGCGCAGGCAATGATAAGTGGTCAGTTGTGAGGTGGCGACCTGATCTGACTGAGGCAAAAACTGATCCAGGGTCTGCAGTGCTTTTTGGGGCAGCAGCAGAGCTTGCTGGATTTCAGCAGCCAGCAGGCAGGCAGCCAGTGCTTCGGACGGCGCCGGGTTGGCCTGCGCTGCACTAAGGGAGTGTGCCAGGGCTTCTGGCAGGTTGCCAGCCGCGCGCTGCAGTGCAGCCACTCGCAGCAGCAAGGCAGCATCTTGCGGTTGGATTTCCACCGCTTTTTCCAGGGCTTGTATGGCCTGGTCGATGTGTTCC
The DNA here is from genome assembly GCA_041736465.1 of Anaerolineales bacterium. Taxonomy (GTDB): domain Bacteria; phylum Chloroflexota; class Anaerolineae; order Anaerolineales; family UBA4823; genus JAJUJL01. Next base: position 35,670 of record JBGSTO010000381.1, on the reverse strand, counting down.
TGGCGTTCCTCGCTGCCCGCTTCGCTCACATCCGCCAGCACTAACAGCAGTCCGGCTCTACGCGTGTAGAGACCGGTGTTGGTTGGGTCTACCAGCAAAGCCTGCTGGATCGCTGACAGCGCCTGCTCGTGAGATCCGGCTTGCTGGCGGGCGTCGGCCAGATCCACCAACAGATCGATCAGGGAGAAATTTTCCTGAGTTAATCCTTTGGATTGCACCGGCTTACCGCCTTGCAGAGCGCGTTCCAGGCAAGCAGCGGCTCCATTGAAATCCCCGAGCGTTTTGAGCGTCTGTGCGGCACGGTATAGGTCGCCAGGCTGAGGGTTTTCCAGGGTGACCAAGTGGTGAAGGGTGGACTGCGCTGCGGTTTCAGCGGAAGAGGCAGCATTCCGCTCGCCGGAGCGAAGCTGCAGCTCGCCCAGCTGCAGCCAGAGATCGGAGCGCTGCGGCGCTAATTGTACTGCGCGCTGTAAGGCGCTGATTGCCTCGCGCAGCACTTGCGGCTGAATAGAGCCCAGGTAATCGATTAGCTGCAATGATATTTCCGCAAACCAAACCAGTGTATCCAGTTCAGTGGCAGCCAGAGCGAGGGCGGTGCGGGCAGCCTGGTAGGCATCCTGGTGCAGGCTGGCAGCCTGGCAAGCCAGGCATAACTGCCGCTGCACCTCGGCGTTGAGCGCATCCACCTGGGCAGCCTCTTGTAGGGCGGCAATCGCGGTCTCTGCCATGCCGAGCTGCAGAGCAGCTTTTCCCAATCCTAAATTCATGCGGAATTTCCAATGCAAGTCTTTGGTTAACTCTGATTCCAGGATGTTCTGGAATGCTTGCATCGCAGCAGCGTACTCACTTTGAGCCGCCAGTATCTCAGCCAGCAGCACGGTGGCTTTGGCGTTTTTAGGTTCTGTTTCGAGCAGTTTCTCTAAATAGAGGCGCGCGGCTTCCAGCGATTCAACGCCCGCCTCAGCGCCAAGCTGCAGCACGCATTCGCCGAAAGCCAGGCAGGTGGCGGAATAAAGAACATTCCGGGCGGAATAAAGGTCATTCCGGGAACCATCACCTGGAATTTGGCTGAGCGCCTGGCGCAGCGGCTCAAAGGCAGCCTGTGGATCTCCTAGCGCCAGCAGCGCCTGGGCATACCCCAGGGCGGTTTCGTGATTGCCCGGATTAGCCTGGTAAGCGCGCTGCAGGGCGCTGCGGGCTTCCTCCAGGTGGCCGAGCTGAAGGAGCGTTTGTCCCAGGCGCAGCTCAATGCGTATCGAGGTGCTGCTGGGTACGTCTCCGATAACACTCTCTGAAAGCAAACGGCCGGCGGTGCGCAGTGCCGCCAGTGCCTGGGTGGGGGCGTTTTCGGTCAGGTATGTTTCACCCAGGGCCAATTGGATTTCGTATAGTTCTGGTGCAGTATGGGCGGCAGCCCGCAGCGTATCCAGCGCTTTATAGCCCAGCCCCTGCTGTTGGTAGAGGGCAGCCAACGCTAGCCAGGGTTCGGCCCGGCCTGGCGCCAGCTGCGTGGCGCGTTCAAGGTGCTCCAGGGCCAGTTGATTGTCGCCACGCGCCGCCAGCGATTGACCCATCGTGACATGGGCCTGCGCATCGTTGGCCTGTTTTTCTAGAATACGCTGGCTGATGCGCATGGATTGCTCTACGTCGCCAGCATGCAGCGCGCAGGAAGCCAGATCGTGCCAGTCGCTCACGTCCGGGTTCTCGACCATCCCCATCATTTCGGAGCGCACCTGGAGGGCGTCCACCCAGCGACCACCGGCTTCAAGGCTTTTCGCCAGGCAGCGGATATGCTCAGGATTGTGCGGCTGCAGCAGTCGCGCCAGGCGGGATTTTGTTATACCCAGCTCAGGCTCTCCGGCAGCCAGGGCAGCCTGGGCATGCAGGTTGAGCGTTTCTGCACCCTGCGGCAGATACTCCTCAGCCCGATTGGCTGATTTCAGCCCGTCGTGCGCCATCCCCATAGACAGCGCCAGGCGTGCCAGTTCCATCCAGCGGGGGGCTGCCAGCAGCCGAGGTGTATCCTGATCTGCGCCAGGCGTGAGCACAGCCCGGTGTATGAACTCCCGTCCGGCCTGGGAGGAACCGCCTGCGGCGGCAAGTATGGCCTGTGCCAGGCAGTATGAAATCGCGGCAGCGGACTCGGGGATGGGGCGTTCGTTCAACTCCGCCTGTGCTTCTTCTTCACGTCCTGATTGAATCAGCTCAATTGCCAGGCAGCCGGCATATTCAGCGCATTCTGGGAGCAGATCTACAGCCTGGCGCCAGGCATTCAGGCTGACGGCGTGATTGCCCGAGTGCGCCGCTGCGGCGGCAAGCTCTGCAAGCCAGCGGGCTTGCAGCCGCCTCAGCCCCTGGGTGGTTTGCTGAAGCAAGCTGTATGCTCGCTCCGGATGCCCGGTGAGGCGCAGTGTGGTGATGGATTGGAATAATCTTTCGAGCTGTACCGCTGGAAAGGTCAACGGGTCGTCAGAAATTTGGTCTGCTTGTTTTGGTAATTTGGGCAGTGAGGTTTCCAGAACTGCCAGCAGCTCAGGACGGCGAAGGGCAAGCACGCTCAAGACGGGGATGATATTGGCCGGGCGCGCAGCGGTGATCGCATTGTGGAGGATAGCGGCATGCCAGGAATCTGGCATCGGGTTGCACAGCACTGCTTGCAAAGCGCGCTCTGCCTGGTGGTGCGAGAGCAGATAAGCGATCAATTCGGCCGGGTTGGGAAGCAGCCCGGTCAGGCACGCCAGAACGGCTGCCGGTGCGCTCTCCAAATCCTTCGATAGACCTTCCCAACCCTCCTGGCTGGCGCTGCGCTCTTGCAGTTCAAGCGCCAGGCGCATACACTGAGCCAACCAGGCTGTGCCTGGGTCGCTGCTGCCCAGGGTGCTGGAGTCGGGATTCAGGCTGTTTGCCGCCGGGAACTGCCCATTTTGGATTGCCTGCAGGGGGTCGGGATTGTCCCAAGCCATCAGTCCGAGAGCAGCCAGTGGGCAGCCTTGATCTGCCTGGGCCAATAAAGCTGCCGCCCTGGGCGCAAGCTCGCCCTGCAGGGCTTCCCAAATCTCAGGGTCATACTGCAGCGCTGCTGCCACCCAGGACCATCTGTCCTGAGGCAGCACAGTTTCAAATGCTTCCATCAATTGGTTGACAGTCATCGAACGACCCCTCCCGGTTAAAGAATACGTATCACTAAATAGCTGCCGGCCGCCATAAAAACCAGCCCGACGATGATCAGGAATACTCCCACACCCGCGGTGGTTTTTACCATCTCGTTAAGCGCATCCAGCAGATTGGTGGCATTGCCGACCAGACCGGCTACCTGATCGGCCAGCCCTTTTTGAGCCAGGCGGGCCGTCTGCACTGCCAGCGTACGCACTTCCTGGCTGGTAGTGCGGCTGACCAGCAGCACGATGCCGGAGGTAGTCGAAATCATCCCTAGAAGGAAGATCACTGCTGCCATGAAAACCAGAACTTCTTGACCGGTGATTGAAAGCATAGCCACCTCGACATGAACGAATATAAAGTTACTACTTGCTGCTGTGATGCAAGAATTGTGCCCAAAGTCAGTTCTCAAGATTAATCGCTGGCGAAGTGATACAACACTGCATTGCCTTGCACGCATAAGGCAGCAAAACATTCACCCCAGCCGGTATGTGGGGTGAATGTTTTGGGTGTGTCTGGGGTGAATCTTGGAGATGCGAATGTTGGATCAGGGCATCAATCCCAGCGAAGGGAACAGGCAGTGTAAGCCTACCTGCTCGACCACCGGTTCTTCATCTAATACTGTCTGAGCAGAGTTAAGATCGGTCTTCAGATGTGCAGATGAGATGACGCTGATCTCCTCAGCATTCGCCTCTGGATTTGATCCCAGGGTCCAGACTGAGCAGATTTGTCCGTAGAGCCGGGCGGACAGAAGGAGATACGCCCGGGGGTTGTCTTTCTCTACAGCTAAAGATGAGACAGCCTGCAGGGGGTCGAAGCCGGTCTCTTCTGCGGCATCAGAGGGAGGAGATTGGCTGCCAGAAGTCTCCAGCAGCTCAATCAACGCCACCTGATCCAACACCAGGGTATGGTGCCACCACAGACCGGTAGTCTTCAGGGCGCTCAGGAGTTCCGGGTGGGGATTTCCACCGGCATCCAGAATTGAGGGCAGCCCGGCGATCACCTCCAGGGCTGTGTTCATGCCAGGACCATTTACTTCCTCTATGCTGGGATATAGGGGCAGCAGCATCACCTGCCCCATCTCGGGCAGATGAATTGCCAGCCAGATTGCCTGAAGTACCGGCCGCTGAACTCTCAAGCTGTCCACCTGAACGACCAATAAGTTATGCTGGTTGAATTTCAAAACGCGCCCGGTTTCCGGTGCGGGGGGAGCAGGTTCAATGCCAGCCGCCGGCGCCTTGGATTCTAAGACTTCAGCTTGGACGGGAGCCGGTTCGGTTGGGTCAGAAAGGGGTAGTGTTTCAACGGGTGCTGCCGGGCTGGTACTGACTTCTGGAGGCGAGCCGCGAAAGGCGGCGTTGACAGATTTTCCAGCCAGAAGCCCAACTGCGAGCGACAGCGAGAAGATGACCGAGAACCACAGGATGGGTTTTGATTTCATCTTAGTTTCCCATATTTGATCTTGGTGTTGGCGGCCTGTTTTTCAAGCAGCGCCTGCACCTGAGGCGCTTGACCGGTTCGAGCGGTGTAGATCGAGCTGGCTAACAGGGATACGGCCGGGTGAATGACGGGATCTACCTGCTGAGTATCGATCAGACAGCCGGAGCCTGCATCTACGAAGCCAGATTGGCCGGTCTCAGAAGGCGAGTTCAGGCAGGAGTAGAAAGCCGTGCCGATGTAAAGCTGCGCCTGCAGCAAAGCGTATGCCTGTTCGAGCCAGAGCGCCTGTTGGAGGCGCTGTTCGTGACTGCTTGCATCCCCGGCAGGCCAACTGAACCCGGTGATCCAGACCAGCCCACTTGCATGACCGGCGTTCAGCATCACCTGGCGCACCAGTTCGTAATGGCGCAGCACAACCGGCTGCCCTGGCGCCGGGATCGCTAGAAGATCGCTTTGCACCGCTGGTAGCCTGATACTGATGATTGGCATTGTGTCCGCTGCGCCGGCAGCATACAGCCGCTGCAGGTACTCCAGATCGTTCATGTCACCTGCTGGGGTGGGGGAAGCGTTGGCTGCCAGGCCGGCGGCTACCAGTGTAAGATCAGAGTTGAGATCGCTCAGAGATGCCCTGACCGAGTGCAGCAAGGCCGCATACGCGGCCGGATCGGGTGGCGCCCCCCAGCCGCGCAGCGTATTGGCGCCCGGGAACAGCTCAAAGGCGAAGGCGCGACCTGGGTAGCGCAAGATGATCTCACGCACAAGCGCGCCGACCAGCTCCGGGTTGGGGCCATTGGGCAGCATTGCCCAGGCAGGAGCAGCGGTAATCGAGATTAAAATACTTGTCGGCTGAGAAAGAGATGACTGGATAAAATGGTCGAGGTGCTCTACCAGCAGCGCCTGCCCTGGGCTGGGCTGAGCATCCTGCCAGGACAGGTCGATGGCGATCCAATCCAGTTCAATGGCGGCAGCAGCATTCAAAGCCCAGCCAGCCTGCGGTCCCTGTGCGTAGAAACGCGCTCCGTATCCGAAGCGAGTTGAATTGGGCAGCCCGTTAACTTTGGATTGCTGCCCAAACCCTGCTGCCGGGTGGAGTACCAAACCCAACACGCACAGGCAGGTCAGGAGGCCGGAGAAACGCAGAAACCAGCGGCTCAACACCTGCTCCTTACAAGAATGCGAAACCAACCAGAAAACCCAGGCTAACACCCAGACCGGAGATCGCCAGGCATTTCAAGATTACATCCCTCTTGACTTGCCAAACGAATTTCGAAGGAGAGAACTTCCCGCGAATTCGCCTGGCGGCGCTCATCGACTCGATGGCGACGCTCCAGAAAGTCAATTCCACTTGTTGAGAGACATGCCGGATATCAATCATAGGGTCACCTCTTTAGTAAATGCAAAACAACCGAGAAAACAACTACCGCGACGTAGATACTTTTTTAATCTTGCCTTGTGAGCTGACCACTACCCTCAAAATACGGGTCATACTGATCGCTCCATTACCCGATTTGACCTGCCCTGTTTTTTGAAATGTGAGCAGGTACATGGTTTCGGCGGTTGGCGCCGCTTCTACTGTTGGCTGCTTACGGACGCGCGGCTTGCAGCCATCGAATTCAGGATAGCGGCTGTAAATCTGCGCGACCACCCGGGAGAGCGTTTTCGGATCCATACAGTTAACCTGAATAGCGCGTGCGCTGGCGCAGAAATGCGGGCAAATCTATATTGCTGGAGGCCAGATGCGCCGGATAGACCGGTTCTTCAACTGAGACAGCCGAGGTATTGATGACCGGCTGTGCAGGCCGCACCACCTGCGGCACGGCTGCCTGTCTGCTGACCCCTGAGAGAGTTTCTTCCAGGGTAGGGGCGCCTAACCCGGTGATGATCAATGTAACCTGGATGCGATCGTCCATGCAATCGTCATTGATCACGCCCATGACGATCTCGGTATTTGATGATGTTTGTGCCTGCAGATAAGCCAGTGATTCCTGAACCTCATGCAGGCTCAGATCGCCGCTGCTGGTAAAGTTGGCGATAATGCCGGCGGCGCTCTCTATAGAGACAGACTCCAGCAGCGGGTGGTTGAGTGCCTGCTCGACCGCTTTTTGAACTTTGTGTTCTCCTTGAGCCTGACCGATAGACATCAGCGCACCGCCGCCGAGCTTCATCAGCCGGCGGATGTGGGAGAAGTCAACATTGATCAGGCCAGGGATGGTAATCAGCTCAGAGATACCCTGAACTGCCTGGCGCAGTACATCGTCTGCCAGGCGAAAAGCCATCTCCAGGGGCAGTTTTTGCGGCGACACATGCAGCAAGCGGTCGTTAGGAATGGTGATCAACGTGTCGGAATGTTTGCGCAGTTGTTCGAGGCCGCTGCGGGCGTTTACCTGGCGGCGTCCCATCTCAAACGAAAACGGCGTTGTCACGATGGCGATCGTAACCGCTCCAAGACTGCGAGCGATCTCAGCCGCAATCGGGACAGAGCCGGTGCCTGTGCCTCCGCCCATGCCCGCGGTGAGAAATACCATATCTGCCCCGGATAGGGCTGAAGCGATGGCGCGGCTGCTCTCGATGGCTGCCTCACGCCCGACGTTGGGATTGCCGCCTGCTCCCAATCCGCGCGTCAGCTTCGGTCCAAGCTGTATTTTCGCTGCAGCCGGGCAGCCTTCCAGCGCCTGGTGATCTGTATTGGCGGCGATGAACTCCACGCCCTGCATACCAAGTTCAATCATACGAGTAATGGCGTTGCTGCCTCCGCCGCCCAGCCCCAGTACTTTAAGAACGGGTTGCCGCAGGTTTGATGCACTCAAATTATCGGGTGTGCGCAGATCCATAGTTGCCTCTCAGTTAGTATCTAAAGTGGTCGCTTCAACGGTTGCTTCAGATCGATTGGTTGCAAAATCCATGCCAACCGGCAAAATGTGTACAACCTGACAGCCGGCGTTGATAAGCCCCTCCAGTTCTGACTCCTGATAGGCCTGTGCCCCGCCAAATACGCTGACTCGGGCAGCTTTGCTTGCTTCTTGCAGCGAAAATCCTATCGTGGGGTGGTGTTGAGCTACGAAAGTGCGGATATCCGCCAGGAAATCACCAGCAGCATCTTGTGGCAGCAGCAGGTAATGGGCGATTGATTTTTCTTGCTGCTGTTGAGTAGTTTCCTCGGATGGCGTCACGGTACGCCTTTGGGCCTGCCAGGCGCTGAGCGCCTGCACTGAAGGCAGCTGCTCACCATCGGGCTTGAACCAGGCCTGCTCGATATAAGCACCATCCTGGGTATCCGCTAACAGCCAGAAATTAGCTGCCAGTATTTCAGATGGTACAGGATTCAAAGGCGGCAGCTCAAGTGCTTCTGGCTGACTGTGCGACGCTTTGCCTGCTAATAAGTTCACCACAGACGTGCAATCTTCAGCCTGGGTGTGCTGTGTGGTGACGCTGGCGTCATGTCCTGAGGAGCTTGCTCTGCCAACCTCGAACAGTATCATTGGGAGCGGCTGGCCAAGGGCGGCCTGCACAATTGCCTGATACCACTCGAATATATAGAAGCCGCGCTGGTCTTGCTGCTCGCTGACCGGCGTGTACGGCCGCGCTTCCGGCCAGCGTTCTGGCCCCCCCATTCCCCAGGATAACTTGCCGGGATTAGAGTGGGCATGGGCTGCGATGATAAGAGAGTTGAGAATACTTTTACTGCTGCGGCGCAGCATAGCCTGCAAGCAATCGCGTAGGAAGGCTGTATCCCAATAATCTCCCCCGGGTTCCAAAGGGGGGAATATCGGAGCTAATCCAGCTTGTACGGCGATCTCCGCAATAGGAAGGTAAAAATCCAGGAAACTATCTACCGGCTCTGACTGCACCCAGGCGCGAGGCGACCAGCTCGCGCGCAGGTTTGGCCGGTCAAAGAAGAGCGTATAGCGGACACCCCAGCGTGCGTAGGTTTCGAGTAAAAGCTCCCAATCGATCTCGTCGCTGGCTTGTGAGGGAGGATGGATTGGCGTAAGCGGGGGGCGAAACCATAGAATTGGTTCGATCCCATTCGAAAGCAATCCCACCAGGAAGCTTTCGGGGATGGTGCGGTTGGTAGGCGCATCCAGGGTAAGCCAGGCAGCGCCCAGGGCCTGAAGCGTTGACAGCCAGGCTTGCAGGTCGCTATCACGGTAGTGCAGGCTATCCGGATAATAGTGAAACCCGATGCGACCAGGATTTTTTGACTTCGGATTTTTTTCCACAGCGCATGCTCCCACAATAATATGTAAATATTACGATGCAAGAGCCGTGCCATGCTTGCATTATTTGTGTATATTGATATATAATGTGTACTAAAGTACTAATGCTTCCCTCCAGCAGGCAAACAACGCTGCTATCGCGGCCTGTGCGGGAAGCCATGTTTGGCGAAGGATTTTCCCACGGGAGGGTTTTTGCCTCCTTCGCTCATACATAATGTAGCTTCTTCATGCCTAAGCCATCTGGATATCTTTCGCTGTTCCTGCTTATTCTGCTGCTCCTGACCCCGGGATGTGATGATGCCGGGGTGGTTAGCTATGATCCAATTTCTGGCTCAGAAATCATTGTAGACCCCAGCTTTCGTGAGTTCTACGATAGCAAAGGCGGGGTGGAAGTACTCGGCCCAGCAATTTCCCCACTGTTCACATATAACGGCATCTCTTATCAATACACAGTCAACAGCCTGATGGTCTACGATCCTCAGGCTGCTTCTTACTCGCGCCGGACCTTTGCACCCCTGGCTCTCGATATGGGTGTTGAGGAGCCCGCAATCCAACAGCAGGATCGCCCTGGAACGCGGTACGTCAATGGACATACCATCGACGAGCGGTTTGTCGCAGTATATGATTCTCTTGGTGGTCAGACGGTTGTCGGACGGCCTCTCACAGAGGCGCATTACAACCCGGATTACCGCAGGTATGAACAGTATTTCGAGAATCTGGGCCTGTTCATTTCGGATATGGACACAGAAGCCAAAGTACGTTTGTTGGCTTACGGGGTCTGGAAATGCGACGCCAGCTGCCGCCAATACCGCCCGGACAGCGCAGATGTGTCGATACCTTTCCGTACAGATGCTCTCTTCGCGGATAGTGTAACCCGGCTGGGAGCGGATTTCACCGGCTATGCCCTGACCGAAGCCTACATCACTCCAGATGGCTACACGGAACAAGTCTTCGAGAACGTAGTGCTCGTGCACGATCCCAACCAGCCCGGCCGGATTTTCTTGCGACCAATTACGCAGCGCCTGGGAATACTACCAGAGCCGATGGTGACCCCGAACGGCCTGCCGGATTATTATTTCTACCCGCTACAGGATAATACCAGGGGATATAACATTCCCAAGCACTACCTGGACTACATCGCCCTGCATGGTGGGCAAGAAAACTTTGGTCCACCGATCAGCGAAAATGTGTTGCGACGGGACAATATCTACCGGCAGTGCTTTGTGAACTTGTGCCTTGAAGAGCGACTGGACTTCAACGGCATGCGCCAGGTGCGCCCGGCACAGCTCGGATTCACATACAGGGCTCTGGCCTTAAGACCGATCTTTACGCCAGAATCTCCCGTAGAAACTGCACCTGTATCTGTGGAGCCGGTTCAACCCACCGTGCAGCCAACGACCGTATTACCAACTCAAGAACCAGTCATCCAGCCGCCCACGGTTGTGCCGCCTGCTGCGCAATCAGCGCCCACGGAAACCGGCATTGGAGGCCAACCAGCATCCAATGAGATGATCCTGCAGGTTTGGGAAAGTATACCGATGGTAGCGCCTAACCAGAATCAGGAAGTGGGCGTAATTGTTTTGCTGAACAACAGCCCATTCAAAGGCATCGAGCCAGATCTGCTGGTGCAGCTCCCGGATGGCAGTGTGAAGCGATACTTCATGTATCCAACCGGCGAGGACGGGCAAACACGAATGAATATAGACCCGATCGATGCGCCTGCCGGAACCGTGATCCCTTACCAGGTGTGCATCTTTCCCCAGGGCGGTCAGAAATTCTGTGTGCAGGATAGTTATTTGATTTGGATGAACCCCTGAAACGGGTTGATTGAGATAAGCAGGTAGCATACGAACGGGCCTCCACTCCCGTTCGTATGCTTTAACCGGTCTTGCGGATGATATCTGGCGGCAGGTCGGGTAGATCGATGGAGGCTTGATCGCAGAACAATATGGCGCGCTCGATCGTATTGCGCAGCTCGCGAATGTTTCCGGGCCAGTGGTGATCCATCAGGACTTTCATCGCACGTGGGGTGATGTCAAGGATATTCGTCCCCATGCGAGGGTTAAGCTGGCGTATGAATAAGCCAACCAGCTCTGGTATGTCAGCTTTTCGCTCGCGCAGCGGGGGGAGGTGCAGATCGACCACTTTTAAGCGATAATACAAATCTTCGCGGAATTTCCCCTCATTCATCGAGGTTGGCAGATCACGATTCGATGCTGCCAGAATTTGGACATCTACACGGATCATGTTCGTTCCGCCCACACGGCGGAAGGCGCGCTCTTCCAGGACGCGCAGCAGCTTTGCCTGCATTTCTACCGGCATCGACGAAATTTCATCCAAAAAGAGGATACCGTTATCTGCCACCTCCATCAAACCCGTCTTGCGCTTATCTGCCCCTGTGAAAGCTCCAGCTTCGTAGCCGAATAATTCAGACTCGAGGATGGTTGGCTGGATGGCCGCGCAGTTGATGGGAATGAACGGCTTGTCGGCACGCGGCCCCATGCGATGGACAGCACGCGCCAGGATCTCTTTTCCGGTTCCGGTTGCCCCGGTGATGAGAACCGATACCTGAGCGGCAGCGGCACGCTGCGCCTGGTGGTACACGGATTGTATCGCTGAGTCTGACCCGATAATGAAATCCAAAGATTGGTGTTGCGCCCGGCGTAGATGGGCAATTTCTCGGCGCAGCGAGACAATTTCCTGAGCGCGTTGGATGGATTTTTCCAACTGAGCCAGCTGGATGGGTTTTTGCAAGAAATCGTGAGCCCCGTTTTTCATGGCTTCCACTGCCATCTCGATATCCCCATAGGCGGTGATCAAAATGATGGGAGGTCTCATTGGTGCACGTGAGGTTTCTTCGAGCAGATCTGGGCCATAGCCATCGGGAAGCTGCACGTCGAGCAGAATGATATCCGCATTACCCCGTTGAATCACGGCCCGCGCTTCCGAAAGAGTCGGGACTCCAATGACCTCATATCCCCGGGCGGTCAGAAATGAGGAGATGTTTAGCCGGGCATTTTCTTCATCATCAACGATCATTACAGTAAAGCTCATTGGCTAATCCTGTGCTCCTGATCTACTCATGAATATAGATTACTCACACTCGCACCTGCATCCTGGCGCGGCTGGGGAGGCAGTCCCGTAAATTGTAGCGTGAAGACAGTGCCACCAGGCACACTGCTCACTTGAATATTGCCTTTGTGGGCAGTCACAATTCGTTTGGTGATTGCTAGCCCGAGACCGGTTCCGCCGCTCTTCGTAGTAAAGAAGGGCTGAAAGATACGCTCGATTTGCCCTGGCGGAATTCCCGGGCCTGTATCTGTAATGGTAGCTTCAACAACCTGGCGACCGCCAGACCGTTCAAGCGATCTGATCTTTACCGTCATCGTGCCGCCGTTTTCTGACATTGCTTGCATGGCATTGGTGAAAAGATTAGAAAACACCTGTTCGAGCGCACGTGGATTCCCGGAGATCTCCGGTAAATCATTCGCAATTTGCAGCACGCCATTCACCCTGGCGCCGTTCAAGCGGGGACGCATCCGTTCCAGCAGGCGGCGAACCAGCATGCCCAAATCCAAAGGCTCCATGGCGTAATCTGTAGGTCGAGAGAATGCTAATACGGACTTCATCAGATCTGCCAGCCGGTCGCAATCTTGCTGCAGCCTGGAGAGGGTCTCCTGATTGGGGTCTTGTGGGGGCAGGTTCAGGGTAATTAACTGCAGACCGGTGCTGATATTGTTAATTGGGTTGCGTACTTCGTGAGCAAATACCGCCGTAACTTCTCCTAACAAAGCCCGTTCTTCAAGCTGCTGGCTGTGCACCTGGAAACGCTCGGTCTCACTCAGGTCCTGGAATAAAACCAGGATGGCGTCAAGCTGATCTGCAACCTTGCTAGGTAAGATGCTGATCTGAGCCAGAAAGTCATTCCCATCCCTGCGGAACAGGCGCACATCTTGCAGATTATCTGTAGGCACCCCCTGGCATGCCAGCTCCAGCGCCTGTGCAAGGTTCTCCGGGCCAACCAGGACACTATTCCCCGGATATCCGGCAGCCTCATCCGAGGTATACCCCAGGCAAGTCTCCGCTGCATGATTCAGCCATAATATCTTCAAGCCGGCATCCAGCACAACGATATTATCGTGGATGGCGTTCTGCAGGGTGAGGTAAATCTGTTCCAGGCGCATGCTGTGTCTCAACTGCTGCTCCTGGTGGGCGCGGCGCGAATATTCCTGTAAGACGAAATCCGCCAGGTATGCCAACAACGTCGCCATGGGCAGGCAGCTTTGCTGGGAAACCGGCTGCCTCCAGCCAACCACCAGCAAACCCGTGAGAGCATTTTGATCTCCCAATGGGGCGCTAGCCAGGTAGGTGATTTCTCTTTCTCTGGCCGAGCGGTGGAGCAATCCTTGAGTGCGCTGGTGCAGATACCACACTCGCCCGCTGCGTAAGTGGATCAGGTCGCTGGCAGGCAGGTTTTCTGGAAGATCTACACCCAGTGCAGCGCTGCGTACAAGGCCCAGCTCATTCTCCTGAAGGCGGTAAATGGCGAGTGCATCTGCAGTAGTAATCATTTGGCCTGATCGCAGCAGCAGATCCCAGGCGGTTTGTAAATCTGTCGGAGAGATCAAATTGCTGGCGAGCTGCTGTAGATAATTCCAAATTTGTGATTTCCACTGCTCTTCGACGCTTTCCAGCATCAGGGTATCTTTGGAAGTGACCTGGATCAGGTAGCGCTTATGGCGCAAGGATAAGGCGCGCGCCTCAGCGATGACTGCCAGCGGCGGGCGACCGCGGCGAATTAGCTCCAGCTCAATCGTGACAGATTCGCCATCGCTGCGCAGTAGATTGCCAATCGATTCAGCCGGCTGAAAAATAGTGGGTAGCTTGGCTTTCTCGATTTCATGCCTGGAGAATCCACTCAATGTCACGATTTGATTGTTTGCAAGGATCACCTGCTGTGATCTGCCGTTCACCAGAATCGCGGCCTGAGGCAAGAGCTCTACCAGGCGTTCTATCTCAGCCTGGTTGAACTGCTCTTTAGCCCTGGATGACTTTGGGGACGCTGGGGCGTGGTTCATTCTTTACCTGAGCAGGGCGCCTAGTTGGTTAGCGGTGGTCCTAGAGATGCCTCGCCAAGCGGAGCGCGGAGATGGGCTGGGAGGATGCCTTCGATGGCACGATATTTTGCCACAGTGCGCCGCGCCACGCTGAAGCCTTGCTCCTGCAGCAGCTTTACAATGGTGGTGTCGGTCAAGGGGCGAGTTTCCTGGGCAATGATTTTGCGTAAAGCTGTGCGAATATGCAAGCTGCGATCGAAGAAGCGTGACAAGGAGATCATGTGCCCGTTGGGTAATTGTACCGCTTTGTTTGCCACTGCGCGGGAAATGGTTGATTCGTGCACCTCCAGGCTCTTCGCCAGGCTGGCGCGCGTCATTGGTTCCAGATATGCATCCCCACACAGGATAAAGTGGCGCTGATGTTTGGCTAGCTGCTGCATCAGGCGAACCATGGTGTGATCGCGCTGCTGCAGACACTTGATCAACAGCACTGCGCGGTCATAGTCGCCCTGCCACTGCTCCAGCCGGTCTTCAGGCGCCTGGGTTAATGCCTGCCTGAAAAGCGGGTTGATCCGCAGTCGACCAGCGAGAGGCGATATCACTTCAACCACCAGCGGAGATGCCGGAGAGTTGTCAAGCAGAGAAATAATTACATCTGGTGATGTAAAAACGTGGTTATCTTCTTGTGCAATACCGTTCAGGCTGCCCCAATGGGCGCGCGCAGGATATGGGTATAAATTGTCGCTGATGAATACAGCGATCTCTTTTGCCCGTGAGGTAGATATCCCTAACAGCCGCGCCAATTCGCCATATTGTCGCCGGCTGAGCAGGTCCATGCCATGTTCGATAGCCTGGACTGCCAGTGCGGGTACAGGCCTGGTTTCTGCCAATACCTCTAACTGTACCAGCAGAGCTTCCTGCGGGGAGGTTGAGCCGACTCCGACCGGGTCGGCGTGCTGAATCAGGCGCAGAACCTCTCGCACCTCGGAGACCGGCAGATGATGGTAGCGTGAGAATTCGATCAGCGGAATGCGCAGCAAACCATCGTCATCCAGACTGGTCAGGATGTGGGCCACCAGCGGGCGATGTTCGGGAAGCAGCTCTGGCGCAATCTGGTGCATGACATACTTGGGGATATTTTCGTGCTCCGCGGATCTCTCATCTTGCGGCATCTCATCCAGCCCGCCTGAAGGTCTACCAGAGTAGAAATCTTCGCGCGGCGAAACAAAGATGATGGCTTCGTCGCTGCCATGAGACGCCGGGCGTGAGCAAATCGGGCACCCGCCAGAGTCTGGGAGAGTACGACCGCAGCCCGGACAGCGTCTATGTTCGATCACCTCCAGAGCAGGATTGGAGGCGACATCCGTCTCTATTCTCTGGCGCAGTTCTTGGGCTGCGAGCCCCATTAATGTCATTGTCTGCGCCAGATGAGCAGTTGTCATCGGTCGCATAGAAGGCGTCTGGGATTGAATTAGCATGCTTTACCTCGGCCTGATGGGTTAATTATACATGGTTGCAAGATTTGTGCCTGATAATTGCGCCAACAAAGTGTCATTTGTCAGCCGGGGTGCTGTTTTTTGTCGTAGGCCTTTTATGCTACAATGAATCTAAGGGCATTGCGATTAAGGAGTTCTATGCTACGCTCATCTTTGATCTATCTGTCAAAAGCCGCCTGGGCGCGGCAAATCGTGACCCGCTGGGAGTTTGCCCGGCGGGCAGCTTCTCGCTTTGTTGCCGGAGAAAAACTGGAGGATGCAATTCGAGTGGTGCGTGTCCTGAACCAAAAAGGCATCAACGCATCCCTCGACCACCTGGGAGAACATACACATAATTCTGATGCTGCATTGCGTGCTACCAAAGATATTCTTGAGATGCTCACTGCGATCCAGCAAGCTGGCGTCCGTTCAAATGCGTCCATCAAATTAACCCAAATTGGATTGGCGGTAGATGAAACACTGTGCCGTCAAAACTTGTCAGCGATCTTAACTAGCGCCAGGGAGAAAGGAAATTTTGTACGCGTCGATATGGAGGATTTTGCATGGGCAGAAAAAACCCTGGAAATCTTCCGCTGCATGCGCCTCGAGCACGGATTTGACAATGTTGGGCTGGTCATCCAGGCGTATTTGTATCGCAGTGAGGCAGATGTGCGCCAATTGGTTCAGGAGGGCGCCCGGCTTCGTTTATGCAAAGGCGCGTACAAGGAATCAGCTGAGGTTGCCTATCCCCGTAAAGTAGACGTGGATGCCAATTACGACCGGCTGACCCGGATCATGATGGAGAGCTGTCTGGAAGAAGACTGCCCGCGTATCAGTGCAGATGGTGTCATTCCCCCGCCGCCTGCACTGGCAACACATGATGAAAGGCGCATCGAGCACGCGCGTTCATTGGCTCGCGCAACCGATTTTCCAAAGGAAGCGCTGGAATTTCAGATGTTAAACGGCATCCGTCGCGATCTTCAAGAAAAGTTGGTGGCGGAAGGCTTCCCGGTGCGGGTTTATGTGCCCTATGGCACTGAGTGGTACCCGTATTTTGTGCGCCGCCTGGCAGAACGCCCGGCAAATGTGTGGTTCTTCATCTCAAATTTCTTCCGTCGCTGAGAGAACCTGAGCGATCTGGCAGGAGATACGACAGCCTCTTCAGACATTCGTACTAACGCAATAACATCCTTTGACGTTGCCATCCCAAACCATCACACATGCTGAAGATTCCTTCAGAATGTGTGGTTTGGTTTTCCTTGCAGAGTGAAGTTCGTCAGGATGAAGAGTTGCTAAGACTTTTCCTAAAATTCAAGCGTGACCAGATTGTTATGGTATCATCCTCGAAATGCGCTCTTGGGTTGTTAGAGTAAGCCAATTCCTACTATATCGAGGGTACCGATGAAAAAGCAAAGCAAGCTAGCGCCTCTCCTCTTGATGGCAGCCGGTAGTTTGTTGTTACTGGGTGCAGTCGCGTTCCTGGTGGCGCCTGGTGTGTTCCTTGAGCAGGCAACGCCAATGGCGGTTACTGCAGTGGATCCATTAGCCAGCGTGCCGCGGATTTCATTGGACGATGCTTTGGCAGCGCACCAGGCAGGTCAGGCAGTTTTCCTGGATGTGCGTGATGTGGAAGCATTTAATTCACGTCATATCGCTGGAGCGATCTCTATGCCAATAGAACAGGTTGCGGATCGCATCAGTGAACTAGATCCTCAAGCCTGGATCATCCCTTACTGAACCTGACCGGCTGAAGAAACCAGCGCCCGTGCGGCGCTGTACCTGATAGATAATGGTTTTCAGCGGGTAACCCCTCTACTGGGCGGTTTTCTGGTTTGGGCGAATGCAGGTTATCCGTCTGAACCTTAGGAGCTTGGCATGGCGGAAACTCCACAATCTCTTGTCGAGCGTTTGAGAGCTGAAGGGGAGAAGACCAGCGCTGTTTTTCGACAGCTTGAGGAGCCAGATTGGGAGCGCGTCGTCTATGCCGACGGTGAAAACTGGACGGTACGCCAACTGTTGGCACATTTCATCACTGCAGAAGTGGGGATTGAGAACTTAATCCGGAACGTCCTTCAAGGAGGCGAGGGCGCCTCCCCGGATTTTGATATTGATCGCTACAATTCCCGCCAGGTAGCCAAACATACACACAGCCAACCGGATATTCTTATCGCCATGTTTTCAGAGCAGCGCGTCCGCACAATAAACCTGGTCGCTGGGATGGAAGCCGCTGACCTTTTACGTGTTGGGCGCCACCCCTTTCTGGGCGTGGCTTCGTTGAGCGATATTATCAAGCTGGTTTATCGCCATAACCAGATTCACCAAAGAGATTTGCGGCGGGGGATTGATGCAGCCGCGTGATCCCATGCGCACCCTGGGTTTGATCTTCCGACTATCCAGACCACTGTTTCTGGGTGGCGCGGCTTTGATATATGCACTGGGCGCCGGCATCGCGCGCTATCTGGGCAACGAGATTGATTGGGGGGTGTATTTCCTGGGACAGACCTGGGTTACCCTGGTTCAACTCAGCACGCATTATCTCAACGAGTACTTCGATTCCCCGGAAGATGCTGACAATGCCAATCGAACCCCTTTCTCTGGCGGCAGTGGAGCCTTGGGCCGCGATGGTTTGCCTCGCAGCGTTGCTTTGACTCTGGCATACAGCTGCCTGGCGGGGGCGGCCTCTGTAACGGCATTGATGCTGGTACAGGGACAGCTGTCTCCTGCTAGCCTGCTTTTTCTTGTACTGATATTTATTGGGGCATTGTTCTATTCGGTTCCACCTGTGCGGTTGGTATCTTCCGGATATGGCGAATTAACCACATCGTTCCTGGTAGCCAGCCTGCTGCCGGCGCTTTCATTTTCTTTACAGACCGGAGATGTCCACCGCCTGTTAGCGATGGTCACTTCTCCTTTGGTGATGATCCACATCGCCATGATGCTGGCTTTCGAACTGCCGGATTACCTCTCTGACTTTAAGCACGGTAAGCGTACGCTTTTGGTGCGACTGGGCTGGGAAGCCGGTATGCACGTACACAATCTATTGCTTCTGTCGGCATACGTACTTTTAGGCCTGGCACTGCTGCTTGGACTGCCAATTTCGATCGGGCTCCCAGCCATGCTGACCCTGCCAATTGGATTGCTGCAGATCTGGCAGATGAGGCGGATTGCTGTTGGAGGGCGACCCAATTGGAATGCCCTCACGCTGACGGCTGTCGTTGTGTTTGCCACCCCTGCCTATCTTCTGACAATTGCATTCTGGACGCGTTAGGAAGCAGCCAATGCCCGAATTTCTGGAACTTGTTCCACCGCCGCAAGCGCGCGGAATTTTGCTGGAGCAGCTAGCCCCTATTTCTGAGGCGGAGGAAGTTGCAGTGGAAAACGCTCTCGGCCGGATATCGGCTGGCGACGTTATCGCACCGCATCCGCTGCCATCCTTTCCGCGCTCCACTGTTGATGGTTTCGCCGTGCGTGCCAGGGATACCTTTGGCTGCAGCGACTCGCTGCCTGCCTATTTTCAATTGGCAGGTGAAGTGCCCATGGGTTCGGCTGCCAATATTGTGCTCGAGACAGGGCAGTGCGCCTTGATCCACACCGGCGGCATGCTCCCGCATGGCTCCGATGCTGTGGTCATGGTGGAATACACCCAACGTGCGACCGCCGGCGAGATCGAGGTGCTGCGCGCCGTCGCGGTGGGTGAGAATGTGTTGAAAATCGGAGAGGATGTCGCCCAAGGCCAGGAAGTAGTCCAATCTGGCACACGCCTTAGGCCGGCGGAGATCGGGGGAATGATGGCTTTAGGGATTACCCGGGTTTTGGTGGCGCGCCGCCCACGGGTAGGGATATTATCCAGCGGGGACGAGGTGGTACCACCGCATCAAGACATCAATCCGGGACAGGTGCGAGACGTCAATTCCTACGCGCTTAGCGCATTGGTGGAGCAAGCGGGTGGGGAGGCGGTGCGCTACGGGGTGATTCCAGATCGCCTGGAAGCCTTAGAACACGCCGGTTCCCAGGCCTTAGGGGAGTGTGACCTGGTGGTGATTACAGCCGGCTCATCTGCCAGTACGCGCGATCTTACCTCGGAAGCAATTAATCGCCTCGGTTCGCCGGGGGTGCTGGTTCATGGCGTGAACGTTCGCCCGGGCAAGCCGACTATCCTGGCAATTTGCCAGGGGAAAGCTGTCATCGGCCTCCCGGGCAACCCGGTCAGCGCTTTGGTAATCGCCACATTGTTCGTTGTACCGGCGATACACCGCCTGTTGGGTCTGCGCGCTCAGCCTGTAAATCCATTTGTGCCTGCACGCCTTAAAGTCAACCTGCCTTCACAGGCAGGTAGGGAAGATTGGGTGGCGGTGCGTTTGCTACAAGAGGCCGGGAACTATGAAGCCGAGCCTGTTTTTGGCAAAAGCAACTTAATCTTCAGCCTGGCGCGCGCCGATGGGTTGATTAAGATATCTGCCAATGCTACCGGCCTGTCTGCCGGCGAAATCGTGGAAGTTTACTTGCTGTGATCACCTCCTCGCCTGCTTCTGCACAGATCACGATTTCGCTGCTGCCCGGACGCCTGGCGGTTTGCAGACTGGCTGCCAGCGCTCCCCTGCCATCCTGGGCAAGAAGCGATACGCTGCTGGCTCTGGTGAGAACTGCGGATGAGCTCTCTATTGTTTGTGATGAAGATTGTGTACCGGCTGGTGTATCAAACGAGGCCGGTTGGCGCGCATGGAAAGTGCACGGCCCTCTGGATTTCTCTTTGATTGGTGTACTGGCGGGTATCACTGGCGCACTGGCAGATGCAGGTGTCAGTGTCTTTGTGCTTTCCACTTATGAGACGGACTATGTACTTATAAAAGAAGACCGTATCTCTCTCTCCCGGCTTACGCTGGTGAAGAGAGGCTATCAAATCCTGGACAGCGGAGATATCTAGGCCTATGTCAGTTTATCTGCACGACATTCCCCTTCAAGAGGCACAACAGCATCTCATGGCAGCCCTGGAAGCGCAGGGCTTGTGGGGGATTCTGGCAACCGAAGAGATCCCGCTGAACGAACAGGCTGTTGGAAGAGTGCTATCAGATCCGATTTGGGCCAGGATTTCATCACCTCACTATCACGCCTCAGCGATGGACGGATTTGCCGTCCGGGCGGATGATACCGGCGGCGCCATGCCGACCGCGCCAGTGAAGTTGAGCCTGGGCTCCCAGGCGGCCTATGTGGATACCGGCGACCCGCTGCCTGAATGGGCGGATGCGGTGGTGCCGATCGAAAATACCGAACCGCTGGATGATTCTGGAAAACCGGCAGCAGATGTACGCCACCCCGCTGCGATCTATATCCGTGCAGCCCTGCCACCGTGGCAGCATGTACGACCGATGGGTGAGGACATCGTCGCCACGCAGCTGGTGCTGCCGTCCGGGCATGTATTACGCCCGGTAGATCTGGGTGCGATCGCAGCTTGCGGGCACGATCGTTTGCGTGTTACCCGCAGGCCGCGTGTAGCCATCATCCCAACCGGTACGGAACTGGTGCCTATCGGACAGGCTGTGCATCCGGGTGATATCATTGAATATAATTCTCTGGTTATTGCCGCCCAGGTTAATGGTTGGGGCGGGATAGCAGAACGCTGCCCGATCACGCCGGACGACTTCGAGCAGATCCAGCGCACTGTGCAGAGTGCAGCCGCGCGCAGTGATCTGGTGCTCATCAACGCCGGTTCGTCAGCCGGGTCAGAAGATTTTACTGCCCGGGTAGTCGAATCCCTGGGTAAGGTGCTGGTGCATGGGGTGGCGGTCAGGCCAGGTCACCCGGTGATCCTGGGGATGCTCTTTCCTGAAGGCGCCGGTAAAAGCGCTGTGCCGGTGATCGGTATCCCAGGCTACCCGGTATCAGCGGCGCTGACCGGTGAGATCTTTGTGCAGCCGCTGCTTGAACTGTGGCAAGGCAAGAAAAGCATTGAGCCGCCGGTGGTGCGCGCTGCCTTGACCCGTAAGGTAACCTCACCTGCAGGGGATGACGATTACTTGCGTATGGTTGTGGGGCGTGTCGACGACCGGTTGTTGGCAGCGCCGCTTTCTCGCGGCGCAGGGGTGATTACTTCACTGGTACGCGCAGATGGCATCACCATCCTGCCGCGCGGTTCCCAAGGGCTGCCTGCCGGAGCGGAAGTGAGCGTGCGCCTGTATCGCCCGGCGCAGGATTTGGAGCGCACCATCTTTGCCATTGGATCCCATGACCTGATTATGGATCTTTTAGCGCAGTTCATGGAAAAGCGCGGGCGCAGGCTGGTTTCGGTCAATGTGGGCAGCCAGGGGGGATTGGTCGCCCTGCGCCGGGGTGAAGCTCACCTGGCAGGCTCGCACCTGCTCGACCCACTCAGCGGCGATTTCAATATCCCGTATATCCGCCAGTATTTGCCCGGCATCGAGGTGCGCTTGGTCGCTCTGGTCGAACGCCAGCAAGGCTTGATGCTCCCGCGGGGAAACCCCAAGCATCTTTATTCACTGGAAGACCTGGTGAAGCCGGGCGTGGTCTTTGTGAACCGGCAGCGCGGTGCGGGTACACGCATTCTGCTCGATTACCAGCTCGAAAAGTCAGGCATCCACCCCGAGCAGATCAAGGGATACGCTCAGGAAGAATATACTCACCTGGCGGTGGCAGCCGCAGTGGCTTCGGGGCGCAGTGATTGTGGATTGGGTATCGCGGCTGCAGCCCAGGCTCTGGAGCTGGACTTTGTTCACCTGTTCAGTGAGCGCTATGACCTGGTTGTTCCCGAGAAACACGCCGCCAGCGAGCTGTTGGAGCCGCTTTGGAAAACACTGGATGATCCCGAGTTTCGCCAGGCGGTTGCAGCTATGCCGGGTTATGATCTGTCTTTAATGGGGCAGTTAATCGCCCGGATCGAATGAGCATGCGCATCAACTTTTACATAGATTAAAAAGGAGGTAACATGCCAATCCAGGCAGGAATTCCCGCACCCGAGTTCACTCTGCAAGATGAGAACGGTGAACCGCGCAGCTTATCAGACTACCGCGGCACAGCGGTTGTGCTTTATTTTTACCCCAGGGATGATACTCCCGGTTGTACAACCGAAGCTTGCTCCTTTCGCGACGATTACAGCAGCTACCAGCAAGCCGGTGTCACCATACTTGGCGTAAGCCCTGATACGCCGAAGAAACACACCAAATTCAAAGCCAAATACGAGCTTCCCTTTACCCTGCTGGCGGATACCGACCACAGCGTATGTGAATTATATGGTGTTTGGGGGCGTAAGAAGTATATGGGACGTGAATATGATGGCGTTTTACGCACCACGTTCTTAATCGGAGCGGACGGCAAGATCGTAAAGGTTTTCGAGAATGTCAAGCCGGACGGCCACAGCGCCCAGATACTTCAGACTCTGGCAGAATAACGAACCAACCGGTCGGTGAGCGTGTGGCAGTGCTGTTACCAGCCAGGGCTATCTGGCTGGTTTTTATTTGAGCAGATTTATCCAAAGCTAATCTTGCGGCTCCGATAAAGCAGGGTTAATTCGTGTAAAATATACCCCATGAGTTCAAAGCATCACAATCGAAGCGGAAAATTTCTACACAGAAACATCCGTTTGGTGGCGGCGCTGATCATACTGGCCGTGCTGGTCGTGTTTGAATTATTCCAGCATATCTTTCTGATAAACCTTCCCCGGGGTTTGTGGATAACGTCTGAGAGCCTGCTGCTGTTGATCGCAGGGGTGACGGTTTTTGCACTGGTAGATCGGATTTACCAGCGGAGGAAGGATATCGATAGTCTATCGCAGGAGCTGAGTGCTGCACAGGCGCAGGTTTTGGCGGCGGAGCAGCGCCAGAACGCCATCCTCCGTATCAGCCAGGCGTTCTCCGAGGTGCGTAGCGAACGGGAAGTCATGGAGCTGACGCTGCAGCTGGCGAAAGAATCGACCGGCGCGGCTGCAACCTCATTCGTGCCTCTGGATGAACGCGCACAGCCAATGCCGGCTCTGAGCTCTGGCGATATTCCCTTTCAACTCTCGGATGCGTGGTTGGAGCATCTGGCATCGCCGCAGGTACGGGCAGCTTGCAGCACCTGCCAGAGATTTGGGCAGCCCACCGAAGAATGTATCCTGATTCCTGGCATGGTGCGCGATGCGCTCGGGATTTACTGCCTTCCGGTCAAAAGAGGCGAGCAAGAGTACGGCGTATTGAACCTGTACCTGCCCCGATCTGTGCAGCTTGACCAACACAGCCAGGCTATGCTGAGAAAAATTATCGATGAAACTTCTCTGGCGCTGAAAGGCATGCGCTTGCGCAACCGTGAGCTGGCAACGCTCAGGCAAATTAATACCGCCAGGCAAAAAGCCGACCTGGGGGTACTGCTCCAGGAATTGGCTAACGACCTTCAGGACACATTGGAAGCAGATTTTGTGATTGCCCAGGTGCTGCCATCGCGCTCAGAAAAGGATTTGAAAGAGGTTATCGCCGGTGAGCTGCCGGATAATAACCGTCCCCTGCTGGATGGCATCTTGCATTCTGTAATCGCCTCCTGCGAAGCAGTTTCCCTAGGCGAGGTGACCGGGGATGCAGAAAATCCTCCCCGGGTACGGGCTTTACTGGCTGTGCCATTGATCGCTCACGATGAAACCGGTTTGGGTGCTTTGATGGTCGGAAGCCGCCGGACGCGCGCATTTACCCAGCGCCACCTGGCTGTATTACAAACTCTCGCCAGCCAGGTATCGCTGGTGGTGCAGAATGTAAACCTGCTGGCGGAGCTGGAATATAAGACTGTGATGGATGAGCGCACCCGTCTGGCGCGTGAGATCCACGATGGGTTGGCGCAGGCATTGGGATTCCTGAAACTGAAAATCAGCCAGATGAAAAATTATCTGGAGTTCAGTGATCACGAGCGCTTGAAAGACACAATTCAAGTCAGCCTCGATACGGTCAGCGAAATGTATCTGGAAACACGCGATGCTATCGACGGATTGCGAATCGGCACACGTGAAGCTAACCTTTCTGGTTGGCTGAACCAATCGCTTGAAGAATTTCGGGAAAAGCAAAACCTGATTGTTCACGTAGAAGATAGCCTCAGCAAGGTTGAGCTGCCCCCAGAGATTCAAATGCAGTTGATCCGCGTCGTCCAGGAGGCGCTTAGCAATATTCGCAAGCACGCCCGTGCGACACAGGTGTGGGTTGCGTGCCAACAAATTGAGAACGACCTGATTCTGGAAGTACGTGATGATGGAGTCGGTTTTGATGTGGACGATATTCCCAGCCCTTCACAGCATGGGCTCCAGGGAATGCGAGAACGAGCTGAACTGATTGGTGCAGATTTCCAGGTGATATCTATCCCGTGGCAAGGCACGGCGGTGCGTATTTCTTTACCGTTAACTCAAGGAGAAAGAAAACAATGAAGCCAATTAAATTGGTGGTGGTGGATGATCACGCTTTGTTTCGTTCTGGTTTGGTGAGCTTGCTGCGTGGAATGCAAGAATTCATTGTGGTGGGCGAGGCGCAGAATGGACAGCATGCGCTGGATGTGATTCGCAGCTCCAAGCCAGATGTTGTGCTTTTGGATGTAAATATGCCGGTTATGGGGGGGGTCGAGACGGTCAAGGTTTTGAAGAAAAGCGACCCTGCCTGCCGGATTCTGATGCTCACGATTTCAAAACAGGATGAAGACTTATTCGGCGCGATTACGGCGGGCGCCGATGGTTATTTGCTTAAGAACGCTACGCCAGAAGAATTGAGCACTGCGATCTTCAGAGTGCACGAGGGGATGTCGGTATTGGCTCCCGAGATCACCCGGCAGGTGCTCAAAGCGGTAAATGTGGAGAATACTGGCGCCGAGGACCGCGGGTTGAGCAGCAGGGAAATGGAAGTATTAGAGTGCCTGGCGCAAGGGATGACTACTTCACAGATTTCGTCGGACCTGTTCATCTCAGATAACACGGTTAAAACCCACGTGCGGCATATCTTGGAGAAACTAGAAGCCTCGAACCGGGCGGAGGCGGTCAGTAAGGCGGTTCAACTGGGTTTGATTGGCGGGGATAACACCAACTGAGCGCAATTACGAATTGCTTTTAGCCCGGAGGGGTGATTAAAAAATCACCCCTCCGCGTTGTTTTAAATCCACCTTTTGGAAAATGGGGGTGGATGACAATCTATCCCGGTTTTGGTAAATTAGCTGCACACTTTATCCAGATAAGTCGTGATCAAGATCTAATGACCGGGTTACTGCCGAAGAAACCGAAACGAGTCTTAATAGCCTCCAGCCACGCTCTGTTTGGGCGCGGCTTGAGCAGCCTGTTGCAAACGCGCCAGCAGGGGGATGTAGAGGTAGTGGGGGTGGTTTCCAGTGTGGAACAGGCGATACTTCAGATCGAAAAACTAAGCCCTGACTTGATCGTAGTAGATTATGATGACGAATCGCTAAATCGAGATGAATTTTTGGCTCGTTTCGTCGAGGGGGAGAAGAAGCTGCGAGTTGTGCTGCTGTCTTTACATGATGGTGAACAGGCATTGGTGTACGACCGTCGCACCCTGGCTGCTGCTCAGGTTGATGATTGGTTAGAAGAATGGTCGCTCTCACGGGATGAGACAAATTCTGCTGGTCATACTGAGCAGGCGACTTCGAACAACGATAACAGGAGTGTTAACATGAGACATTTGATTACCGCTGGTATCCTCGTGGCTATCGTTACGGCCTTACTGATCGTTGGATTGGGTCAAGTAAGACTGCTGCCGGTAGCAGCGAGTGCCCAGGCGCAGCCCATTGATTTCTTATTCAATCTGCAATTTCAAATCATCGCCTTTTTGTTCGCCTTGATCGTCGTGTTCATGCTCTACAGCATTTTTGTGTTCCGGCGAAAACCAGGCGATACCACCGATGCGCGCCACATCGAAGGCAATATGAACCTGGAGGTTGCCTGGACGATTGTGCCGCTGTTCGTGGTGATGGGACTTGCAGTGCTGGGCAGCGACGGTCTGGCGAAAACTACACGGGCGGAGGCGAGGGCCCTGGAGGTAAATGTTATCGGACAGCAGTGGTCGTGGCGTTTTGAGTACCCGGAACTTGGCATTGTCACCGACGTGCTGCGCCTGCCGGTTAACAAGCAAGCGCTGCTGCACCTCTCCAGCATCGATGTGATCCACTCCTTCTGGGTGCCAGAATTCCGCGTAAAGCAGGATGCCTTGCCCGGTGGCGAGGAATTCGTGCGCGATCTGCGCGTCACCCCCAGTCTGGCAGGGAATTACAAAGTGCGCTGCGCAGAATTGTGCGGACTTAAGCATGCTTATATGGAGAACGATGTGATCGTTCTGACTCAGGCCGAGTTCGACGCCTGGGTAGCTGCCGAGCAGGGTCTGGCTGCCGATCCGGTGGAGCGCGGGAAGAAATGGTACACAGCCTATGGTTGTAATGCATGCCACTCGCTGGATGGTGTTGCCGGCGTCGGTCCGAGCTGGCAGGGGATCTACGGCAGTCAAGGCAATTTGGCTGACGGCACCAGCGTGGTCAAGGATGATGCGTACCTGTACCAATCCATTCGCAATCCGGCAGCCCAGATAGTGGAAGGTTTCAACAACGTGATGCCGGCAAATATTGCCGAGAAGATGACCGACCAGCAGGTGGACGACGTGATTCGCCTGATCGAAAGTTTGAGGTAGGAGATTCGATATGAGCAAAATGGATGTGAAAGCTAATCCCCGTCAAGGGTTGATGGCGCTCTCGTTGATCCGCGGCCTGGTTTTCCTGGTGGTCGGGCTGGTGTCAGGCGCTGTGTTGGTTAGTGTGATCCGTCTGATCATGGGGCTGCCTGCTTTCCTGCCGTGGAGCTGGAAGACCAACCAGTACTTCTTTACCGAGCCGGCCTGGGTGCTGGGTGCGGTTTTTGGCTCTGTGGCATTTATGATCGGTGCGCGGGTATTCGATGACTGGTTCAAGTGGGCCAAAGGGGAAGAGACCCCCGATCACCCTGTAGCATACGAGCCGAAGGGGTTTGCCCGCTTTTTGACCATCTCATTCGACCACAAAGTAATTGGCATTCAATATGGGCTTGTCTCGCTGCTGCTCTTTTTCCTGGCGGGCTCTTTCGCACTGACCTTCCGCACAGAGCTGGCGGCGCCTGGTTTACAGTTCATGAAAGAAGGCAGCAACATTATCGGTATGGATGGTTTGCAGTTCTACAACACCATTATGAGCCTGCACGGCATCATGATGATCGCCGGCATGCTGGCGGGTGTGGCTGCGATGTCCAACTACCTGGTGCCCCTGTTGATCGGCGCCAACGATATGGCTTTTCCTCGTTTGAATGCTTTTGCTTTCTGGATTAACATTCCGGCAGCCATCTGGCTGCTATTGTCGATGTTCCTGGGCGGTTTCGATACCGGGTGGACCGGATACCCGCCCTTGAGCGCCAGAGCCCCGTTGGGAATGCAGATGTATTTCACTGCCATGTACTTTGTGGGATCTTCCTCGATCTTTGGATCGCTGAACATCATTGCCACGATTGTCAAATTGCGCGCCAAGGGCATGACTTACTTCAAGATGCCAATTTTTGTCTGGACAGCCTTTGCCACCTCGATCATCAGCCTGACAGCAACACAGTTGATCGGTCTTTCGTTCCAATTGGTGATGTTCGAGCGTCTTTTCGGTATGTCATTCTTCGATCCGACCAACGGCGGCGACCCGATCTTGTTCCAGCACCTGTTCTGGTTCTATTCGCACCCGGCAGTGTATGTATTCATCCTGACGGGCCTGGGTGTCATCAGCGAGCTGCTGCCGGTATTCGTCCGCAAGCCGCTGTTTGGCTACCGCTGGGTGGCGCTCTCGTCATTTGGGATTGCCATCGTGGGCTTCCTGGTGTGGGCGCACCACATGTTTACCTCCGGTATGGCAGCGTACTTACGCGTGCCCTTCATGTACAGCACCTTGCTGGTGGCAGTGCCGACCGGCGTAAAATTCTTCTCCTGGATAGCGACGATTTGGGAAGGCAAGATGACTTTCCAAACTCCAATGTTGTTCATTCTTGGGGCAATCTCGATCTTCCTGCTGGGTGGATTGAGCGGCCCGCCGAATGGTGTGGTAGCGACGGACCTGCACGTTCAAGATACCTACTGGATCGTGGGACACTTCCATGCAACCATGTTTGGCGGTTTTGTGTTCCCATTCTTTGCAGCAATATATTACTGGTTTCCAAAAATGACGGGACGCATGTATAACGAGACGTTGGGCAAACTGCACTTCTATCTCATGCTCCCGGCGTTCTACCTGCAGAGCCTGGGGCAGATGCAGGTGGGTCTGCTGGGCATGCGGCGGCGCATCGCCGATTACGATGCGGCTTTGGGCATCGATACCAGCCAGCTCTTGATCACCATCGCCGGCTATTTGATCGGCATTGCCGTGCTGATTGCTGTTTACAACTTCTATATCAGCGCTCGGCGCGGCGCTGTTGCCGAAGCCAACCCGTGGCGATCCCGCTCGCCGGAATTTATGCTCCCCTCGCCGGTGCCGTCGCACAACTACGAGCGGCCTTTCGAGGTGGTTGGCGAGCCTTATGATTACGGGCTTGCAGGTTCGGTGTATGCCAGTTTCACGCCTGTTCACCAGGCGGTCGAAGGGGATGTACCGGCAGGCGCTCAACCGGCTGCAGCCGACTGAGTCGGCGTGTGGTGCAACCAAAGGATTTACAATGAGCGAGGATATGATGATGGATGAGAAATTAGAAGCAAAGAAGAAGGCAGCATTCAGCGCTGGCGTGGTAATCATTGTGCTGCTCGCCATGTTTACGATCGGCGAGTTCTGGATCGGCGCCATCGCACACAGTTGGTGGCAGCCGTTGATGCTGATCGCGCTGCTGAAAGCCTTTTTTGTTGTCCGTGATTACATGCACCTGCCGCGGCTGTTCGCGGGGGATGAGGAGGAACATTCATGAGCACACATGCGATCGCGCCTGTGGAATACCGCCGCAAGCTGTCGGCAAATCGTTTGGGTCTGTGGCTGTTTATCGTTTCGGACTCGTTCCTCTTTATGGGTTTGCTGGTGAGCCGGTTTTACCTGCTGGGCACCGCCGAGCGCCCGGAAGTCAACCAGATCGTTGGCTTGATCGTGACAGCGATGTTGTTGGTGAGCAGCTTCTTCATGAACCGGGCTGAGACTGCAATTGCCCATAATGATCGCAAGACATTTCTGAACAGCACACTGATCACGCTGGTGCTGGGCACTCTCTTCTTGCTCGGGGTCGTGGGCGTTGAGTGGCCGATTTCTCATTTCGACGGCGGGGCAGCCTCGTCGTTATTCTTCGCCATGACCGGATTTCATGCTTTTCACGTGCTGACCGGTGTGATCTTCTTGTTTATTGTCTATCGCAATGGTCGCAAAGGTTTATACTCGGCCGAAAAGCATTGGGCGGTAGAGGCCAGCGCGGTTTACTGGCACTTCATCGACGTGGTCTGGATTTTCTTCTACCCGGCGTTGTACCTGATTGGTCTGCCGGCAATTTGATTGGTTATCGTCCCGGGATCTGGATCCTGGGGGAGCCGGGTGTGCGCAGCGGGCCTGCCCGGTGCAGGGTCCAGATCCTCTGCAGGTAAGAAGGATTGGTTGAAATGAAATCGAAACTCCCATTGTTTGGGTTGGGGCTGTTCCTGGGAGTCGTGGCATTGTGGGCGGGATTCATTCTCATCGATCGCCCGTATACCTTCCGCGGCTCAGCCATCGAGCCGCCGGTGCCGATGAAGGATTTCTCGTTAATTGATCAATATGGGCAAAAATTCACCCTGCGCGAACAGGACGGCAAGGTAGTGCTTGTGTTTTTTGGGTACACCCATTGTCCGGATGTGTGCCCGGTCACCCTGGCTGAATTTACTCGCATCAAGCAAGAATTAGGCTCCGAAGCCTCGCAGGTGCGGTTTGTGTACATCACCGTGGACCCCGAGCGCGATACCGTGCCGGTGATGCACTCCTTTATGACGAATTTCGATGCCGACTTTTTGGCGCTTACTGAAACCCGAGAAAACCTTGAAGTGGTTTGGAGTAATTTCGGCGTTTATCAGAGCCGACAAGAATCCAACAGCGCCGGCGGCTACCTGGTTGACCATACCGCCCGCACATACCTGCTCGACCAGAACGGAAGCCTGGTGGCGACTTACCCGTACGAGATGACAGAGGCAGATGTGGTGGCAGACGTGCGCCATTTGATCTCAAGGGGCCAGACGCAGTGAGCGTTAAGTTTCGAAGCTATCTGGTGAGATTGATCATCACCTTCCTGGTCTCGCTGGTGGCGATGCTTGCCTTGATTGAAGGCACGTACCTGCTGATGCGCGAGGAGTATGATCGCGGCCCGCAGACATTTCAGCTTGTTATCGCTGATGGTGCGGCAGAAAAAGTGGCGCAAGGGGAGGAAATACCCACCTTTCCCGAAGACCAGATTTTTGTGATTGGCGATACTCTGGAAGTGATCAATCAGGATAAAGTGGATCACCAGCTCGGGCCGATCTGGGTGCCTTCCGGTGCGAAAGGGAGCCTGGTGCTTGACGAGGCAGAAGAGTTTTCTTATTCATGCTCGTTTTCGCCGACCAATTATCTCGGTTTTGATGTGCGCCAGGCGACTACCTGGCAGACGCGCCTGACCGGTTTGGGGATCTCCGTGCCAACGACGACCGCCTTCCTGTTTATCTACAGCCTGGTTGCTTTCCCACTGGATGGGCGTAAGAAACCGGGTGTGGAGCTTCGCAAAGCATGAACCAGCGTGCAGGCCGGTTGGCACAGCCAGAAATCGTCAAGGTAAGACCAGCTTCTATCCTGGCCTACCTGCCGCGCATGTTCAGCCGCCGCTGGCTGCCGGCGACAATTTTGGCGATCCTGGCGGTTGCGGTCATGATCCGCCTGGGCATCTGGCAGCTGGACCGCCTGGAGCAGCGACGCAGCTTCAACACCCGCGTTATGGCACAGATCAACCAACCGGTGCTTGATCTCAACCAGCCGCTGCTCTCCGGCGAGATTGAGTCAATGGAGTATCGCTCTGTTGTCGTGCGCGGCGCTTACGACCACAGCCAGCAGGTGCTGCTCTTGAACCAGGCCTGGGAAAACCAGGTTGGCGTTCACCTGCTCACACCGCTGCGCATCGAGGGTACGGACCGGGTCGTGCTGGTAGACCGGGGTTGGGCGCCCTCGCCTGACTTCGATTATGCCAATACCGATTGGTCTCAGTACGATGAAGCCGGGCTGGTCACAGTGCAGGGTGTGCTGCGCGGCTCTCAATCCAGCGCCTCTTTTGGGCCGCAGCGCGACCAGCAAACTGCTGGCGAAGCGCGAATTTTGGGCTGGTATTTCCCAAACCTGCCCAAAATTGCTGATCAGCTTCCCTATGATGTGCTGCCGGTGTACGTGCAGCAGGCGCCCGAAGCCGGGTGGAACAGCCTGCCGAACCGTACCCAGCCAGACGTTGAAATTACCGAAGGACCGCACATGGGCTATGCCATTCAGTGGTTTGGTTTTGCGGCCCTGTTAGCTTTTGGATATCCGTTTTTCATCCGCCGCCAGGAAACCGAGCACCCAAACAATGTTTAAACGAAAAGAACTGCCAATATCAAGAGCAGATATGCAGGGTCGCAATCTGTCTGGAACCCGGAGCAATCCGTATCCACTGCTTGCCGCCTCAGTCGCGGTTTTCATCCTCATCGTGCTGGGCAGTGTGCTGCGGGTGATTGAGGCAGGCGCAGCTTGCCCGGATTGGCCAACTTGCTTTGGTGTGTGGACACCGCCGCAATATTCAGGCGCATGGTGGGATTATGTGCACCGCGCCTGGTCGGCGATCACCGTCTTGATTGCCGTCTGGGCAGTTGTGGCTGCTCGAAGCGAATATGCTTCGAATCGAAAAATTACCGGCGCAGCCAGCCTGGGCTTAGGGTTGCTGCTGGTACAGGCGCTTCTCGGCGCTCTGCTCTCACAGGCGGACAGGGTTTCCTGGCTGTCTGCCCTTCACCTGGGGCTGTCGTTGATTATCCAGGCTTTATTTATCGCTGCGACCGTCGCGGCGATGCACCGCCAAAGCGCAGGCGCAAGCAGCGCAGCGCTCGCATACCGGCGCCCCTTTGCGCGGCATTCAGCGGCTGTGCTGGTATTATCCTTTGCTCTGATGGTCAGCGGAACGTTGGTTGCCGGGATGGATGCGAGCGAGGCATGCCAGAGCTGGCCGTTATGTAATGGGCTGGCGCTGCCTGCAGCCGCAGGAGATTGGATCAACCTGGTACACCGCCTGGTTGTTTTGGGCACCGGACTGAGCCTGGCTGCTCTTTTTTGGCAGGCATGGCGGACGCAAAAGAGCAACACTCTTGTGTTGGTTTCTACAACTGCGGCAGCAGTGCTGTTCTTCTCCCAGGCGCTGCTTGGAGCCAGGATGGGTCAGGACGCCCCTGTTTATTTGCTGGGGCTGCACACCGCTACAGCCGCCGGTTTCTGGGCGGCGATGGTGATCCAGCTGGCAGCTGTTGGGCTGTATGCGAGGAGTGATGGTGAAGCAGCAGCCGATGCTATCGCCGGGCGCGCGCGCAGTTTGAAGGGGTTTGCCGGTGACCTGCTCATGCTCACCAAGCCGATCGTCGTGGCGCTGCTGCTGGTAACTACCTTTGCCGGGATGATCATAGGGTTGAAGAGCTGGCCTCCATTCTGGCTTACCGTGTGGACCCTGCTGGGCGGATTCATGGCTGCTGGTGGTTCTGGAGCGATCAACCAATACATTGATCGCAGCGACGACGGAAAAATGCAGCGAACTCAAAAACGCCCCATCCCTTCCGGTCGTTTGACACCCGGCGAGGGGCTGGCTTTCGGCGTTGGCATCTCCCTGGCTTCTTTTTACCTGATCGTCGCCATGGTTAACCTGCTGGCAGGGCTGCTCTCGTTAGCTGGCATTATCTACTACGTGCTGATTTACAGCATCTTCTTGAAGAAGACCACCGTGCAGAACATCGTCATCGGGGGCGGCGCGGGGGCAATACCTCCCCTGGTGGGGTGGGCAGCGGCGACCGGAAGCCTGAATATTCCCTCGCTTTTCTTGTTCGCGGTGGTCTTTATGTGGACTCCACCGCACTTTTGGGCGCTGGCTCTGGTGCGCGCCAAGGATTACGCCCGCGCCGGTGTGCCGATGCTGCCGGTCATTCGCGGCGAGCATGAGACCCGCTGGCAAATCTTCCTGTACACACTGGAGCTGGTTGGGCTGACCTTGCTGCTGCCGCTGTTCGGGCTGGGTGGCAGCGTCTACTTCGTGGGTGCAGTTTTGCTCGGTCTGTGGCTGATCTCATCCGCATGGCGGGTGTGGAAGCAGGGAGGGAACAAGCTTGCCTGGAAGATGTACCGCTACTCCAGCATGTACCTGGCATTCTTGTTCGCTGTTTTAGTGGTTGATGCATTGCTTTAGCACGCAGAACAGATAAAGATGTACCAATACCGGCGCCTGGTATTAATACCGGGCGCCGATTTTTATTTAAACCTATTGACTCGTTTTCCAAACGGATTAAACTGGATGAGGAAGGCAATTAAGTGAGCACTCACTCAATTTTATCCGCAGGAGGCAAGATGCCAGACATTGACAAACGCACGCTGAGGATCGCTTCCAGGCGCAGCCAAATTCTGGATGGCGCTGCCCGGCTGTTCGCAGAGCGCGGATTTCATCTCACCACGACCCGAGATATTGCGAATGCCGCGGGTGTATCGGAAGGGACGCTGTATAACTACTTCGAGAATAAAGAAGATTTGCTCATGGGTCTGCTGCAGAGCCTGCTCGATGTTCAGCGTCTTCAGAGCAGTTTGAGCGCAGCGCTGCCGCAGGACCCGCAGCAATATCTCACCAGTGTACTGCGCGCCCGGCGGGACTACACCAACCAAAACATGCTGTATCTCCAATCGATCCTCTCGGAGATCTTTGTCAACCCCGCACTGCGCCAGCGTTATTTCCGTGAATATTATCTGCCATCGGTCGAACTGCTGGCAGATCACCTGCAAGAAAGGAAAGCTCTTGGACAGCTTCACACTGAGGATGCGGTGATTACCAGCCGGCTCGTTTTCAGCCTGCTCTTAGGTATCTTCTTTCTACAGGTGCTGAATGATCCTGTGGTGGATGAGCGTTGGGACGACCTGGAGGCTGCGATTGTGAAGGCGGTGGTCGATCGCTCGTCCGGAGGCGAGTAGGTTTCATGCTCGTTTTCAAGAATCTCCTGCGCCGCAAGACGCGCACACTGCTCACCGTTTTGGGGATTGCCATCGGTGTCGCGTCGATCATTGCCTTGGGCTCAATGGCTGAGGGGCTGCAAAGCGGTTACAGCTCGATGCTGATGGGCAGCATGGCCGACCTGATATTGAGCCAGCCAGATGCGATCGATATCTCCTTCAGCTCGATTGACGAGAAGGTGGGCGATGAGCTGGAGGCTATGCCGGAAGTGGCTGAGGTGAGCGGTATGCTGCAAGGCTGGTCGCAGACGGAAGGTGAGCCTTTCTTCTTCGTTTTCGGTTACCCGATCGACAGTTTCATCCTCGGTCGTTTCCGCCTGGTGGAAGGCGTGAGCCTGGACAGCCGTGAGCTGCATGGCTTGCGTGGGCGCCCGGTGCTGCTGGGCTCGGCAGCGGCGGAGGTGCTAGATAAAACTGTCGGCGACAGCTTGCGACTGGGCAGCAGCATCTTCCGGGTGGTGGGCATTTACGAGACCGGACAGGCCTTCGAAGACTCAGGGGCAGTCATGGAGCTTGGCGATGCGCAGGCACTGGTGGGCAAGTCCCGGCAGGTGAATTTGTTCTACATCCGTCTCAAAAGTACAAACCTGCAAGCACGCTTTGTCACGCGGGTGGAGAGGCTGTATGAGGAGCTCTCCCTCAGCGGGGCAGAGGAGTACGCCAGCCGGCAAACCATGGTGGAGGCGATGAACGCTTACGTATGGGTTATCGGCGGCCTGGCGATCGTGCTGGGAGGCATCGGCATGATGAATGCCCAGCTCATGGCAGTTTTCGAACGCACCCGCGAGATCGGCGTGCTGCGTGCCGTCGGTTGGAGCCGCTGGCGGGTATTGAACCTGATCCTGGGCGAGTCGCTGCTGGTGTGCTTCAGCGGCGGGGTGCTGGGGGTCGGCATGGGTTGGCTTCTCTTGTATCTGCTCTCGACTCAGACGGTCATGCTGGGGGTGATGAGCACCGATCTATCTGCGGAACTGCTCACGCAGGCAGCGCTGGTCGTGATCGTATTGGGTATGGTAGGTGGTTTATACCCGGCCTGGCGCGCCGCGCAACTGGCGCCGGTGGAAGCGCTGCGCTACGAGGGCGGCAGCAGCGGGCAGCGCGCCCGCCGGTTACCTGTGG
>JBGSTO010000141.1:0-2632 GCA_041736465.1 Anaerolineales bacterium | reverse complement strand
TGCTGCGTTCAACCGGCAGATCGTTCAATTCCATAGCCAGTAAGGCGCTGACCTCGATCTCCGGGATGAAGCTCGCCGCAGGGTCCTTTTTAGGGTCGGCGGTCATCAGGCCGCGCTCATCCTTGACCAGGATGCAGCGCTTGGCGCCCAGCACTTCGGCGGTTAAGAATGCGCCGACGTCCGTGCGGTGCGGCGGGATGCGCCCAATTTCGGGGGGGCGTTCCCACAGCCCGTAAGGCGGCATGGCGTGCATTACCGGGATGGCATCCAGCGCCAGGTAAGATGGCAGCTTGACCATGTCGTCGTGGCCGATCTTCACGCCGCCGTATGGCGCCAGGAGCAGCGAGATCATCAAGGCGTTTTGCTCGCTGATGCTGGCGCCCAGCTTAGCCAGCACGCCGGTCGGCATGCCCAGGTCGAGGGCAATGGCATAGGCGTGGCGGGAACGGGTGCCCCCACCGGTCATCACCAGCATCTTGTATTCGCCGCGCAGGGCAGCCAGCTCCTCGATCAGCGGCAGCACCACCCTTCTGCCGCGATCGATAATGCTCTGCCCGCCCAGCTTGATAATGTTCAGGTTTGGCAGCGGGCGGAAAATACTGTGCTTTTCAGTGTCTGCCAGCAGCTGCTGGTCCATCATCGACTCTGCCATGAACTGTGTGTCGATGTGC
This sequence comes from Anaerolineales bacterium, assembly GCA_041736465.1. Lineage (GTDB taxonomy): Bacteria > Chloroflexota > Anaerolineae > Anaerolineales > UBA4823 > JAJUJL01. Next base: position 1,961 of record JBGSTO010000141.1, on the reverse strand, counting down.
AGTCGCCCGCTATCGTCTCGTTTCAGTGCCATCAGGCCTCCCAACCAACCAGTGTAAGGGGTATTGGCTTCAGGCGGAACCTGAAACCAATACCCCCACTTGCTTTTTCGGATAGAGACCTATTTTACCTGGATTTCGATGACGCCCCGAATCGAGAGCTGTTCGGAGAGGAAGGGCAGAAACAGGCTGAAGCCACCGTTGTTGCGGAAGTGCAGCAGACAGTTGGTGCAAGCCTGTACATCTGCCAGAGGCGCCTCGACCGTGGTGCCATCATCGCCGATGAACACCAGGGTGGTGGCTCCGGCTTTGGGAGCCGCCAGCGCCAGAAGCTCGGAGATCAATGCGCCGGTATACGTGTCGCTTGCTCCTTTATTATTCTTGCCTTCGGCGGATGCAGTCGGCAGGCCGCGCACTTCGGCTTCGCTCCAGGCCTGTTCGCTGTCGACCAGCCCGGTGATCTTTAACGCCACGTCCGCGGCAGGCTGTTCGGGTGTGGCTGCCTCACCATGCGCTTCTCTCCAGGCGGGTGAATCGGGTATAAAGAGCGATGCCCCGAACTCCTCCACGCCAAACGATGCGATCTTTTCCTGTACGGGCAGCGATATCAGCCAGTCGATAAACTGGTTTGCCAGGTCGAGCTGGATGGCGGGGCTCTTATCCGGGTTGACGGCGATCACGCCGTAGGGATTGAACAGCACCGGGTCGCCTTCGACGACAATCTTGAGCTCTATGCCCTCCAGGGTGCGGGCAAGATAAGTAGCCCGGTCGCTGATGGTGTAAGCCAATTGCTCGTTAGCCATGGTCAGCACGGCGCCCATACCCTGGCCAGCAGAAACGTACCAGTCGCCGGTGGGTTCGATGCCGGCAGCTTTCCAAACCGATAATTCTTTGGTATGTGTGCCCGAATCATCGCCGCGCGAGATGAAAGCGGCTTGCGCCTCGGCGATCTTCGCCATTGCCTGGGCAGCATCCGTCATACCGGCGATGCCAGCCGGGTCGCTTTCGGGTCCCAGGATCACGAAGTCGTTGTACATCACATCTTCGCGGCGCACGCCGTGACCGGCTTCCATGAAAGCATCCTCGCGCGATCGGGCATGCACCAGCAGCACGTCGGCGTTGCCGTCCTCGCCCAGCGTGATCGCCTGCCCGGTGCCCACCGCGATGACGTCAATCGTCACGCCAGCGAGCTGTTCAAAATCCGGCAGGATGAATTCCAGCAAGCCCGAATCTTCGGTGCTGGTAGTGGTTGCCAGGATAATCTTCTTTTCACCGGCGGGTGGAGCGGTTTCAACTGGCGCCGCTGTCTCCACTGCTGCTGGCGGTTCGGTGGGCGCTGTGGTCTCCACCGGAGCAGGGACCTCTGTGGGCGCCGGAGCAGCCGCTGGGGTGGCGCACGCTGCCAGCAAGCTGGCGAGCAGCAGAACGATCGTGAACCAGGTGATTTTCTTCATTGTAAGCCTCCGTTGAATGTATATTTGTACCCGTATAATTATATGCGAGAAATGAAAATTTTGTACACAGGGTGAGCGTTGAATTTGCCCACTCTGCGTACCCCCAATCCCCGTTTTGCGTTATAAATCTTATTCGACCCAGCGGACCTCGCCGCTGGCGTGTGTCTCGTATCCCCCGATGCGCTGGAGCAGCATGCGGCTGCCGGACCGCTTCAGCCAGCTCACCAACTGCTCCACGGCGGCATGCTGCATGCCGCGCCTGGAAAGCACCAGGTCGTAGCGCTCGCTGGCGAGCGGCACGAAATCCAGGCCAAAGCTAAGCGCCGCAGCTTCCAGTCCAAGACCGGCACCGGCCTGCCCCTCGGCTACTGCCTGGGCGACGGCGGTGTGGGTGGTCTTCTCACGGCTGTAACCCTGGATCTGCTCACTGTTCAGGCCCTCCTGCTGCAGGGCGTTATCCAACCAGACGCGCGTGCCGGAGCCAGGCTGGCGGTTGACAAAATGCAGCCC
>JBGSTO010000139.1:0-2596 GCA_041736465.1 Anaerolineales bacterium | reverse complement strand
TCCTGAACGGAGTGAAGGATCTCGCGCTGGTGGTGCGAGATGTTTCGCTGCGCTCAACATGACATACAGACGGTCATCCTGAACGGAGTGAAGGATCTCGTGCTGGTGATGCGAGATGTTTCGCTGCGCTCAACATGACATGCGGACGGTCAGTGCCCCTGCTCCGCGATTTCGACAATCTCCTGAGCGAGGCGCTCTGCCAGCAGGCGCGAGCCTGTTGGACTCAGGTGCACTGCTGAATTGGTGAACTCCTGCGGCGGCACCAGGTCCCACAAATCCAGGTAGCGCCAGGCGTTCTGCTGGCTGGCAGACTGCATCAGGCTGCGGTAATCGTCGTACGCCCAGCGGGGATAGTAAAAGTTGTAGCGCATGTCGCTGTTCTTGCCCTGGCTGATGAACATGGGCTCGTTCACCAGCAGCACCGGCACGTCCTGCGCTACCTGCATCCCGGCAGCGATCACCTCGAGCGCCAGGTCAGAGGCTTGCAGGTGGGGCGGCTGCAGCTCGTGGAAGGACTCATCCGCTTCCAGGTCGGACATCACCGGCGTGTAGCTGGCGGGGATATCCTGGTCGATGCCGGTGGAGGCCCACAGCACGCCGTAGGCCTGCAGGCGAAACAGGTCGGCTAAATTTCGCCGGTCACCGAGCAGCGTGCGCTGCCAGAAGGTGGGCTCAGAGAGCGCGCCGGCTTCCGCCTCCAGCGGCAGGTTGTAGCGTTGGATCAGCTCCCGCACCGGCTGCGCGTTTTGCTGCAGCAGCGGTGGGAAGAGCTGCTTGTCCCTGGGGAACGACTCCAGCGTGTGCAGCCAGACCACCAGGTCGGGATCGTAGCGCATGCCGTAGGAAAGCAGCAGCAGGTCTTTGGTCAGCGACATGACAGGGTAGCCGAGGTTGTATGCCCGCACCCGGCGCCCATCCGGCAGTGTCAAATCCAGGCGGTTGAGCTGCGCCGAGAGGGTCTCTTCCGGCGGGAGCAAGAAGCCCCAGGTGGACGAGTCGCCGATCAGCAGCACGTGGTATTCATCCGGGGCTTTTGGGGCGCCGGCGATCTCGTGCGAGGCCAGCATGGCTTCCAGGTTGAACAGGCTCAAGTTGTGGGCGCGCTCGGGTACGTCGCCGTAGGGCAGGCGCACCCTGCCGGGGAACAGGCGGTTGTAGAGCGAGATGCGCCCCAATACCGCCGCAGGCTGGATGAATGCATACAGCAGGTTCAGCAGGAGGAACAGGAGCAGCGCTTTCGCCAGCACCCGGGTGAACGAGACCTGCTCCTCCTGGGTTTCGGGGCGTGGATTGCGTATAGCAGTCATGACTTCAGCCCCAACAGCACCTGGAGAACGTGCAGCGAGCTCTGTACGTCGGGCAGGGCGAACCACACCCAGCCCAGGCTGGCGAAGTTGAAGGTCAGCAGCCAGCCGCCGGCAGCCAGCATCTGCTGCTTCCAGAGCTCGGCGGGCGCACTCCAGCCGCGGAGGCGCTGCCATTCGCTCCAGCGGTTGTGGACGAACAGTCCGCCGGCGTGCCACAAGCCCCACAGGGCGAAATTCCAGGTCAGGCCATGCCACAGACCGATCAAGAGCATCACACCCGTTTGCCCCACCAGGATGATCGCCCAGGCGGGAGGTCGCGCCGGGCGGGTGCGCAGCCAGCGGGTGAGCGGGTTGAAAAAGTAGGCCCGAAACCACTGCGCCAGCGTGATGTGCCAGGCGTTCCAGAAGCCGGTCAGGTTGGTTTTCAGATAGGGAGCGTTGAAGTTCTCCGGCAGGCGGATGCCCAGCAAACGTCCCAGCCCGATGGCAATGTCGGTGTAGCCGGAGAAATCCAAATACAGGCGCAGGGCGTAGGCGTACAGCAGCAGCCACATCCAGAAGGGATCGCTCACCTGCAGGGCGTTGGCGGCGTTCAGCGAGAAGATCGCCAGCGTGTCGGCGAGCACATATTTCTTCACCATCCCCTGCAGCAGGCGCAGCCCCCCGGCTCGCAGGTCCTGTAATCGCTCGCGCTGCTCCTGGCGCAGGTCTCCCAGGAAGCGCGGCAGGCGGTCGATCGGGCCGGAGGTGTAAGCCGGGAAGAACAGGGCATAGGATAAAAACTCGGGCAGGCTGGCGGGATAGCGTTTCTTTTCCTGGGCGTCGCGCAGCACGTGCAGCAGTCGGAATGCCAGGTAGGAATAGCCCAACCAGCGCAGATCGAGGGCCGAGGCCAGGGAGGCGTCCTGCCCGCTCGCCGTTCGGATGGCGGCGCTCGCCAGGCGGGCCAATGGCTCGCTTTTGAGCATAATGAAGGCGCTTACCAGCAGCAGGATGGCGAGCAGGGGTGTGAGCGGGTGAGCGCGCAGCCGCCAGCCGGTCAGCGTCAGCGCCAGCATGAGGGCCAATCCGCTGACAACCGCTGCCGCCTGGGGAGGGCGTCCGGGCGTCAGGCAGCACAATGCCGGCAGGTAGCGGTTGAGCGCTACCACCAGCGCCAGCAGCAGCACTCCTGCCAGCGCAGTAGCATCTGACCGGCTTAATTTCCCCGGCGAAGGCCGGCTTACTGCCCAGGTGATCAGCACCAGTCCCAGGGCGGCGGCGGGCAGCCAGAAATCCAGCCCGCGCAC
>JBGSTO010000338.1:0-5473 GCA_041736465.1 Anaerolineales bacterium | reverse complement strand
TGCAGCAGCTCGTCGGATAGCAGAATTTGCTCAGAACTGTACACTTCCAGATCAATATTGCCAGGACTTTCCGGACCGGAATACGACTTGCGGTCAGCGCTGAGCGGTGTCCTGGGTTCGTAATGCTCCCAGCGTACTAGCCCCACCTTCAACTGGCGTATATGGATGGATTTCTCCCCAGAAATGCTGATGGTTACAGCCACTGGATCGCCAGGCTGGTAGACCCGTTGCTGGTTCTCAAGCCTGACCTCCATATGCACCGCCCCTCCAGGCCTATTCTCCAGCGGATGCTGCGCCTTACCCGTAAGGATTGCATAACTTGACCTGGCTAAAGATAGAATTGCGAACGCTGTCAAAATACATCCTGCCAACAATACGCGCCCTTCGTTCGTCGAAATGAGCCTGGCGAGCGCCTCAGGCTGCCATCGAAATCCAGCTTGCTGCAGCTTCGATAGACTGGTGCTGATCAATACTGCCGCCACGATCAGTGTGACCACCGCTCCAAAATCAGCTTTGGTTATTCTCTTAGGCGACTTGACCATCTTGACACCAATCTTCCTTTACTCTGGCAGTTACGATGTCTGTTTCGAATTCCACGTCAGCGCTTCCTCATCAATCAGCCTTCCCATTTTCTGCAGCTCTCGGCGCGCCCCATGCAGCAGGTGCTCCATCGTCACGCACTGTCCATCATTGGCAGCCAGGTAAGCAGCATTTACGATAATATTGCGAATGCTCCCGCCGGCTATATTGAAACGCTGCGCCAGAAAGCAAAAATCCAGCCCCGGTGTGCGCGGCAGGTCGGCGGGGAAGAGCGCCTGCCAGATGCGCAAGCGATCTTGCTCTTTGGGGAAGGGGAAATCCACGGCGAACTGCAGCCGGCGGGTGAAGGCAGCGTCCAGGTTTGCGCGCAGGTTGGTCGCCAGGATCGTCACCCCATCGTAAGCTTCCATACGCTGCAGCAGGTAGCTGATCTCGATATTGGCATAGCGATCGTGCGAGTCGCGCACCTCCGAGCGCTTGCCAAACAAGGCATCCGCCTCATCGAAGAACAGGATAGCATTGCTGCTCTCGGCCTCGCTGAAGATGTGCTCCAGGTTCTTTTCAGTTTCGCCGACATACTTGCTCACAACCATCGAAAGGTCAATCTTGTACAGTTCAAGACTCAGGGCGCCGGCCAGGATTTCGGCTGCCATGGTTTTACCGGTACCCGGCGGGCCGGCGAACAGGATGGTAATACCCTGGCTGGCAGCCAGCTTGCGTCCTACTCCCCATTCTTGCAGCACAACCTGCCGGCTGCGAACGGTGTCGGCAATTTCGCTCAATAAGTCGAGCTGGTCATCCGGCAAGATGATATCCTCCCATCTATAGCGCGGCGTCAGTTTACGGGCCAGGCTGGCCAGGTTCGGGTTGGAGTATGCCCGGGCTGCCTCGAGCAATTCTTGCTCGGTGAGCAATTTGCCCTTCTGGACAGCAAGATCCTGAGCATAGGCAACGGCATCGCGGATCTGGCTGGTTGTCAGGTTGAACTGTCCAGCCAAATAGGAAATATTTGACAATCCATCCTGCACCCCTCCAAGGAAATGCTCCCACAACCGGCAGCGCCGCGCATACCCTGGTATCGGAAATTCCTGCCACACCAGGCGCCGGGAGCGCTGCATCCCCTTTGCTCGCTGGGTTTCCTTCCCGGTAAGGATCACCCAATCTGGAAAATCTGACAACTGCTCGAAGAAGAGTCCTGAAGGTGCGCCATCCTCGAAACAGGCTGCCCAGCCTTTCAGGAGCGGCACTGCACGGATCAGCCGGGCATCGCGTAAAACCAGGCGCAGCGCTTCATCTAATGGTATCTCTGCCTTGACCGCGGCTGCCAGATCAGCTTCTAATAATGGCCTTTTCCATTGGGATGCAGCCATCCTTGCTGCAGCTTCCTGAGCCACCAGGTCTGGGCCCGAGAAAAACAGAATGGGCGGTAGATGAGAATCAGTTTGTTCTAAAAAGCCATTCAGTTTCTCTCCGCTGAGAAGCTCATCAACCGGGTCGAGCTGCGGATGAGACAGCCTTGGATACCCGGAAAATTCAGTGCTGGGGCGGTACTTTCCCAACAGCCATGCTACGATGGTCTCATCAACGCTCAGTGTGCGCTGCAGCAGCGGCGGTTGAACCTGACCTGGCTCGGGCACAATTTGAATGATTCGCTGTTTGATGAGCGGGTTTTCAGGCGAAAAGCGCGCCTGATAGAGCAGCCGCTCGGAACCCGGCTCGCACAAGAGATTTAACACCAGGTTCACGCTCGGCCGTTTGCGGGTGATGTCGTCTTGCAGGTAGCCGTACAGTTTCTCATAGCGTTGGTCAAGGGCAGGCGCCAGACAGATCAGAAGTGTATCTACATCAAAACGATCCAGGTCAAAACTCTCAGCCAGGCATTCCAGGCGCAGAGCTTGCCCCTGGCAGCGCGCCGCATTTCTCAGCGCCTTAACCTGGAGCTCGGCTTTGGAAATACTCTCCCCGTAGGCGGCCAGCTCGTCTGCTTCCAGATCCACGGCATCTCCCCAGGAGAAGCCAAGGGGTCGCAAGATGAGGGCTTGAGCCTGGGCGTCAGAGACGTACAACCCTCGGAAAGCATCGTTGGGATCTTGACCAGCCAATTGCCAACGGTGTACCTCCCGTTGCACGAGAAGATCGATGCGCGCCAATTCCGCTTGCAAGTGTCGCAGGCTAAGATCAGGATCCACAAATCCTTTATGAGAGGAGTTTATTTCGGAGGTTTCTGAAACCATGCAATACTCTTTTTAACAATCTCTTCCAACCAGGGCATGCGCGAGCGGAATTTTCTTCAATCTGCTCTCGAATAAACCGGGTAATGCCCTCCAGGTCCGAGAAATAAAGGCGTTGGGTGCCGCCGACCTGATCGATTGAGCCTCGCCATTGAGTCGTCTTCCCCTGATCGTCTGTCGCTTCATCCCAGACGCGGACAATGAAAGCATAGGTGTGATTTTCCAAAGATCACTCCCTTAAAACAATAATGCTGGCACATGTGCCAGCATCATAGCAAGATCGCGTCTTTTGATTGTCCTCTCCCCGTCTTGGAAACTGGTGCTAAGCGTCTTCCAGATTCGGTGGTGAATATTGATCCGTCTGTGCCAGTACGTGGCTGATCAATCGCTCGAGCAGTCTTAGTTCCTCTCCGGTTTCGTCAACCATCTTTTGTAAATGGCGAAGCTTCTTCAGAGAATGTTTCGCCAGCGGCTGCAACGCATCACGGGCAAGCAGATCCGACAGCAGCGGAGTATCGAGACACTCAATCCAAGATTCCGGGTTGAACTGACCAGAGGCAATCATTTTATTCAATTGCCTGGTCTCCGTCATTGGCTCAATGTCAAGTTCTTCTCTCAGAATCTGTTTACATCTCTTGTACTGCGCCACAGCTGCGTTGCGTTCTCCCGCAAGACAGTATAAAGCCATCATTTGCCGGTGAACTTTCTCTCGAGTTTTATCAAGGGACAATATCCGTTCACCGCATGCGATACTGAGTTCAAAATTGTGGCGTCCAGCGTGGTACTCCAATAACTTGTCTACCATATTTAGGTAAGCGAGCCGGAATCGCTCCCGTTCGTACAGGAAGCACTCATCGTAAACCCCTTCTAAAAGATCTCCGGTATAAAGTGCCACGGCATATTCCAACTCATCAGCCACGGTCTTGTCCAAGTCATGCCCGGTGACGTTCTTATACTTCTTGTCAGTCTTATCGAAAGTTTCCGTATCCAGCCAATATTCTCCACCTCCGAGAATTGAGAGATAATCCTCGTTTACCAACAGGTAATGATCCAGTTCAGCGCCGACCTCCTGAAAATTCTGCCGGAGTCGCCAGAGAGCATTGCGCAAGCATTTGCGAGCTACTTGGGTAGAATTATCTCCCCAGAAAATCGAGGCGAGCTGTTCACGACTATGAGGATATGGATTATTTAAGAAAAGGTAACAGAGCAGGAGACAGGGCTGCTGGTGCGGAAAACCGGGCAGTGGTTTACCCAAATAGCTGGCGCGACCTGTGCCAAAGAGTTGCACCTTGAGCATGACTCCCTCCTCCGCATAAAGTTAGATTCTCAGGATCGCTCCGATACCAAAACACCTTGAAACCTGTAACTGAGATTGTGACACTAACGATTTGGGATTAAAAAAAACGCCGCCGGTTTTCGCCAGCGGTTTCGATTCGTTGAAGGATGCTTTTGGTACCTGATTGCCGGGTACGCATTCCGCCCGTAATGACAGCTACTCTGCTGCGAGAGATCGCTCTTATTATATACTAATTAATATCACAAATCAACACTTTACTTTACACTACACACGAACCGCTATCTGGCTGATAATTCTGCAAGCGAGGTGGCTACCAAGTTGATTAACGCCTCCTTCTTATCCAACACCTCTTCCTTGGATGGGGCAGCAAATGTGAACTCTACATACAAATCACCGCTCACCACAGTTAACAAGGCAGTCTGCATGAATCCCAGGTTATAAAAAGCAAGAAACGATGCATCTCCTAACGTAGGTTCTATGATTTCAAAAGAATCGTCCTTATCGCATTTTTCATATCCTTCGAGAACCATTTCGGCAAGCTCGTTCAGTGGCTTTGAAGAAAGCTGCACGATTTCAGGAGAAAACAGCGTGGGAGTAACGCTAGTGCCCCCTGAAAAGGATAATGTACACCCATTCTTATGTTGGGCTATGATATTTAAGAAGCTTAACTTAGCAGTCTCAGGCCGGTATATGTTAATGGTCACCGATTTAGTCTGGGATTCACCCACGAAAAGACAAATATAATCAAAATCCTGCTGCGGAGTAAGCTTTTCACCAAGAAAAATTTCAACCTTTTCTGGCGCAAGTAAACTGCAGGCCTTGGCATCGGATGGAATGTGAATCCCGCTTGATTTGCTGATTACCGAAGGAGTCGATGTGCCTCCAGGTATCGGACTGGTCGGTGGAACAGTGGGAACAAGTAAGGCCGACGTCGCTGCTGCAGTAGTAGGTGAAGGTGTGGTCGACTTGCTGGTATCGGCAGGCGCTGCGATAGAGGTTGGGACCAACGTGACTGCCGGTACTACCGTGGGTCTATTTGTAACTGCTGTTCGGCCAGCGCCACTACATCCTGTGGTAAGGATGGTGAATAACACAGAAAACAGGAGGATGCTGTTCATATTGCTTTTTTGTGAAGGAAATGCTTTCATAATTAGTTAGCTCTCAGTCAACTGCACCAAATTCTAGATAGCTGGTTAAAAATATAAACCAGCCAGGCAATTGCTCAGGCCACTTACCTACGGGTAGGGTGCTAACTATAAACTTTGGAGGAAAGAAAAGGGCTCGATGTGGGGGATTTCTTTATTAGCTCGATTTAGATGGGCAACCATGTTACTCCAAGCATTAATATAGCAAGAAAATCGGAGAAAATCAACAGGTTTAGCAAACCCGTCCACACACTTCCAAG
>JBGSTO010000327.1:0-14355 GCA_041736465.1 Anaerolineales bacterium | reverse complement strand
GTGTATGATGCCAGTACCCGCATCCCGCTTGTGGCGGCGCAGGTGTGTTATGGCCCAAGTTGTGATATTACTGACAGCAGTGGAGCATACTCTATCGCTGGCGTCCCATCCGGATGGCGATCATTGACTGCTTCTGCTTCCGATCACTATGCGCTCACTGAGGGGCTGTACGTCTTAGGTCAAACGACGAACCAGCAGGATTTCTCCCTCTCAACTGTCAGCTCTAGCGGGGACATTTACATGCGAATTGTGGTGAACTGGGATTCTACCACTTCGTGGCTGCCGTCTAATGTGCCCAATGATCTGGACGCGAGTTTGTGGTTCGATGGCAGTGTTTTTGAACGGATCACGTCCTGGGATGTAGGTGACTGTACAACTTTTCCCAATGCATGTCTCGAATTGGACGTTCAGGAAGGTTACGGACCAGAGACGATTGCTGTCCGGCAGCTTGAGAACGGAACTTATCATTTCGGTGTGCTCAATGTCAACGCAGCATACGAAGGTGTACCTCTGATAACCCAACTCGACGTGGTGGTGAGGGTGTACGATGAATTAGGGCTGCTTGAGGAGTTTCAGGTACCGGGAGTCGGGGATGGAGATTTCTGGTATGTGTTTTCGATGAGCTCAGATGGGACAATTCAAGCGCAAAACTGCATCACCGGCGAGCCTGGAGATAACGAAGTACCGGTCTGTCCCCCGTGATCAACGAATAAAAAACAGGGCGGCGAGTGCGCCGCCCTGTTTTTTTTATATTTCGGAATTGCTATGCCGCTGCCTGCGGTGAGCGCTTGAACCAGTTGCGCCACTCACCGGTCTCCCACACCACCAGGATGGGCGCGGCGATGAAGATCGAGGAGTAGGTGCCGCTGAACAGACCCACCAGCAAGATCAAAGCGAACTCGCGTAGCGTTACGCCGCCAAACAATGCCAGCGCCAGCAGCATAAACTCAACGGTCATCAGTTGAGTATTGATCGACCGCTGCAGAGTTTGCACGATCGAGTGATTGACCAGCGTCTCGAAGGAAAGGCGGCGGTGAATGGTGCTGTTTTCACGCACCCGGTCGAACACCACGATCTTATCCTGTACGGAAAAACCGATCACGGTCAGCAAAGCCGTCAGGAAAAGCGAGTCGACCTGCCAGCCCAGGAAGCGACCGCCGATGGCTGCCAGGCTGATGACCACTGCGACGTCATGAAACATGGCGATGATGGCGCAGATACCGTAGCGCAGCGAATTCTCTACCCCACGAAAAGCCAGGGTCATGTAAATCACCACACCCAATGCTGCAATGGCAACCGCCAGGGCAGCCCGGCCGGCCACCTCGCGTCCAATCGTTGGTCCAACGCTGTCGAAACGCAGCAAGGTTACGGTCTGGTTGAAGGTTGTCTCCAGCTTGGCGACCACCAGAGAACGGGTTTCGTCATCGAGAAAAGAAGAGCGCGCCAGCAGCGCATCCGGCCCTGTAGACTGCACCAGCACATCTTCTACCCCCAGCTCCTGGTACGCGGCGATCACTTCTGCCGGTTCTGGTGCGGCGCCTGATCCGAACTGTACTTCCAGCAAGCTGCCGCCGGTGAAGTCGATGGAAAGCGGCAGGCCGAAGACTCCCAGCACGATCAAACCAGGAATGATGATCGCCAGGGATAGGATGAAAAAGTAATAACGTTTTGAAAGTAAGTTGATCATCGCAGTATGCCTCAAATTCCAAACCAGCGGGCTTTATTTTCCGGTTGGAAGTAGCTGAGCACCAATGTGAGCAAGGTGCGCGTCACCATTAGAGCGGTAAACAAGCTGACCGCCACACCCAGCGCCAGTGTGAGCGAAAAACCCTTGACAATCGTGGCGCCATAGGTGCTTCCGAACCAGTATAGAATTGCAGAAGTGATCAACGTGGCGATATTTGAATCGCGAATGGAAGGCCATGCACGTTGGAAGCCGAGCTCTACAGCCTGCAGCAGGGCGCGCCCGTTGCGCAGCTCTTCCTTGAAGCGTTCAAAGATCAGGATATTGGCATCCAGGGCGCTGCCAGTGCTGAGCAGGAAACCGGCAATGCCCGGCAGGGTCAGTGTGACCGGGATGTAGCGGAAGAGGGCATAGGCAATGGCTGCGTAGACCAGCAGTGCAATCACGGCGATAACACCGGGGACCCGGTAGTACAGTGTCATGAACAGGATGACCACTGAAAATCCTACGATTCCAGCGACCATGCTTTTACGCAGCGAGTCTTGCCCAAGCGACGGCCCAACAGTGCGGGTTTCGACGATCTTCAAGGGGATGGGCAAGGAACCGTAGCGCAGCTGTACGCTGAGGGCGTTCGCGCTTTCCAGGTCGAAATTACCGGTGATCACGCCTTGACCGTCTGTAATCGGATTCTGGATGCTGGGTGTTGAGATCACCTGTTTGTCCAGCACGATCGCCAATATATCGCCGACGTGGGCGCTGGTATACTGGCTGAATGTTTGCGCGCCGGCCGATTTCAGCTCAAAAGCCACCTGGTACTGTCCCAGCTCGTTGGTGGTCACACCCACCGTGTTGATCTCTGTCCCGGTCATGATGGTCGGGAAGATCTGGCTGGTGACCGTATTGGTAACAGACTGGGTAGGGGCTGCGCTCTGACCACTGGGGGCAAAGTCGGTCTGGATGGTTTGCCCTACCAGCAGATAAGCCTGCTCGGGGGTGAGCATCGACATATCCACGAATTCCAGCAAACCCGTTTGCCGCAAGGTGGATAGGGCGCGTTCGGGATCGGTCTCGCCAGGCAGCTCCACCACGATGCGCCGGTCTCCAGCCACTTGAACCAGCGCTTCGGTGACGCCCAGGCCGTTGACGCGGTTTTCAACAATGGCGCGTGCTACGTCCATATCCTGGGAATTTACGGTCGTGCCTTCGGGCAGATCGGCTTCCAGCAGGGCCTGGACACCGCCAACCAGGTCCAAACCCAGCTTGGTATCATAGCTTTTATCGATGCCAACGGCCTCCCATCGCAAGCCAGGGGCCAGATCGATCCACAATGCCAGCCCGACGACAACGACGATAAGGATGATTCTACTCAGGTAACGATTTAACATGCTGCTGAGTACCTCCAATAATCACACAAATGCCAGCCGGAGGCTGGCTCTTTATGCCAGGCTGAGCTGGCATTGCGTAATTATACACTTATTCAAGGTGAATGTCCAATATTCCTGGGAACGCCGTGCCCATCCAGGAAGGCGAGCACCCGCCCCAACACTTGCTGCGGGTTTAACGCATTGGTGTCGATATACAAATCTGCGTGCTGGCGGGCGTGCCTCAGCCGGTGTATCTCTTCCAGGTATTCTGCTTCATTCCAATCCATCTTCCGCCGTTTGAGCGAGTTTGCATACGAAACATCCAGGTAGATCAGGTAGTCAGGTTTGGTCACCTGCTGCCACATGCTGGCGGCATAAGAATGCTCCTGAGCCACATGCCGCACATTGTAGCCATGCGGCTTCAGCCCGCTGATCAAGATGGATTTGCCGGCCGCACACGGTCCGACCACTGCAATTAAATCTTTAGGTGACATTCAGGGGCAGGCGCACAGACATGCGCCGGACTGCATCGCCGCGATAATTATTTACCCGCAGAACTACCACAGAGATATCATCCACCGGACGGCCCTGATCTAAGCGCAAAGCCTGTTCGAGGAGTGAATCGGCGATCATCTGGGGTGAGGGATCTTCTTCTTCCAGCAGCGCTTCCAGGCTGGCGTGCACATTCATGGGCAGTCCGTAGCGGTCACCGGCATGCACCAGGCCGTCGGTGTAGATCACCGCGGTCAAACCGGGCTCCAGTGTCACTTCGCAGATCACCGGACGGGTATCGCGATACAGGCCGACTGGACGGCAGTCTTCGTTTAAAATGCGAATATCGTCTTGCACCGCCAGCAGCGCCGGTGCAGGGTTGTTGCGGGTGATGACCAGCGTATTGGTTTGTTTATCCACAGATAGGATATTCAGCGTAGCCGACACTTTACCCTGGCGCTCGGTGTACAGCGAATCAGAGGCTGCCCTGGCAGCTGCGCCATCGCGTACGCCTTCCGCCAGCAAGGTGATCACCTTGCGCACCACCAGCGTCGAAATCCATTTTGCGCCCCGCCCGGAGCTTTGCCCATCAGCCAGCACGATGGACAGCCCGCCGTTGGGGCGCTCGACCACCTCGACCGTATCGCCGCTGTTCGAGGTGGCATATTTACTGATTTTGGCTACCGCGATCCTTGCTTCCACGAGAGTTATTTTACTCGAGAATGAGGATTTTTAGATCGGTTTGCACGCTCTCACCACCAGGACTTTGCTGCCCGGCAGCAGGATTGTCTCCCATTCCACCTGGACAAAGCCAGCCTGCTTCAGCAGATCGGCGGCGGGGTAGAACAAACTCTCCTCGCTGGGCAAGGACTGTCCGGTCAGGCGGAACAAGGTTGCGGCCAGGCGCTCAGGCAGACTGAGCCCCGTGACCCAGGCGCCCGGGAGCACGGTGAATTCCCCGCCTGGTTTCAGGGTGCGCAGAATTTCTGCCAGCGTGGCAGGCGAAAGGATATACTCGCTTGGAAAGGTTGCGAAAACCTGATCGAATGCGTTGGCTGGATACGGCAGCATTTGCGCATAGCCGTTGGAAAGCTGGTGAACCAACCCGGCACGTCTCAGCCGGCGGTACGCTTGCCGGCTCATGTAGAGACTTCGGTCCAGTCCAAAGATATTTCTGCCCTGCGCGGCTAACGCCTGCTGCAGGTGTCCGGGTCCATGTCCCAGTTCGAGCAGGCTTTCACCGGTCAGGTAGGGGAGCAGGGCTGAGACCCACGCCTGCCAGTGCCCGGCAGATACGAACCAGGCGACCAGATCGTAGCTCCAGGCGAACTCATAATACAGCAGCCGGTAGAACAGCTTCAGCAGCGGGGTCAGAATTCTATAGGGCAGCATGCGGTCACTGCAGACGCGCGATTGGGAGACGGTGATGCGAATCTCAACCGGAAGGGGCGTTTTTGGCAGCCCCAGGTGTTGAAGCGCTTTCTGGCAGGAAAACTGGCAGGCAGCCGGGTTTCACCTGGTAATAAAAGTGGCGCTCATCCTTGGATTGGATTTCTCCATCCGCGTGCACCGGAGTTCCTGTTTCAACTTCGATCTTCAGCCACGAGCTGTGCACCTGGTGGATGCTTGGATGTTCCACATAGCTGCCCGGTCTGGGCTTCATCGTGCGCGGCAGTAGCTGCAAGATCTGCCTGCGGGTGGGCATGTAGCCATACACAAAGGTCAGCTTGCCATCGAAGGGATCGGCGTCGGGCGTCATGTAAAACAGTCCTCCGGTGAGGGGCGTGTTTCCGACGGTGACCAATGTCGCCATACCCTGGTAAGATCCCCCTTCCCAATCAATTTTTAATCGCCATTCAGGTTTGCGCATCACGGCGATCAGTGTCGCCAACAAGTAGCGGACAACGCCTCGCAGCCAGGTAATATCTTGCTGAACTAATGTGACAGTTGGCTCCAGACCGATGGCTGAGTTGTTATCGAAGAAACGCCTGGGACCGTTCAATCCGACCTGCACTTCTCCCAGGTCCAGGCGGCGTGTGTGCCCGGCAGCGATTACCTGGGCGGCAGCCGCTAGATCCACAGGCAGGCCAAGATTGATCACCAGGTCGTTGGCAGTGCCCAGCGGCAGTATGCCCAGCACTGACTGGCCTGCATCCTGGTTAGCGGCGCTCATTCCTGCCATCATTCCATTCACCACTTCGCTGATGCTGCCATCCCCACCCGCGGCGATGATGCGTTGGTAGCCGTCTTTCACAGCCTGGGCAGCCAGCCGGGTGCCGTGTTCGGGGCCTTCGGTCATCACCAACTCGTAGTCAATCCCCGCGCTGTGCAAGGCCTGCTCTGCATCCGGTTTTCGCTGCAGGGCAGACCACCGCCCGGCATACGGATTTAAGATCACCATTGTTTTCATAGATTCCCTCAGCTCAGCCGATGAATAAACCAGGTAGCCAGTGTGAGAAAGATAAAGAAACCCGCGCTGTCGGTCGCCGCGGTAACCAGCACGGAGGAACCGAGAGCCGGGTCGATGCCCATGGCGCGCAGCCCCAGCGGAACGACCGTGCCGATCACTGCAGCAACGATCATATTGCCCAGCATCGCCAGTCCGAGAATCAAGCCCAGGTAGGCATTCTGCTGCCATAAACCAACCCCGATCCCAATGATCGTACCCACCACAACCCCTTGTAAAATGCCCAGGATAATTTGCTTGAGCAGAATGCGCCCCGTGCGCCGCGAATCCAAATTACCCAGCGCCAATGCGCGTACGATCATTGCCATGTTCTGGCTGGCGGAATTTCCCCCCAGCCCGGCAACCATGGACTGGAACGCCGCCAGGATGGCTACTTTGGCAATAATGCCTTCGAAATTGGTGATCACCCAGGAGGCGAACAGCGCCGTCAGTGCATTCAAGAAAACCCAGGGCAGCCGGCCGCGTATTTGCTCGCCGATCTTACTCTGTGGATCCAGATCTGTATCGGTCATGTTCGCCAAACGGTATATGTCCTCCGTGGCCTCATCCTCAAGTACCTCGACGATATCGTCATGCGTGATGACGCCTAGCAGCCGGCCTTGCTCGTCCACAACAGGCACGGCATTCAGGTCGTAGCGAGACATCACCCGGGCAACTTCCTCCTGGTCTACCCCCACCTGCACGGAGATCAACTCCCGGTCCATGATATTTTCCATTGTCACGGACGGGCTGGAGATGACCAGTTCCCGGAAGCCGACTACCCCCATTAAACGTTTCTCCCGGTCAACGACGTACAGGTAAAACGGCACCTCGGTCTCCGGCGAGATTTCCCGCATGAATTCGATAGCCTGCCTGACGGTAGTCTGGCGGCGCAGCCCAATATAAGATGTGGTCATCAGGCCGCCGGCGGTTTCATCCGGATAACCCAGCAGCGGAATCACCTCATCGGCGTCTTCCATGCGCGCCAGGGCTTCGGAGGCCGCTTGCGGGGGGAGATCACCCAGCAGGTCCGCCGCCTCGTCTGGCTCCATCTCGTCCAGAACGTCCGCCAGACGATCCGGATGCAGACCTTCGACCGCATCCAGTACGTCCTCGTCTTCCATCTCTTCGAGCAGGTCGGCTGCGACGGGGACGTCTAAGAGTCCCAGCAGCTGCACTTGTTCGTCGCTCTCCAGCTGGTTAAATACCTCCGCCCGATCGACCGGGTGCAGGTCATTCAGGATTGCCAGGGCATCCTGGATGCGAGCGCTACCCAGCGCCAGGCGGATGCGTTCGACAGTGATCTCGGTGAAGTCTTCTGCCATCAACGCAAACCGTTTTGTTTTATGGATGTGGGGAATGAACTTCGATGCCCTGGGAGATCAGCCAATCAATCGCTTCCTGGATGACTCCTGGATTGCCAGCCAGCTGTACTTCCAGCCAGCGGTCCTCGCCTCCGATCTGGGCGCGCAGAATGTTCACGGTGAGATCGTAGTGGCGTATGAGTTGGTTGATGATAGGCACACTCAAGAGCGAAACAGGATAGGTCAAACGAACAACCTGATCTGTCATTCTGACCTCCTATGAGAAGAATATCCGGTTAGCTTGAAACGAGTCGAGTGCTGCGGCTGTGAGTGCAGCCCGCGGGACTACAAGAATTCTAGCACGAAATCCATGAATTAAGAGAGCTGCTCACCGCTCACCCACTGCTGGCGAGCTGCCCGCATCCGGCCTGGATATCGATACCCCGCCGCATGCGGATCGTGCAGGCTATCCCATTCCGCTCAAGTTCTGCCTGGAAAGCCAGGGCGCGCTCTCGGGTGGTGGCTTTGCCCGAGTACTTCCGTGTGGGATTAAGTGGGATGACGTTCACGTGGCACAGCAGTCCCTGGAGCAGGCTGGCCAGATTGCGCGCTTCCTCAACCGAGTCATTCACATCCTGGATTAAAGCCCATTCGAAGGTAATCCGCCGCCGGGTGGCTTGCACATACTCCCGGCAGGCAGCCATCAGTTCTTCAAGTGCATACTTGCGGTTGACCGGCAGCATGGAGCTGCGCAGCTCGTCATTGGCGGCATGCAAGGAGACTGCCAGGTTGACCTGGCGCTGCTCCTCGGCAAAGCGCCGGATCATCGGCACCAGACCGACGGTCGAGATCGTAAAACGCCTGGCGCCGAAATTCAGCCCCTGTGCATGGTTCATGCGGTCAATGGCCTGCAGGCTGGCGTCATAGTTGTGGAAAGGCTCGCCCATGCCCATCAGCACGATATTGGTAACGGACAGGCCCTCTTTTTGCAGGCTGCGCGCGTAATACAGCACCTGTTCGACGATCTCCCCACTGCTCAGATGGCGGCGGAATCCCATCTGTCCTGTCGCGCAAAACACGCAGCCCATGGCGCAGCCAGCCTGTGTGGAGATGCACAGCGTGCGCCGCCGGTCGTACCGCATCAACACCGCTTCGATTGCCTGTCCATCCGGCAGCGAAAACAATGTTTTTCGGGTCTGTCCATCGCTGGAGTCCAATACTGTACTGGGCTGCAGGTGGCTGAACTCGAACGACTCGAACATGCGCTGGCGCAAACGCTTCGGCAGGTTGCTGAACTGATCGGGCGTGTCCCAAAGGTTTTGGTACAACCCCTGCCAAATCTGCTGCCCGCGGTAAGCCGGTTCTCCCCACTGCTGTACCAATTGGGTAAGCTCTTCAAGGTCCAGATCGAAAATAAAAACGCGCTCACTTGCCATTGGATTACCCGGAGATCATGCTGATCAGTGCAGTCAGGTCACCGGCGATCCAGTCCGGAGCAGGATCCCAAGCCTGCACCTGCTCCAGCGTGGAAACGCCGCTCAACACCACGCCCGAAAGGCATCCGAGAGCCTGTGCGCCGGCAATGTCGGTTTCTAACCGGTCTCCGACTACCAGGGTTTGAGCGGGCGGCACGTCCATACGCTTCAAAGCGATCTCGTACATGCGCGGCGAGGGTTTACCGGCGATTACCGGCGCCACGTCGGTGGCAGCTTGGATCGCTGCCAGGATCGAACCGGCGCCGGGTACCAAACCCGTAGGGGTAGGAAAGGTTCTGTCCGGATTCGTGCCGACGAATTCTGCGCCGCCGCGAATGAGCACTGTTGCCCGGCTGAGCTTCTCGTATGATACGGTGCGGTCCAAACCGGCGACTACAGCCACCACCCCTTCCTCAGCAAGGAAGAAACCAGCCTGCTCCAGGGTGTCCACCAGGGGCTGTTCGCCAACCACGTAAACGCCTCCTCCGGAAGGGTAGCGCTGCTGTAAATAATCGGCTGCCGCCTGGCTGGAGGTGACCACCTGTGAGGGCGTTAATTCAACCCCGAAGGTGCCGATTTTTTGGAGGTGCCCCTGTGAAGTTTTGGTAGCGTTGTTGGTAGCCAGGCAGACCTGCAGTCCCAGGTTGTGGATGGTTCGAAATATGGTTGGCAGATCACCAATCGGCTGGCTGCTGCGCCATAAAACCCCATCCATATCCAAAATTAAGGCGCGTATGTGGTGTTTTTTGCTTGAATTCATGGTGGCATTACCAGATAAGCACAGCCGAGAGCGCTGCCCTCGGCTGTGCGGAATGCATACAGGGCGGCTTGTTTGGGATCAGCGCCCGTTGGAGGAGGCCTGCTTGGCGGTGGGGATGTCCATCACGTGGTCCACCAGGCCATACGATACCGCGGAGCTGGCGTCCAGGTAATAGTCGCGGTTGGTATCTTTCTCGATGGCTTCGCGAGTTTTACCGGTGTGCTTCGCCAGGATATCGTTCAGGCGTTCTTTGAGGCGTAGAATTTCGCGCGCCTGGATCTCGATATCCGAGGCCTGTCCCTGTGCGCCGCCCAAAGGTTGGTGCATATGGATGGTGGCATTCGGCAGTGCGTAGCGCTGCCCGGGGGTGCCGGCAGTCAGCAGCACGGTGCCAAAGGAGGCGGTCATGCCCACCGCCAGTGTGCTGATGGGGTTGGGGATCATCTGCATGGTGTCGTAAATCGCCAATCCGGCATATACCTGCCCGCCAGGCGAGTTAATATACATCTGGATGGGAGCCTCAGAATCTTCGCTGCTCAGGTAAAGCAGTTGAGCGATGACTAGGTTCGAAATCTGGTCGTTGATCGGAGTTCCCAGAAATACGATGCGGTTTTTTAACAGCAGCGAGTAGATATCGTAGGCTCGCTCGCCACGCCCGGAGGTTTCAATGACCATCGGGACCAGTGATTGTGGATTCAAGATCGACATATTTCCTCTCTTTAGCAGCGAAGCTGCGCTTAATTCTCTGTGTTTTCTACGCTGTCAACAGGTTCAGAAGCCTGATCTGGCGCTGCATCGGTTTCGGCTGCCTCAGGCAAGCTCTCGACTGCGGGCTGGGGCTGTTCTTCTTCAGCCGGGGCAGTTTCAACTGCCTCGGTTTCGGCTGCCTCAGGCAGGCTCTCGACTGCGGACTGAGGTTGTTCTCCTTCAGCCGGGGCAGTTTCAATTGCCTCTTCAGGTTCAGGCATACCGCTGGCAATACGTCGCACCCGTTCCAGGGTACGGCGAACGATCATATCCATCATAATATTGCCCACCAGGTTGGTGGACGAGTCTTTCTCTTGCAGGATTTTCTGGAATTCCTTTGGCGGCATCATGCGGGATAGCGAGCCCAGGGTGCGGCTGGTTTCCTCCTGGAGCTCGTCTGGCGATACCGCGATTTTCTCAACGTCGCTCAGCTCCATCAGTACCAGGGACTTCTTCATCCGCCGCTCAGCCACGGGCCGCACCTCTTCTCGGAAGGCGCCCATATCCATCTCACGTGTCTTCAGGTATAAATCCAGGTCCATCCCCTGCTGGGATAATTCATTTTCCATGCGCTCGACGACGTGGTCGATTTCGTGCTCGAGCATCTGCTCAGGATACTTGAACGACGACTGCGCCACAACTTCATCGACCACACGCTCATCGTAGCTCTCGTTGTACGCCCGCTGGGCCTCATCTTCCAGATCCTTCCGCACAGCGGCTTTCAGATCATCTAACGAGCTGTAATCTGCGTTTACGGATTGGGCGAAATCGTCGTCTAGGGCGGGGAGGGTGCGTGAGCGCACTTCAATGACAGATGCGGTGAACGAAGTTTGGGCGCCGCGCAGGGTGGTGTATTCGGAATCTTCACCAAACTGGTGTTCCAGGGTCTTCTCATCGCCGGCAGCCAACCCGACCAACTGGCGGGCAAAGCCGGGAAAAGGCCATTCGTCACTTTGATCGGTGGATTCGGCAGGAATTAGCGGCGAAAAATCCCGCTCGCGCACCAGTTCCGTCGGCTCTCCGCCATCCGGATCCAGGTGTACGCCGCTCAGGTGGATGTGGACTACGTCGCCTTCTTCCGCTTTGCGCTCAACCGGCTCGAGGATCGCCTGCCGAGCCTGGAGATCTGCCAACACATCTTCGACCGCGCTCTCGGCAACCGGCTCTGGGATGTAGTCCAGGCGAATGGACTTGTAATCGCCGAGTTCCACCTCGGCCTTCAGGGGGACTGAGAAGATAAATGTGGGAGGGTCCAACTTCTCAATGTTTTCCAATGCTCCCGGCCCATAGGGCTCGATCTCTGCCTGTTCGATCACCTTTGGGTATATGTCATCCACCAGAATTTCGATAGCCTCTTCCAGGATCGCCCCTTCGCCGATCTGGCGCACGATGATCGGGTAGGGTGCCTTGCCAGGCCTGAAACCGGGGATCTTGACCCGCTGCGCCAGGCGCCGGGCAGCGCGTCTTTTTGATTGTTCCAGCACCTCCGGTTCGATTTCCACGGTCAGCTTTGCCTGGTGATTTTCAGTAATTTGTTTGTCGATTTTCAAGTCCGCGATCCTCTGATCAAGTATTGGGGTCATGGGATTATATCATGCAAAAATTTCTGAATTGTATAAGAGTTGTATATAAAAAGGTCAACCGCTATGGCAAGCATAGCGGTTTATGGGGAAGGAGGGACTTGAACCCTCACGCCTTGCGGCACGTGATCCTAAGTCACGCCTGTCTGCCAATTCCAGCACTTCCCCTTGGTTTATGGCTTGAATTATAAGACCTGGCAAGATGTAAGTCAATAATCGTTTATAATCGCCAAAATTACATCTCCACGGGAGGCGGTAATTGGGTCGAATTATCAACCCGGAATCGGCGGGCAAAGATCGCACACGGCTGACGCGCTCGGTGCTGCTGGCGGTGCGCGAGTTGATGAAACAAACCGAGGTCAATCCAAAGACGCGCGACCTGGCTGCCTACCTGGCTGAGGCGCTAGAAGAAATCTACCAGACGATCGACGCTTCGGTCTCAGCCTGGGAGAAGCGTGGCTACTGGGTTAAGGCTGACCGGTTCCGTATGGAATGGCTGTGGAGCGAGCAGTTAGCCCAGCGCTTGCGGCACAGTTTGCAGACGGAAGATTGGGGTGGGGTAGCGCAGATTGCAGCCCAAACCGCGGCTCGCCTTGCCGCAGTCAAGGTTCCCCAGCGCCACAACCTGGGCGAGCCCTGGAACGGCGCCTGGGAGCGCTTCTTGCAGCGCCAGCCGCAGCACTGAAACGTTAAGTGCCGGGTTCTTCGCCCGGCTCACCGTATCCCCCGCCGCCGGGTGTGCGCAGGCTGAGCACATCTCCGGCTCGCAGCTCGAAGCTGCCTTTGCCTGGCAGTGGCATCGTCTGCTGGTCTCTCAGCAGCAAGTTCTGTCCCACTGCGCCGGCGTTTCCGCCCGCCAGACCGTATGGCTGGCTTTTGCGCCGCTCGGTGATCAGGCTCGCCCTGGATGGCGCCAGCACCTGAATATCCCGGCGGATACCCTCCCCGCCCGTATAACGCCCTTTGCCACCCGAACCGGAGCGCAGCTCCAGGCGCAAGACGCGCAGCGGGTAGGCGTATTCCAATGCCTCTGCCGGCGTGTTCAGCGTGTTGGTCATGTGGCTGTGAAGCCCGGAAGCCCCGTCCATGCCTGGCGAAGCGCCTGACCCGCCTCCGATCGTTTCGTAGTACGTAAAAGGTGCTGCTTGCCTGGCATCCCAACCGCCGATGGTGACGTTGTTCATCGTTCCCTGGCTGGCTGCCGGTACTCGCTCGGGAGCTGCCTGCGCCAGCGCTCCCAGCAGCACGTCCACGATGCGCTGCGAAGTCTCTACATTGCCGCCGGCGACCGGCGCAGGTTTGCGGGCGTTCACCACCGTGCCTTCCGGCGCAATCACCCGGATCGGAGCCAGGCAGCCTGCGTTGTTGGGCACGTCCAGCCCAATCAGGCAGCGGAAGACATAATAAACGGCTGACAGCGTAATGGCATACACCGCATTCAGGCTGCCCGGAACTTGCGGGTCTGAGCCGCTGAAATCCACGACTGCTTCGTCTCCTTGGATGTCGACACGCACGCAGATCTTTACCGGCTGGTCGCCGATTCCATCATCATCCAGGCTGTCGCAAAATGTGAAGCTGCCGTTGGGAAGATCTTGCAGCAGGCGGCGCGTCATGCGCTCGGTATAAGCCATCAGCTCCTGCATGTAACCGTGCACGGCTCCCAGCCCATAGCGCTGCACCAGCGTAAGCATACGCTGCTCGCCGGTACGGTTGGCGGCGATTTGCGCCCAGATATCCCCGGCTCTTTCTTCCGGCGTGCGTACGTTGGCTAACAGCAGCCGCAGAATATCCTCATCTACCTGCCCCTGGCGCACCAGCCGTACGGGAGGAATGATGATGCCCTCCTGGTAAAGCTCGGTTGTAATTGCCATCGAGCCAGGAAATGCCCCGCCGACGTCCGCATGGTGCGCACGGCTGGCGACGTACGCCGCCGGGAAGCCCTGCTGCCCGGGAATGTACACCGGCGAGACCAGGGTGATATCTGGCAGGTGGGTGCCGCCCAGGTAAGGATCGTTGAGCATGACGATATCCCCGGGCAGAAGATGCGCCGAGCTCTGGATGGCGGCTTTCACCGAGAGCGGCATTGAACCCAAGTGCACGGGGATGTGCGCTGCCTGGGCGACCATTCGCCCGTGGGCATCGAACACCGCGCAGGAATAGTCCCGCCGCTCCTTGATATTCGGCGAGTAGCTGGTTTTGCGCAGCACGACACCCATTTCCTCCGCCGCCGCGGCGAACAGGTGTTTGAATACCTCCAGGCGGATTGGGTCATCGTAGCGGTTGGGATCCATATTCATGCCGCCGCCTCCTTGCGCAATGCAACCTCTAAGATTAAGTTCCCGTACACATCCAGATTCGCTCTGTCTCCATACGAAAGCAGCAGGGTCGTATCCGGGCGCACGATAAGAGCCGGCCCCTCCAGGCTAGCGCCAGGTGACAGTTCCAGCCAGTGGTAGACCGGGGTCAGGCTTTCACCGCTGGCAAATCGCACCGGATGCATTCC
>JBGSTO010000326.1:0-15161 GCA_041736465.1 Anaerolineales bacterium | reverse complement strand
CGGGCTGCTGCACGGCGGCGCTTCCGCCGCGCTGGCGGAGACGTTGGGCAGCGTGGGCGCCAATCTGTGCGTCGATCCCAGCCAGAAGCTGTGCGTGGGCCTGGAGATCAACATCAACCACGTGCGCGCGGTGCGCTCGGGCTGGGTGTACGGCACCGCCCGCCCGCTGCACATCGGCGGTGTAACCCAGGTGTGGGAGATACACATCAGCGACGAAATGGATCGGCTGGTGGCGGTCTCCCGGCTAACGCTGATGGCGCTGGAACGCAGCGATAAGCTCAGCAATTGGCGTGGGTCGTGATCGCCGCGGCGCTCACGGACGATTTCCGGCGCAGGATCCTCGATGTTCACGGCGAGGCAGGCGCCCTATGGCTGGACTCCCTGCCAGCACAGCTCGCCGCGTTGGAAGACCGCTGGGGCATCCAGGCGCGGCCGCCGTATGCCTTATCCTACAACTATGTCTCCCCGGCAGATGGGCCAAACGGCGAGGCCTGGGTGCTCAAGCTGTGTGTGCCCAACCCGGAACTTACCGGCGAGATCCTGGCGCTGCGCCATTTCGATGGGCAGGGGGCGGTGAAGGTGATTCACAGCGATCCCCAGGCAGGCGTACTTTTGAACGAGCGATTGCAGCCGGGCACCCCTCTCAGCGCCGTGGAAGATGACCAGCAGGCGACGCGTATTGCTGCCGGGGTTATGAAAAGCCTGTGGCGTGAGGTTCCGGAAGAGCCGGGATTGCGCACCGTCGCTCACCTGGGCAAAGGGCTGCAGCGATTGCGGCAGAGATTTGACGGGGGCTGCGGGCCTTTCCCCAGTGAGCTGGTTGAGCTGGCTGAAAGCCAGTTAGCCCAGGCACAGGCTGCACCGGTCCAGCCTCGGCTGCTGCACGGCGACCTGCACCACGATAACATCCTGTTCGATGAGCACAGAGGCTGGTTGGCGATCGATCCCGCCGGCATCCTGGGGGATCCCGGCTACGAGGTAGGTTCGCTGCTGTTCAACCGGCTGCCCGGTACTCCCCGGCGAGCAGATCTGCCGCGGCTGCTGCGCCGGCGCTTGCAGCTGCTCTCGGAAGAGCTGGGCATACCGCTAGAACAGCTCCAGCGTTGGGGTATCTTTAAATGTGTACTCAGCGGCTGGTGGGACTTCGAAGACCACGGTCGCGGTTGGGAAGAAGTGATCGGTGTGGCCCAAGTGTTGGCTAGTCTGTGAACGCAGCAGCCTGCTCTGCCACCTTGCGGATCATGCCGCTGAAGATCAGGCTGTGCAAAGGATAGAGCAGGTACCAGTAAAGCAGCCCTGACAGACCCTTGGGGGCAAAGAAAGCTGTCTGGCTGAGCAGGGTGCCGCCTTCGGGCAGCGGGCGAGCCTGAAACTGCAGCCAGGCGCGCCCGGGCACTTTCATCTCAGCTCGCAGACGCACCAGGCGATCTGGCTCCACAGATTCTACCCGCCAGAAGTCAAGCGCATCCCCCACGCGCAGCTCGCCCGGGTCGCGCCGCCCGCGCCGCAGCCCGACACCGCCCACCAACCGGTCCATCAAGCCTCGGAGTTCCCAGGCCCAGTTCATATATAACCAGCCACGCTCCCCGCCCAGGCGGCTGAAGGAGCGAAATACCTGCTCCGGGGGTAGCGGCGTGACAAGCTGGCGGTGCTCCAGGATCATGCCCTCCTGGGTGGTCATCACCAGCGGGGGGCGATCTCCCTGGCTGGTTGCCAGGGCATCGAACCAGGCAGTCTCCACCTTTCCGGCTTCCAGGCGCGCCAGCGCTAATTCGACTGCTTTACGGTAAGACACCGGTTGGATATGGGGGAAAATTTGCCGGGCCAGATCGGAGCGCACGATATTTTCATTGCGCAGACCCAGGATAAGCGGCTGGGCAATCACTGCCGGGATAGGGGTGACCAGGTGCACCCAGTAGGAGGATAAGCGCGGGGTAAGCACCGGAACCGGCACCATCCAACGCCGCAGCCCGCGCGCCTGGGCATAAGTGGTCATCATCTCGCCATAGGTCACTACATCAGCGCCGCCGATTTCGATCACCTGTCCATCTGAAGCCGGCGTGTCCAAAGCAGCCACCAGGTAGTCCAGCACGTTGCGCACCGAGATCGGCTGAGTGCGGGTGTACACCCAACGTGGAGTGACCATTACCGGCACGCGCTCGGTCAGGTAGCGGATCATCTCGAAGGACAGGCTGCCTGAGCCGACAATTACCGCGGCACGGAATTCGGTTACTGGCACCCCTGCCTTGCGCAGGAAAACTCCGGTCTCCTGGCGCGAGCGCAGGTGTTCGGAGAGATCGCTGGATGCGTCGCCCAACCCGCCCAGATACAGGATGCGCAAGACGCCGGCCTGCTGAGCCGCGTTGGCAAAATTTTCTGCTGCCTGCCGGTCGCGCTCGTGGAAATCGCTGCCGCTCATCATCGAGTGCACCAGGTAGTAGGCTGCCCAGACCCCCTGCATTACATTCGGGAGGCTGGCAGGGTCGAGCACGTCGCCCTGCACCACCTCAACCAGATCGCGCCAGGCGCGGCCTTCCAGCCGGTTCACATCCCGCACCATGCAGCGCACGCGGTAGCCCTGCTCCAGCAGGCGCGGCACCAGCCGCCCACCAATATATCCGGTGGCGCCGGTTACCAGTATCAGTTGGGATGAGCGGTCTGTCGTCAAGGCGCCACCGTGGGAAATGGGAGGCACGGCCCGTTGACATTGATCGAGGCGATGTCCACCCAGCCTTGCAGGTCTTGAGATGGGCTGCCGCGCAGCAGGCTGATCTTTACCCATCCCTCATCCGGCGTGACCCCCAGCACCTCCGCATAATCGCCATAATTCAGCGTGAGCAGCACGCTGGTTGAGCTGTCCGGAGCGGAGTGCACGTCGGTTGGAGCAGAGATCATATCGAAGCACACCCCCGGTGCAGGCCCTTGCACCACAGGCAGACTGGCGCAGTCTCCCTCCAGCACCGCCTCGTTCTCCTGAAGCCAGCGCAATCGGAAAGGGCCGGTGTTGGCAGCCTGAGCCACACCTGGGTCGAAGCCGATCCAACCATCGGCAGTGCGCGCCAGTGCCGGAGGAAACTGCTCCTCCGCCTCGGTGGTATAAAACAGGTCAGCCGCGGTGCTGGGACGGGTGTAAACGTTCACCCCCGACGCTGTGGTAATTTCGCACGGGCCGGACGAGGTGGGTGTCGCGCTTGGCGTATGCGTGGCGCTCGGTTCCGGCGTCGCGCTGGGCGCGAGGGTTTCCAATGGAGGCACAGATGCTAAGGTCTCGGTGGGCGGCAGCGACGTAGCAGAGGGCGCGCCTGCGCTGGGAAGCCGGCAGGCAGAAAGTGCCAGCATCGCAGGCAGGATGAGCAAGAGATAACTCGCAGTGCGGAGTTTCATCATCACCCGAATTAATCTATACGCAGCGAACATTATTTGCGACGTCCCAGCAAGCGCAGGAACAATGCCAGCGTGGCAACCTGCCATGCCCAGTTGAGGTCGCCCGGTCCACCGGGTCCGGTGCGCGCCGCTGTCCGGCGGATGCGCACCAGTCGATACTCATGAGTTGCAGCCGCGAACTGAGCATCGTCCAGCGCATGCGGGTCAACCCCAAAAAACGGCCCGGCCAGGCCGCTGGCAACCACCACCTGGCGCAGCAGGTCAACCCGCCGGGGTGCGTTGCTAACATCGTGCGCCACACCTGCCCACCAGCCATCCGCCAGCCACACTTCCACCTCCGGGTTCGCCAGGATGTTGCGGTACCAGTCAGCCTGGCTGCCAAAACCGGCAGTGATATACACATCGCCATCCTCCTCGGCGAAGTTTACCGGCGTCAGGTATACCTTACCAGACTTGCGCCCAAAATGGCGCAGTACCAGAAAACGGCCCCCAACCGCAGGCCACACATTCAGCAAAGGCCCCAGGCCCAATCGCCACATCAGCACCATGAAGCGGTTCAATAGTTTGAAGCCCTGGCGCAGCCTGTCCAATGACTGAGCGTCCATTTGGGTAGTATCCATGATCACATTCCTTTCGAGACCGCGAATATCTTAATGATACTACCTTTTTGATCTGCCCTCCTGAGCCCAGGGGAGGATCTGAATCCCCCCGCGCGAAAAAATTTCGGGGCTGTGCGGAAGGATCTGTCTCCTATCTGCACAGCCCGAAGGGTCCGCAGCCGTCGAATGGATTCCCTGGTTCGCCTTTAGGGGCATCCCACCCTATGCGTCATTTCCACTCAAGAATAAGCACATCCGGAACTACTACGTGATCATACCCACCGCCATTGTCTACCACCGCCAAACCGAACGGCATAGATTTCGGTGGGATAAAAGTCACATCATCGGAATTCCCGGTGTCGAGAGCACGCATGATCGTAACAACCCATTTCCCATCTGCCCAAATTCCACTGGCACTCACATCGCCGCGCGAGCCGGTCATCGGAGACAAGATATACCCTGGGATTACCATCCCTGCCGTGAGCATGCTGGTATCGACGGGCACTTCATCCCCTGAGAAGATGAAGGGTTGGGTTAGATCGCTTCCGGACATAAAGGCCGGCCCATCTCCCGCCTCATTCACATTGGCAGCTTCGCCTCCGCCTTCCTTTTTATCCCCATTGTGACCGCTTTCGACATCAGTCGGGTCCTTATATAGACCAAGCCATTTATCGTCTGATTGACCGGTAGCATTCGTGCGGACGGATTTCCAATGCCACTGATCCAGGGGAGAAGAATCGCTTGCAGTCGCCATATGCCACTCGTCGGGGTCGGCGGCATCATTGTGGCAAGCGCTGGCGCACCCTTTCGAGGCAAACTCGGCATCATTATTCACAGGGAAATGGATCATCAGCCGGTCTTCATCACCACTCTTGGTGAAGGTATTGCCGTCCCAGCTCCATGCATTCTTGAGCAAGCTGGCACTCGCGTCTGCCCACTCGGTGCGGAGAACCAGGTGGGTGCCATCAAAGGCAGCCTGAATCCGGATCACAGGCGCCGATCCAGGTGCACTCTCTGCCTGCCCTCCGAGATCGATTGCTTCGGAAGCGACTTCGAGCACGGGTGCTTTTGACCAGAAATCGGCATCATGCTCCAGAGAAACCTGGTCAACTTTCACGGCTGTCAGGGTGTTTGCCTTACCGGAAGCACCCAGTGTTGCGCCGCAGGCGCTGGCAAACAAGGCAATCAGCAGCATTGGAACGAGAAATAAAACATGCTTGGGTTTCATCGGTGTTGTCTCCTTGGGGTTAGGGTGTCAGTAAAGACAGGATAGTCAGCATACCAATGCCAAACAAAAAGAGCAGTGCGATTGAAGTGGTGAGAGGTTTGCGCCAAAATCTGCGTTCTTCGCTGCGATCGAGAAATGGCAGCAGGATCAGGCTTCCTACGATGATGCCCGGTATCAAGGCGGCTGCCAGAGGCTCCAGCGCGCCAGGAAAATACTTCAGCGCCTGGTAAAGGAACAGGAAAAACCACTGCGGGCGAGGCACGAACTCTGTACTGGATGGGTCAGCCGGAAATTCAAGCGGAGCGCGCTGGATCCAGCTCAAGGAAATCAATGCTACGAACAACACGAAGCCTAAAACGCCATCCACTGTCATCCAATGGGGAAAAAATGGAACAAACTTGCGCGCCTGTGATTGGCCGCGGCGCGTAATAGAAGGCGCCATGCCATGGTACCGGAGCTGGTGCAGGTGGAAGACTACCAAGCCAACCAGCACGGCGGGTAACAGGAGGATGTGCATGAGAAAAAACCGGTTCAATGCAGCCTGCCCCAGAACCGGCCCTCCACGGATCAAACGGGCAATCAAATCACCACCCACGGGCATAGTTGCCGCGATTTCCGTTCCAACCTGTGTGGCCCAATAACCGGACTGATCCCAGGGTAGCAGCGCCCCAGTGAATGCAAAAGCCAGCACGATCAGCAGCATCACAACACCGGTAAGCCAGGTGAATTCGCGAGGCTTTTTATAGGCGCTTGTAAAAAAAGTGCGCAGCAGATGCATGACTGCCAGGATGATGAGCGCGCTGGAATTGTAGACGTGGATCCCGCGCACCAGCCAGCCGAGCTGCATCTGGTACGTCACAAAATCTACGCTGTCATAAGCCTGAACCGTGCTGGGCGAATAATAAAATCCAAGTAAGATACCCGTACCAAACTGCAGTGCAATCGAGATCAATGTAAGCCCTCCCAGGGAATACATCAGATTCTTGTGCACGTAGAGCGGCACCGGATAATTGAAAAAGCGGGCTAATGAACTCACATACCCGGTTCGCTCATCCACCCAGGCGGACAGCCGTTTCAACCAAGGGACACGCCGTAATCCGGCAGCCGGCAGTGCAGGTTCAATGATTTGATCGCTGAGTCTATCCATCGTTAAGCTCCTCTAAAAGGGTAGCGTGCAAGGCGATCGTTAAAATCTCTAAACCAGTACTTTCAGAATCGAGCCTTCAACTTTCGTTTCCAGGCGCCGCAGCGGCTGTGGAGGCGGGCCAAACAGCACCTCCCCCTCCTTGCTGTAGCTTCCTTTATGACACGGACAGGCAAAGTGGTCATCACTCTCCTTCCAGTGTACGTTGCAGCCCAGATGCGAACAGGTAGCATCCAGGGCGTTGAAGATGCGACCATCCGCAGTGAACACATACACCACGCCCTGGCGCTGTTCTTCACGCCATAGATCGGCAAACCTGAAGGTGTAGGTAAGGCGATGCATCTGCCCGGTTGCCAAATCCCCAATGGGACCCAGGTCTACCCACTGCTGCTCGGCATCTACCAGGGATGGCCCGACGATAAAACGTGCACCGGCGCCGCCGAAAATCAAGCAGGCAGCGCCGGTCACTGACCAGAAACCCATCTGCAAGGCTTGGCGGCGACTGATGGCATGTTCATCCCAATCACCGATCTCAGGATCTATGGGGGGCAGGTAATGTTCATTCATTTCGGCGATATCCTCTCTGTAGTCAATACTACATTGTCAACATGGGACGGAGAAGTGTTCAGAATTGATCGCTGATCGTTAACCTCCGATATTAATAATTAATATTCTCGTAATTAATACTAATATCATCTAAATTATACGAATTGCGTGTTATTTTGTTGGTCTATTAATGGACTATTTCCGGTCTACCAGTAGGTAGTCGGCAGTACTGCAAAAGCAACTTCTCTGGATGTGATTACACCTAAATCGAGCCGTTATCCACGCGCACGCAGTTCTTCCCCGCCTGCTTGGCCTTGTACAAGGCCCGGTCGGCGCGCTGCAGAAGATCGTCCAAGGTATCATCACTGCCTGGCTGGCGAGTGGCAACGCCAATACTGGCAGTCACAGTGATCGCAATCTCCCCCACACAAATCGGTTGGCTGCTTAAATCGGCGTGCAGGCGCAGTGCTGCAGCCCAACTTTGGGCGTGGCTGCTCTCAGGCAGCAAGGCGACAAATTCTTCACCCCCATACCTTGCCAGCAAGTCCGCCTGCCGAAGGGTGCGGCGCATGCGCTGTGCGGCTTCGGCCAGAACGATATCGCCGGCAGCATGGCCCAGGCGGTCGTTCACCTGCTTGAAGTCGTCCAGGTCAATCATCAGCACCGAGAGTGGGTGAGCATAGCGACCTGAGCGGTTCAGCTCGAAAGCAGCATGGTGAAAGAAGTGCCGCCGGTTGGCCAAACCGGTTAGCGGGTCGGTAGTGGCCAGATGCAGCAGCTCAGCTTGAGCGTGCTTCAACTGCGTGATGTCGTGCAGGGCTGCCAGCCATCCTCCCAGCGCGCCAGAGCCTGAGCGTAAAGGAATGGCGCGCAGGTGAAAGACATGTTCTTCGCCCTCAAACAGCAGCTCGATATCCCGTTCAAACCCCTGATCCCCAGTTTCAGTAAGGCGCAGCAGCCCCCACGCCGGCAGCAGGCTGTCCACCGGCAGGCCTTGTGCCGCCCCCACCTGAAGGCCAAGCAGCTTTTCCGCAGCGGGGTTCAGATCAATCACCTGCTCCTCACGGTTGAGAGCAATCAATGCGTCGGCCATTAGATCGAACAGCGTGCTGCGGTCAATGGGCAGCTGTTCCAGCAGACGGTGGCGGCTGATCGCCAGTGAAATCAGCACACTGGCAACCGCCAGCGCTAACGGGTTCGGGTCCGGGAAGTTGCCCGGCAGCAGTAAGAAAGCGACTGGAATATTGACCAAAAATGGGATCAGGATTCCCAAGAAGAGCAGCTGCGCGGAACGGCGCTGGTTTTGTTTCAGGCTGAGCAGCAGCGTCAGGGTTATCCACAGGCTGATTATAATCAGCAGGTAGCTGTACAAGGCATGCACCAGGTACCAGGGACCCGGCACCCACTCGACAGAGTAGTGAAAGATTCCCACCTCGGCGGGCACATCACGCCGGGAGAACCATCCTGTAGATGGGTTGAGCAAGATCATCAGCTGGGTGATCCCCGGTATGAGAAACAACCACAAACGCCAGCGTCCCGGCAGCCAAGCAGAGCGACCTGAATACTCCAATACGAAGATAAACAACAGCGGAGGCACCAGCGATACCGGCGCATAGATCAGGTAGCGCCAGAACAGGTACCAGCTGTCGTTCATGCTGATCATAGCCAGCAAGCAGAATAGCGCCCAAAACCCCACTGCCACCACTAACAGGGTGAAGGTTGGATGCTGGGCAGCGCTGCGCTGGCGCAGCGCTGCCAGGATCAACCGGGCGCACGCCAGCAGAGCGATCAGGTCCAGAATCAGGAAGAGGCTGTAAATCCAGATCATACTTTCAACTATGTGACAATAGTCATGATGCTGCTATTATCGGCGCGTGCAGAAAAATATTCACCCTGTGGAGTCTGCCAATCTTTAGATTACAATTGGTTGCCCAGCCAGATACAATGCTCCGGAAGATGATGCCACCCTATGAAAAGCGTGCTTTTCTTATGCACCGGAAATTACTACCGCAGCCGCTTTGCAGAGCTGCTTTTTAATCACCTGGCAGCCCGCAGCGGTCTGAGGTGGCGTGCTTTCTCGCGCGCCCTGGCGCTGGAACGCGGCATCAACAATATCGGGCCGGTCTCGCCCTATGTATTAGAGGGACTGAAACAGCGCGGCATCTCCTCGCCCGAGAATATCCCCATGCCGCAGCAGCTCCAGGAGATCGACCTGGAAATCGCACAGCGGGTGATCGCCCTGCACGAACCGGAGCACCGCCCGCTGGTCGAAAAGCGTTTCCCTGAGTGGCTGGCAAGCGTAGAATACTGGCACGCTCCCGACCTTGACAGGCTGCATCCCGACCAGGCGCTGGCATACATCAGCGCTCAAGTTAACGAGCTGCTGGTAGAGTTATCCAAAAGCGGATGAATAACTAACACCGCCAGGGTACCAGGATGCGAAGTTTATTTATCTTTACGAGCCGGCTCCTGGCAGCCTCAGCCCTTTGGCATTAAATATTCCCTGGCAGCAGTCCGAAATTCCTATTGAACTGTCATGCAATAATTGTTATACTCTTATTCGGATATTTAATATCCATTTGGTCCGCGCGCGAGGGTCATGCGGCGCATTCCTGTATTGGCAATTAAATCCACCTGCACGCTCAATAGGAGATCCCCGAGATGGCCGATGACATGAACTTATTGGATGATAATGGCAATACTGCCCTGCAGTTCGAAGCCAATGAAGCCCGCCTGACCATTGGAACGCTCAGAAATGGCGGCGACCTGATCATCGAAGACGATGGCAACCGGCAGGTTTTTTCATTCGACAGCCTCTCGGCGACGCTTACGCTGGGGGCAAACGCTCAACCCGCCACCCTGACCTTACTGGATGGCGCCGGGAATGCCGTGCTGCAGGTCTCTGGCACTGCCGGCAGTGTCACTATCGGCAATCAGGGTAACTCAGGCGAGCTGCTGGTGAACGACGGCGCTGCGCGCACCGTGCTGCAGTTCAATGCAGTCAGCTCGCTGCTGGCGGTCGGCGCCGAAGGCAACGGAGGTGACCTGCAGGTAAACGACAGCTCCGGTCGACTGGTGCTGAATTTCAGCAGCGCCTCAGCCTCATTGTACGTCGGCGCCAGCGGCAATGAAGGTGACGTGTATGTGCGCGACAGCGAGGGCCGAAACGTTTACCATATGGACGGCGGAAACGCCTTCTTGACCATTGGCGCCAGCGGTAACGAAGGCGATATCCTGGTTCGCGACAGCTCTGGACGGGATGTGTTTCACATGGACGGCAACTATGCCGCCCTCTACATCGGCGCCAGCGGCAACGAAGGTGATATCATCGTGCATGATGGCTCGGGTCGAGACGTGTTCCACATGGACGGCAACAATGCCGCCCTTTACGTTGGCGCCAGCGGTAACGAGGGCGATATCTTCGTGCGCGATAGTGCCGGGCGAGATGTGTTCCACATGGACGGCAACAATGCTGCCCTCTACGTTGGCGCCAGCGGTAACGAGGGCGATATCATCGTGCGCGATGGCTCCGGGCGGGATGTGTTCCACTTTGACAGCGCAAACGCCTTCCTCACGATTGGCGCCAACGGCAATGAAGGTGACATCATCGTGCGCGACAGCGCCGGGCGGGATGTCTTTCACATGGACAGCAAATACGCTGCCTTGTACCTGGGCGCGAGTGGCAACGAAGGTGATTTGATCGTGCGCGACGGCAGTGGCAACGAGCGCATCCGTCTGGACGGAGGCACCGGCGATATCCGTCTGCGCGGCGCCGACACTGCCGAGGAGTTTGCCATCGCCGGTCAGGCAGTGGTCGACCCGGGCACCGTGCTGGTAATCCACGACGAACACAGCCTGGCGCCCTGCAGCCAGCCCTACGACCATAAGGTGGCAGGTGTAGTATCTGGCGCCGGCGGCTACACACCGGGCATCATCCTGGACAAACAACCGGAGACCGATGGGCGCAAGCCCATCGCCTTGAATGGCAAGGTATACTGTAAGGTAGATGCGAATTATGCCGCTATTCAGGCTGGCGACCTGCTGACCACCTCGCCCACCCCAGGTCACGCCATGAAAGCAGCCGACCCGCAGCAGGCGTTCGGCGCTGTGATCGGCAAGGCGCTGCGTGGCATTCAGAATGGGCAGGGCATGATCCCAATCCTGGTCTCCTTGCAGTGATGAAGGATGCATACCATGGCTGAAAAAAAACAGGGTAAACAGACCAAACCCACCTTGAGGCAGAAGCTGATCGAGCGTTTGGATCGCAACCAACTGCCCAAGAGCACCCGCCTGCGCTACCGGGTGGCAGGCGGCATGCCTTCCGAGCGCATCGACCAGACCTTCACCCTGAGCGGCGATGGCGAGGTGCGGGTGAGCACCCGCGATGCTTTACGCTCTGCCAAGCTCGAGCGCTCCTCCGGCAAGCTGAGCCAGGAAGAAACCCAGGAGCTGTTTCGCCAGATGGAAGCTGGACTCGACGAGCTGGTGCCGCGCGAGCAGGCGCGCTTCCTGCCCGATACACCGCTCGGCATGGTCACGTTGGAAGTCGCCGGCGAGAAACAGACCTATTTTTTCGCCGTTGAAGAAGAGCGGCTGAAGCCGCGTGAGTTTGCGCTGGCCTCCAAGCTGGAAGCCGTTTCCCGCCGCATACGTGATATCTCCCGCCAGCTACAGCGGCAGAAAGGCAGCAGCGATGCGTGACCTGAGTGTAAAAGGTGTCGCCCGGCTTTTCCTGGGGCAAGATGATGAGTTCAACGTGCGTTCGACTTACTCTCTGAATCCCGGTCCCGGCGCAGAAGTATCGCTGCGCGACCGGATGGAAGACCTGGCAGAGAGAGAATACAGCTTCGATGTCGACGAATGTGTCTACGGCTGGACGGCAGCCTTCCGCCAGACCTGGACACACATTGTGGTGCGCATCAACACCAACCCGGACAGCGGCATCTCAACTGCTACAGAGAGCACCCTGCAGGCCACCTGGCAAACCGGCATTGAGAACACCTGGAACAACCAGTGGGCTGCTTCACGCTCGGGAGAACTTTCTTGCCGCATCTCCTTCGATGTCATCTTCTCTAACTCGAACCCCCACCACAATGTGCGCATCCGCACCGGACCGGCGCGCAGCAATATGTCCACCTTTGACACCCAGGACACCGGCGCGGTCGCTGCGCATGAATTCGGGCATATGCTGGGGCATCCAGATGAATACTCGGACCCGGCCTGCCCCAATCGCTCCCCGGTAAACACCGGCACGGTCATGGACAACAACTCGAACAACGTGCCCAGCCGCTTGATGACGCGCTTCGCAAATAATATCGGGTCGAATGTAGTCAGCCCGTGAGGTTTCGCTGCCCAAACAATTCCAATAACCGGCTGGCAGTCCGGTAATTTTTTCGCGCCTTACCGTCACTTTCACAACCGTTCACAAATTGGGGCTGTGGTAGAATCATGACCGGCGATGAGGCTCGCCGCAACCGTCTATACAGACTGATAGCCTCTACAGAAGCATTCCTTCGGTAGAGGCTTTTTAATTATTTCCACCTGATCCTTCTCCGCTTACCTGCAATACAGGATAATATTAGAGCATATGCGATGAGCTCGATGAGATACCGTCTTCAAGCGCTGATCAGAAAGGTCGACAAGAAATCAATGCAAACTATCCTCATCATCTCCCTGGGCGCGGTCCTGGGAGCGAATTGCCGCTATTGGCTTGGCGGTTGGGCCGTTGAGCGTTTCGGTACAACATTCCCGTATGGAAATCTGATCATTAACTTGAGCGGGAGCTTCATTCTAGGGCTGTTCATGACCCTTTTCACTGATCGTTTCCTGGTCGATCCCTATTGGCGGGTGCTGGTGGCCATCGGCTTTCTGGGATCCTATACTACATTTTCGTCGTATACCTATGAAAGCGTCAACCTGATGCTCAACGGACAGTATGGGGTAGGTTTGCTCAACCTGTTCGGCAGCAGCTTCCTCGGTGGGCTGGCTGTGCTCCTGGGGATCTGGCTGGGCCGCTTGATATAATCGATGTGAGGAGTATGTTATGGCGCCTGAGTTGTCTATAAATAAGCATGCAAAGCGGATTTGTATCTATGTTGGCGAAAGCGACCGCTGGCGCGGCAAGCCGCTTTATGCAGCTATTCTGGAAACGCTCAAATCCAATGGTATTGCTGGTGCGACCGTTACGCGCGGTGTCGCCGGTTTTGGGGCGCATTCCCGCATCCACACTGCCTCAATCCTGCGTCTATCAGAAGATTTGCCGCTGCGGGTCGAGGTGATCGACTCCCCAGAAAAAATCGATACCGCCCTTGAGCTGATTTCACCTATGGTGCGCGAAGGGTTGATCACGATAGAGGATGTGAACGTGGTCCGCTATACCCACCGCTACTTGAATCCCTTGCCAGCCGACAAGCCCATCACTGAAGTGATGACACGTGAGGTCATTTCACTCACACCGGATATGACAGTAGCCCAAGCCTGGGAACGCATGCTTGAGCATCTCACCAAAGCAATGCCGGTCATCGATAAGAGCCAGCGCGTCCTCGGCATGCTCACAGATGAGGATCTGATTCGTCGCGCAGGCCTGGTCACGCACATATCGGTTGCTACCCGCCTCGACGAAACGACGCTTAATGAACAGTTAACTGCATTGCGCACATCCTCTTTGCGAGTTGAGGATGTAATGACGAAACCTGCCTTTACCGCCCATGTGGGCGAATCCCTGGGAGCCGCCGCAGCCCGCATGGCGAAGCATGAGATCAAGCGATTGCCAGTAGTAGATGATGACGGCAAGATGGTTGGTGTCGTCTCCCGTGTGGATATCTTGCATCAGGTCATGGACATTACAAGAAAATCCCCCAACCTGCAGATACCAAACGGAGCATCCTTGACGGTTCAGCAGGTGATGTACCCCGAGGTGCCTGCGGTACAAATGAACTCTGATCTGGCGAGCATCGTCGCTGCGCTGGTGGAGAGCGGTATGCGGCGTTTGATCGTGGTGGATGCTGAAGACCGGCCCCTTGGCTTAATCAGCGACGCTGATGTGGTCAGCCGAGTACAACCGCGCGAACGACATGGCGTGCTGTATGCTTTACGCGGCGGACCCGCGCCGGTCAGCAACGTCACCGCCCAGGAGTTGATGTCACCCGTTGTGCTTACTGCAGAAGCAGAAACGCCTCTGGTTGAGGCAGCCCAGAAAATGCTTTCCCAGCGCCGCAAATGGTTGGTGGTTGTGAGCCAGGAAGGAAAGACTTTGGGTTTAGTAGACCGGCAGATTCTGCTCAAAGCATTGGCGACAGTATAACGATGTAATGCAGCTTTCCGAACCTGCGTGCCAAGGCAGTCTTACCGGCCTGCTCATCGGTTTTGATACATTAATCTCAACCATATCGTTCCAGAACGGTATTATTTGCTACAATGGTAGCAGTACTTGCTGGCAGATCCACATCAACCACCAACCCCATATTTGAAATCGATTGGAGGGAACTGCATGCGACCTGTCTATATCGTCTCTGGAGGGGTGTCGAAATTCAGCAAGGCACGCCCGGATAAGACCTTCCAGGCTGTGATTAAGGAGGCATACGATTACGCCATCAGCGATATCGGGCTGGATTTCCCCACCTTCACCCGGCTGGTGGATGGCTCGGTAGCCTCATATTTTTCCGATCACTTCTCCCGCCAACTCATGGCGGGCATCATGGCGCAGGACTACCTGGGGTTGTGTCCCAAGCCCTCCCACCGGGTGGAAGGCGGCGGCGCTACCGGCGGGCTGTGCTTCCAGGAAGCCTGGAAATCGATCGCCAGCGGGCACATGGATGTGTGCGCAGCCTACGGCTTTGAAACCATGAGCCACGTGGAGACCTGGAAGGGCAACGAGTTCATCGCCCTGGCTTCGGATGTGTCCTTCGACTACCCGGTCGGCGGTTTCTACTCCGGCTACTACGCCATGATGGTCACCCGCCATATGAAGGAATTCGGCACCACCGTCGAGCAGATGGCCGCGGTGAGCGTCAAGAATCACATCAACGCTTTCCACAACCCATACG
Organism: Anaerolineales bacterium; assembly: GCA_041736465.1. Lineage (GTDB taxonomy): Bacteria > Chloroflexota > Anaerolineae > Anaerolineales > UBA4823 > JAJUJL01. The sequence continues at coordinate 215 of JBGSTO010000326.1, read as the reverse complement.
CCCAGAAACGCAACCGCTACACGCTGCAGGATGTGCGCAATGCACCGATGGTAGCCTGGCCGCTCACACGCCTGGACATCTGCGTGATGTCCGACGGCGCCGCAGCGGCGATCCTCGTCTCCGAAGATGGCTTGAAGCGATTGGAAGAGGCCGGCGCGGAGATCCGCCGCCCGCTGGTGCGCGTCAGCGGCATCGGGCGCGGCACGGACGCGATG
>JBGSTO010000305.1:0-7719 GCA_041736465.1 Anaerolineales bacterium | reverse complement strand
GGGCGGGCTGCCAACCTGATCCGGGATAAGTTCGGCTTCTATCATGTAGGCATCTTCCTGGTCTCCGAAGACGGCAAGCATCTGCTGCTCAGAGCCGCCGGGGGTGAGGTCGGGCAGCGCCTGGTGGAGCAGGGACGGCTCGCGAGCCGTCCCTACAGCCTGCCGGTGGGAGGCGCCTCCATTGTCGGCACTGTGGCAGCTTCGGGCGAGCCGCGCATTGCCCCGGATGTCGGGATGGACGAAGTTCATCTCAAGAACCCGCTGCTGCCCGGAACCCGCTCCGAGATTGCCCTGCCGCTGCAAGCCAGCACTATGGGCGGTGTACGCCTTGTGATCGGCGTGCTGGATGTGCAGAGCGAGTCCGAAGCCGCCTTCGACGGGGAAGACCTCAAGATCCTGCAAACCCTGGCAGACCAGCTCGCTGTCGCCATCCAGACCACGCGGCTGCTGGAGGCCACCCGCCGCCAGCTCGAAGAGCTGAAGGTGCTCAACCAGATCGCCCTGGCGGCTGCCGAGGCAGGCGCAGGGGCAGGTTCAGAGGCAGGCGCGCAAGCGGGCGACGAAGACCGCCTGATCGAAACCGCTACTCGCCTGATCGGCGAGACGCTGTATCCCGACAATTTTGGGCTGATCCTGCTGGAAGAAAAAACCGGCTTGCTTACCCCACACTCTTCTTATCGAGAAGCGCCCGGAACCACCGGTGCACCTGTGCGCCAGCCCATCGCCCTGGGCGAGGGCATCACCGGCAAGGTGGCTGCCAGCGGCGTGCCCCGGCTGGTAAACGACGTACGAACCGATCCCGATTACCTGCCGGTGGATCCCAACGCCTGCTCGGAGCTGTGCGTGCCGATGAAGCTGCGCGGCCGTATGTACGGCGTGATCAACGCCGAGAGCCGGCGCTGCAGCGCTTTCTCTGAAAGCGACGAGCGCCTGCTGGTCACACTCGCCGGGCAGCTTGCCACCGCGATCGAGAAGATACGCCTGACTGCAGAGTCTCAGCAGCAGTTAGAAGATATGGCCAAACTGCTGCGCGCCAGCGAGCTGGCTTCGACATCCCTGGCGCTGCCTGAAGTGCTGGACAGCACCGCCCGCAACATCACCTCAGCGCTGAGCGCCGGGCGCTGCGTGCTCTCACTGCTGGAGTCACAGGCCAGCGGCTTGATCCGCCAGCAGGTCTTCGACCCACAAACCACACACGGGCTGCTGCCGCCGGGCGATCCACTGCCCCTGGAGGAGCTGCCCATCCTGCGCCAGGTGGTAGCTCGGCGCGCCTCACTGGCCCTGGCAGAAGACCAGCCAGGGCTGCACGCCGCCGAAAGCCGGTGGCTGCAGGAGCGCCAGTGCCGCTCTCTGCTGGCAATTCCTTTGATCGCCCGCGACCGCGTCCTTGGTGTGATCGAGGTGCTGCACACCCGGCAGGTCTATGTGTACTCCCAGCGCCAGGTGGACCTGGTGCAGACCATGGCGAACCAGATGGCGGTGGCGGTGGAGAATGCCCGCCTGTTCGAAGCCGAACGCAACCGCCGCCTGGAGATGGAAGCCCTGCGCCAGGCCAGCCTGCGCCTCACTTCCAGCCTGGAGTGGAAACCCGTGCTGCAGTCGATCCTGGAGCAGGCGCTGCGCCTGATCCCGGCAGATACTGCCCACATCTTCCTCAGGCATGGACGCAGCCTGGCTTTTGGCGCCGAGCTGTGGTCGGATACTGTACCCGCCGGCGCGAGGTCCTTGCCCGACCTGCAGCCGCTTTCAATGTTCGTGGCTGCCGGTGGTCAAAAAGCAGTCTTCCCTCAGCCGGGCGGAGAGCTGCCGCCGCATGCGCCGGATTGGCCCGGGGCTTTGATCAGCCTGCCGCTGCAGGTGGGCAACCAGGTGCACGGCGTGATGAACATCCTCTTCCGCCGCGCGTACCACTTCAACCAGGATGAGATCAACATTCTGGAGCTGCTGGGCGATCAGGCCGCGCTGGCATTGGAAAATGCGCGTTTGTTCACTTCCGCCCGCGAACGCGCCAAAGAGCTGGCAGATGCCAATGAGCGCTTGAAAGAGCTGGATCGTCTGAAAAATGATTTCATCCAGAACGTTTCCCACGAGCTGCGCACACCGCTGACCATTGTACGCGGCTACGCCGAGCTGCTGGAAAGCGGCGAACTGGGTCAGCTCAACCCGGCGCAGTTGGAGCCGGTGAAGATCATGGTGCGCCGCACGCGCATGCTCACCAAGCTGGTCGCCGACCTGACCGCCATCCTGGAAACCGAGGCCAAAGTCCAGCACCGGGAATCGCTCGATTTTGCCCGTCTGGTTGAAGCGGTGCTGGTGGATTTCCGCAATGCGCTGCAGCAGGCTGGAATCCACCTGGAAGCCAGCCTGGATCCCGAGCTGCCTGAGATCAGCGGAGATGCCAGCCATCTGCGCCGTATCGTAGATAATCTGGTCAGCAACGCCTTGAAGTTCACCCCCTCAGGCGGCAAGATCCGCGTCACGGTATGCCGGCGCCAGGAGTGGCTGCTGCTGGAAGTCGCCGACAGCGGCATCGGCATCCCCGCCGACAAGCTCGAGCACGTCTTCGAGCGCTTCTACCAGGTAGACAGCAGCTCGAAGCGCCGTTTTGGCGGCACCGGGCTGGGGCTGGCGCTGGTGCGCGAAATCGCCCAGGCGCACGGCGGGCGGGTCGAGGTGGAGAGTGAGCTGGAACGCGGCAGCACTTTTCGGGTGTTCCTGCCTATCATAGGCGAGTGACTGGCTGCCAACAGCATGTATAATAATCATCATATGGACATTTTCTTCACCGACCCAACCGACATCCCCCTGCCTCCTGAAGAGGTGCGCATCCGCAAATTCCTGGCTCAACCCTGGGGAGATGACGTGCGCGTCAGGGTTTACCTGGAATTAACTCCCTTTTTAAAACGTCCCAATGGCGACATCGTGGTGTACAACGCCCAGGGCGAAGAGCTGGCGAACATCAGCATCATCGAAACCGTGGATCCCAAGATGGAGTTCACCTTGCACCTGCGCGGTGCGGAGCGGGTTGGCCCGTTCTCTGCCGCGGCCAGGATATTCTATCTCGAAGAGGCGCCTGAAGGTGAGGACCCACCGCCGGACCAGCGCCCGCGCCAGGTGGTCGACCGCGCCGAGCTGACCTTTGATTTCACTGAGCAAATCTGAACCGGATCGCCGTCCTGGCATCCTTCGTTCAGGATCCACTGCCGGACCGTAGGGGTGGGTTTGTACAGGCGAGGCACGCAGGCGCGATCAACCGTTCGTCAGGCTTCTCGATCCGGACATCCAGTGCGAAAACCCACCCGTTCGCGCGCATGAGTTGAATCATGGCTGGAGGCGGAGGGCGGGTTTTGGCTCTGGTAGATTGAATTGGAAGTCCTGAGCGGTTCGTTCATTAGCAGATGCACCTTGCTGGTACAAACCCGCCCCTACGGATGGGGTATCATTAGAGCCTGCTTAGGGAACCATCGGAACGTCAAGCGATAACATCACAAACACAAACAAGAAACTCGGTTACTACTCTCAATGAGCCATCTCTTACGATTAATCCCCTTCCTCAAACCCTACCTGCGCCAGGTGTCCCTCTCGCTGCTGAGCCTGGCGCTGCTGACCAGCGCCCAGCTCGCGCTTCCAACCGTGATCCAGCGCGTGATCGACGTGGGCTTGAAGCGCGGCGAGGTATCATATCTGGTGCAGTCTGCCCTCGTCATCCTGGGGCTTGGAACCGCGGTGGCGGGATTAACCTACGTTCAGCGCATGCTCAACGAATGGATCGCCGCGCATATCGGTTTTGATCTGCGCAATAAGCTGTATGACCATATCCAGAGCCTTTCTTTCAGCTTTCACGATCACGCCCAAACCGGGCAGTTGATCAGCCGCTGCATCGAAGACGTGCGCGCCGTCGAGCGCTTCACCGGTTTTGGGGTTGTGGATCTGATCAAGATGATCTTTCTGCTGTCTGGCATCATCTGGCTGCTCTTCACCCAGAACCCCCGCCTGGCTGTCATCGCCTTGCTGCCCACCATCCCGCTGATGTTGATGACCACCAGTTTCGGTCAGCGGGTAAGCAAGCTCTTTTTCGCCGTGGACAACGCCCTGGGTGAGCTTTCCTCCAGGCTGCAGGAGAACGTCACCGGGGTACAGGTGGTGCGCGCCTTCGCCCGCGAGCCTTTTGAAATCGAACGCTTCCGCCAGGCCAACCGCATTGTGTATGATGCGCGCGTGCGCATCATCTCCCAGTGGTCGCGCATCCTGCCTTCTTCGCATTTCCTGGTCAGCCTGGGTACCATCCTGATCCTGTGGTTTGGCGGCATGATGGTGCTGCAAGGCGAGCTGTCCGTAGGGCAGGTGGTAGCCTTCAATGCCTATATGCTCATGCTGGCGACGCCCGCCCAGCAGCTTACCTGGCTGGTCAACCTGGCGGGCGAAGCCGTGGCGGGCACGCAGCGCGCTTTCGAGGTGCTGGATCGCCAGCCGCAGATCCAATCGCCTCCGGAGGCTGCCGCACTGCCGCCCCTCTCCGGCAAGGTCGAATTTCGCAATGTGTGTTTCCGCTACCAGGAAGAAGACCTGCCGGTTTTGGAAGACATCTCGGTGACGGTGCAGCCAAACCAGCTCGTGGCGCTGATCGGCCCAACCGGGTCGGGCAAGAGCTCGCTGGTGAACCTGGTGCCGCGCTTCTACGACGTTTCCCAGGGCGCCGTGCTGGTGGATGGCATCGATGTGCGCCAGGCAGAGCTGAAATCGCTGCGCCGGCAGATCGGCGTGGTGCTGCAGTCCTCGCTGCTGTTCTCTGACAGCATCCGCGAAAACATCGCCTTCGGGCGCCCTGAGGCTGGCGAAGAGGAGATCATTGCCGCTGCCAAAGCTTCTCAGGCGCACGATTTCATCCTGCAGCTGCCCCAGGGGTACGACACCATCGTTGGCGAGCGCGGCGTCACCCTTTCTGGAGGCCAGCGCCAGCGCGTGGCGATCGCCCGCGCCCTACTGCTCGACCCGCGCATCTTGATCCTGGACGACTCCACTTCCAGCGTGGACACCCACACCGAGCAGTTGATTCAAAAGGCGCTGGACAACCTGATGCGCGGCCGCACCACCTTCGTGATTGCCCACCGCCTGTCCACCGTGCGCCGCGCCGACCTGATCCTGGTGATGGATGCCGGGCGTATCGCCGAACGCGGCACCCACCGGCACCTGCTGCAAGCCGGCGGGCTGTACCGAGAAATCTACGATTTGCAGCTGCGCGATCAAGAACGCTTCCACTCCGAGCTGGAGGCGCTCTCCGAAAGTGATCAGAGCCCACGCGCGCGCTCCGAGCGCAGCGAGGGCAGCCGCAGCCTTGGCGGTTGAACCGCATAGAACGATCATCCTATGACACAAGCTAGCTTAAGCATTTCCGACGACATCCAGTATAAAAGCTACGACCCCAGGGTCGTGCGGCGCTTGATCGCCCTGGCGCACCCCTACCGCTGGCAGCTTCTTCTGGCGCTGGCGATGATGCTGGTTGCGACCGCTGCCGGGGTTGCCGGCCCGTATTTCGTCAAAGTCGCCGTGGACGCGGTCGCATCAGTAGATGCGGGCGCATCAGCAGCTGCGGGCGCCGGCGTGCAGCCACAAGCGGTCAGCATTTTAGCGCAGGCTGCGCTTGGGTACCTGTTCACCGTGCTGGTGCAGTGGGCTTTCACTTTCGGGCGCATCCGCATCATGGCAAAGGCGGGCACCGCCATTATTTATGACGTGCGCAACCTGCTGTTCGAGCATCTGCAGCGCCTGTCGCTCAACTTCTTCAGCCATTACAGTGTTGGACGCGTCATCACCCGGGTGATGAACGACGTTGAAGTGCTGCGGGAATTCATCACCTGGGCCATCCTGGCAACAGCCCGCGACCTGCTGGCTTTGGGGGGCATTCTGCTGGCGATGTTCAGCATGAATACACGGCTGACCCTGCTTACCCTGGTGGTACTGCCGGTCATGATCGCGATTACCATCATTTTCAGGAAGAGGGCACGCGAAAACTACCGCCGGGTGCGCTCAGCCATCAGTTGGGTCAATTCCGTCCTGGCGGAAAACATCAACGGCATCCGCGTCGTTCAGGCCTTCACCCGCGAAGGGCATAACTACGCCTATTTTCGCGACCAGGTGAACCACAACCACCAGCAAGCCGTGCTGCGCGCGGCCCGCGTGGCTGCGGCCTTTCCGGCGTCCATCGAGCTGACCGGCTACATCGCTACTGCCCTGATCATCTGGCTAGGCGGCGCCGCCGTGATGGGAGAATCGATCACACCGGGCGTGCTGGTCGCTTTCGTGCTGTACATCGACCGCTTCTTCACCCCCATCCGCGATCTCAGCCAGCGCTTCGACTCTTTCCAATCCACCATGGCAAGCGGCGAGCGCATCTTCACCCTGATGGATGCGCCGGTAGAGGTACAGGACCCGGCGGACGCGGCTCAACTGCCCGTGCTGCGCGGCGAGGTGCACCTGGAAGGGGTGCACTACCACTACCCCGACGACCCTACTCCGGTGCTGGAAGACATCAACTTGAAGGTCCAAGCCGGGCAAACCATCGCCCTGGTGGGTGAAACCGGCGCCGGCAAGTCCACCCTGATCAAGCTGATCTGCCGCTTTCAGGATCCCACTGCAGGACGGGTGCTGGTGGATGGCTTTGATTTGCGCCAGGTCACCCAGCACAGCCTGCGCAGCCAGCTCGGCATCGTGCTGCAGGATCCGTTTCTCTTCTCCGGCACAGTGCGCGATAACATCCAGTTCGGAAGGCTGGACGCTGCCCAGGAGGAGATCGAAGCTGCTGCCAGGGCCGTGGGCGCGCACGAGTTCATCGCCAGGCTGCGCCTGGGCTACGATACGCCGGTGGAAGAAGGCGGTCTGCGCCTGTCGGTCGGGCAGCGCCAGTTGATCTCTTTTGCCCGCGCCCTGCTGGCAGATCCGCGCATCCTCATCCTGGATGAGGCCACCTCCAGCGTGGACACGCAAACTGAGCGCCTGATCCAGCTGGCGCTCGCCCGGTTGCTGGAAGGGCGCACCGCATTTGTGATTGCCCACCGCCTCTCCACCATCGTCAATGCCGACCACATCGCAGTGATCCAGGATGGTCGCATCGTCGAGCAAGGCGCTCACGAAGCGCTGCTGGCGCAGGAAGGCGTGTACTACCGCCTGTACCGTTTGGGATTTGAGGACGAGGGCTAGGGTCATTGTGGGCGCAGCACTGTCATTCTGAGCAAAGCGAAGAATCTCTCAGGCCGGCAGGGAGATCCTTCACTTCGTTCAGGATGACTGCAAGCCGGTCATTCTGAGCGCAGCGAAGAATCCCCAGGCAAGCGGGGAGATCCTTCACTTCGTTCAGGATGACAGACACGACCTTGCAACATTGAAGAGTCCCCCAGGACTGCGGCATGATTGACGCTCCTACCTGACCATGCTAGAATGACTTGCATGGCGACGGACCGCCGCATGTGGAAAACTGGGCGCAGATGCAACCCTCACCCGCAAAACGAAACCTGAAACGTCCAGCCCGGAACCGGCTGCGCCGCAGCTTGCTGGCGCTGATCATGGTTTCCGTGCTGGCGCTGGCTGGTATCCTGCTGAACAAGCCGCCGGGCATCGAACATTACCTGCCGTGGGTGCAGCAGCTGGCAGCCGCAGCTTCCACCCCGGCGCCCACACTGCGCCCCTCCGCCACTCCTTCCCCGCCCGCGCACACGGCCCGCC
>JBGSTO010000227.1:0-1844 GCA_041736465.1 Anaerolineales bacterium | reverse complement strand
GGGGCTGGTTGCCGCCCTGCTCACCCATCCCGGAGCCTGTTTTGGCATCATCCTGGATGGCGTACACGTGCACCCCGGCGCGGCAGCCCTCGCCTGGCGCGCGGCCGCCGGCAGGCTTTTTCTGGTGACCGACGCCATGGCCGCGCTGGGTATGCCGCCCGGCGAGTACATCCTGGGCGAGCTACAGGTGATGGTGGATGAGACTTCGGCCCACCTGAGGGATGGCACGCTGGCGGGCAGCATCCTGCGCATGGACCAGGCTGTGCGCAATCTGCTCCAATTTACCGCCTGCGATCTCGAACAGGCCTGCGCTGCGGCCTCCACCATCCCGGCGCGTGTGATCGGCGAGGCAGAGCGCGGCCAGATCGCACCTGGCATGTGCGCCGACCTGACCCTCCTTACGCCGGACCTGCAGGTCGCGGCCACCATCGTCGGGGGTGAGATTGTTTTTCAGAAGGATGCCCTATGGGACTGAGAGACGAGATTTTCGAGCAGCCGCAGGTCTTCGAGCGCCTGCTGGCTTCCGCTTTGCCGATGATTGCCGAGGTGGCGGGGCAAATCCGCAGGCTGATTGCAGCCCGCCAGGTGGATTTCGTGCTGCTGGCAGGCCGCGGCACCTCGGATAACGCCGGAGTGTATGCCCAGTACGTATGGGGAGTGCTCAACCAGATGCCCGTGGCGCTGGCGGCGCCCTCCCTGTACACCGCCTACGGGGCGCGCCACAATCTGGAGCGGGCGCTGGTGGTGGGCATCTCCCAATCCGGACAATCCCCGGACGTGGTGACCGTGATCGGCGAGGGGCGCCGCCAGGGCGCCATGACGCTGGCCATCACCAACGACCCGGCCTCGCCCCTGGCTCGCGAAGCCGGTTTTGCCATCGATCTGGGCGCCGGCGTCGAGCGCGCTGTAGCTGCCACCAAGACCTACACTGCCGAGCTGCTGGTCATCGCCGCTCTGGCAGCCGCGCTGCGCGGGGAAAGCCAGTATACTGACCAGCTCCAGCGTCTGCCCGAGCTGATGGCGCAGGCGCTGCAGTTGGAAAGTGCAGCGGCTGAATTGGCCCAGCGCCATGCGCACCTGGAGCGCTGCGTGGTGTTGGGGCGTGGTTTCCACTACGCCACCGCCAAAGAGTGGGCGCTGAAGCTGAAAGAGCTGGTGTACGTGATGGCTGACCCGTATTCAACCGCCGATTTCCAGCACGGCCCGATCGCCCTGGTCGAGCCGGATTTCCCGGTGCTGGCGGTGGTTTCACGGGGGCCGCTGTATGCCGGCACGCTGGCGCTGCTCAGCTACCTGGAGCGAGACAGCGGAGCGAAGATGCTGGTGATCTCAGACGGCGACGAGGCTCTGGCGCTGGGCAGTGCGTCCTCCGGAGCGGCCGGCGGTCTGCGCATCCCGCCGGAGACCCCCGAGTGGCTGTCGCCGCTGATCGCGATTGCACCCGCCCAGCTTTTCTGCTACCACCTGGCGCGCGCCAAGGGCTACGATCCTGACGCGCCGCGCGGTCTGCACAAAGTGACGCTGACGCGCTGAAGGGGCTTCTGTGGATGCGATCTATTTAGCAGGTGACCTGGGTGGGACGAAAATGGCGGCTGCGCTGGTCGAGGCGGGCGGGCAGATAGTGAGCCGCCGCACCTGCCCCACGCCTGCCGGGAAAGGCATCGAGCAAATTGCAGTGGAATTCGGCGACCTGCTGAGCGAAGTGGCGAGGCAGGGTGGGGACAATCCACCGCTGGCTTGCGGTATCGCCGCGCCCGGGCTGGTGGACGACCGGGCGGGCGCCATCCGCTACGCGGCCAACCTGGGCGGGGCGCGCGATTTTCCCCTGCGCCAGCGGCTGCAGG
>JBGSTO010000221.1:0-5223 GCA_041736465.1 Anaerolineales bacterium | reverse complement strand
GGCAAAGGTATTCGGGTCGAAGTGGAATATTCTGAGTTTCCATTGAGCATGCCTTTCCTGGGTACAATTTTAGGCTCACAAACTGTGAGCATCAGCGCATCTGCCACGGATACCATCCTGACACCTGCATGCAACTAAGGGCTACCAAGCGGAGAAACTGCCATGGAAAAACGCAGTAGTGAACGAGGACAGGTATTAATACTGCTGGTGCTGGGCGTTGTGGCCCTGTTAGGCTTTACCGCGCTGGCTCTGGACGGCGGAATGCTGTATTCCGATCGCAGACATGCCCAGAGCGCGGCAGATGCAGCCTCTCTGGGAGGCGGCGGGGCTGCGGCTGTTTACCTTGAAAACAGCGGCACAAGTTATTTAAACTGGGACTGTGGCGGCAGCACCATCGCGGCGGCGATTGCTGCCGGCGAAGATGCAGCCATCAGCCGCGCCGACCACAACGGTTATACCCTGGACAAAGTCATCACCGATACGCATGGCGTGGAGGTGGTTTGCGGCAACATCAACATGGTTGGAAGAGATGACAAATACCTGGATATTAAAACCTTCATCACCAAACAGACCAACACTTCTCTGGCGCATTTTGTGTACAACGGCACTCTGCAGAGCAGCGTAGAGGCGGTCACGCGCATCCGGCCGCGCATGCCGCTGGCATATGGCAATGCCATTGTCGCCATCGCTGAGGACTGCCCGAACAGCAATGTTGGAGGGGTTCTTTTTGACGGCGGCGTAGATACTACAGTTACAGGTGGAGGTATCTTTTCGAATGCCTGTATGAGCGTTGGCGGCGGGGGGAACATCAGCGTGGGCGGTGGTTACGATATTGCATGCTCTTACCCGGGCTGCTACACCCAGAGCGGCGGATCGGCTTCGGTATCGCCGGCGCCGAATGAAAACGGCACCGTCATGCCGCCTGAGACTTACGAGCTGGATCCGCCGGAAGCTGACTGTAATTCCCTGCCCAACCGGGGAAACTATAACGATGATGGCACGATCGAGCCTGGCCGTTATTCGAGCATCAGCATCAATAATGGCGACCATGTCATGCAGGAAGGTCTATACTGTTTCATGGGCAGCGTCAACAACAATTCCAAGGTCTTTTCTGTCAACGGCGGCAACCTTACCGGAAACGACGTTACGATTTATATCAAGGATGGGTCGGTTGCCTTTGGCGGCAACGGAACCATTCTATTGAACGCCCCACCGGCGCGCAACTGCGGCACAGCCTGCAGCGTCGGCAAGGCAATGCCCGCAGTATTGCTGTATGTCGATACGGAAGGCTCCCCCATGGGAGAGGTGTCGCTAACCGGCAGCTCTGAAAATGAGTACCTGGGGTTGGTGTATGCTCCACACAGCCGGGTAGACGTTACCGGTACATCTGGCGAGACCAGCGAGGTCCACTGCCAGATCATCGCCCATACAGTCAAGATCTCGGGTAATGCTGAAGTGGTAGTCAATTTTGACGGCGAAGAGAACCCGCAGATACCATCGAAGCTGGAGCTTTATAAATAACGCCACTCGGGGCGGCCGGTCGTTTACAGACCAGCCGCCCCGAATTTTTTTAAGCAATACCCGGGCAGGCGACCCGGCGGCACCCAGATTGACCTTCTTACTGCTGCTTCCTCTCGGACCTGACAGGGTTCGCAGGTTTCTGCCGCGCCGGACCCGCCCGGGCGCAGGGAAGGATACCGCAGGTGGGCTTCCCTGTCAATGGATCAGACTGCGCAGCACGGTGTGCAGGATGCCTCCATTGCGGTAGTACTCGACTTCCACCGGCGTGTTCAGGCGGGTGATCACCTGGAATTCGACCTGGCTGCCATCCGGGCGCAGGGCGCGGACACTCAATCTGTCAGCCGGCTGGAGATTGTCATCCAGGCCCAGGATATCGAAGACCTCTGTGCCGCTCAGCCCCAGGCTCTCCACGTTTTGCCCGGGCAGGAACTGCAGCGGCAGCACGCCCATGCCAATCAGATTCGAGCGGTGAATGCGCTCGTAAGACTCGGCGATTACGGCGCGCACCCCCAGCAGCAAGGTGCCTTTGGCAGCCCAGTCGCGGCTGGAGCCGGTGCCGTATTCTTTACCCGCCAGAATGATCAACGGAACATTGTCCTGGCGGCATTGTATTGCCGCCTCATAGATGCTGGTTTGCTTGCCATCCCGGAAAGACAGGGTGTAGCCGCCTTCTACGCCCGGAACCAGCCGGTTTTTCAGGCGGATATTGGCAAACGTGCCGCGGGTCATCACCCGGTCGTTGCCGCGCCGCGAACCATAAGAGTTGAAATCGCGCACCGCCACGCCATGTTCGAGCAGGTAGCGACCGGCGGGACTTTCGGCGGCAATCGACCCCGCTGGAGAGATGTGGTCGGTGGTAATCGAGTCGCCTAAAAGGGCCAGGACGCGCGCCGCGCGAATGGGCTGCAGCGGCTTGGGCTGGCGGGTCAGGCCAATGAAAAAGGGCGGCTCCTGGATGTAGGTGGAGCTTTCGTCCCAATGGTACAGATCGCTGTGCGCGCCTTCGATGGCGTTCCAGGTCGGATTGCTGGTGAAAACGTCGGCATATTGTTCTGCGAACATCTCGGGGCGCACAGATTGGGCAATGACCTGGGAGATTTCCTGCGAGCTTGGCCAGATATCGCGCAGGTAAACGGGATTGCCCTCCCGGTCGCTGCCGAGCGGGTCGTTCACCAGGTCGATATCCACCGTGCCCGCCAGAGCATAAGCCACCACCAGGGGCGGCGAAGCCAGGTAATTGGCGCGCACGTAGGGGTGGACGCGGCCTTCGAAGTTCCGGTTTCCGGAGAGCACCGCTGCAGCTACCAGGTCGGCGCTGGTGATGGCTTTGACCACCTCACCGGGCAGCGGGCCAGAGTTGCCGATGCAGGTGGTGCAGCCGTAACCGATCACGTTGAAGCCCAGTTTTTCCAGGTCATCCAGCAAGCCTGCATTTTGCAGGTATTCCGTCACCACGCGTGATCCCGGGGCCAGGCTGGTTTTGACATATGGCTTAACCTGCAGGCCGCGTTCGACAGCCTTGCGGGCTACCAACCCTGCGCCGATCATCACCGAGGGGTTGGAGGTGTTGGTGCAGGAGGTGATGGCGGCGATGACGACCGCGCCGTGATTCATCGCAACCCGCCCACCGTTGGTGCCCATCATGCCGGTCTTGTCCAGCTGCTCGGGTTTCAGCTCATAACCGCGCTCTTTCACCGGGGCAGTGAGCGCCGATTGGAAGACGGGCTGCATCTGGCTGAGGGGGACGCGATCCTGGGGGCGTTTGGGTCCAGCCAGGCTGGGTTCGACCGTGTCCAGATCCAGCTCGAGCGAGCTGGTAAACTCGGGATCCGGCGTGCCGGCGGTGCGGAACAGGCCCTGTTCCTTGCAGTAAAGTTCTACCCGCTCGACCACCTCAGCCGGGCGTCCGGTCAGGCGCAGGTAGCGCAGGGTCTCATCGTCGACGGGGAAGAAACCCATTGTCGCCCCATATTCGGGGGCCATGTTGGCAATGGTAGCCCGGTCCGGCAGCGACATAGACGCCAGTCCTGGGCCGTAAAATTCGACGAACTTTTCGACAACGCCCTTCTTCCGCAGCATCTGGGTGACGGTAAGGGTCAGGTCGGTGGCAGTGACGCCCTCGCGCAGCTGTCCAACCAGCTTGAAACCGATTACGTCAGGCGTGGTCATATCGATGGGCTGACCCAGCATGGCGGCTTCCGCCTCGATACCGCCCACGCCCCAGCCGAGCACGCCCAGCCCGTTGATCATGGTGGTGTGTGAGTCGGTGCCGACCAGTGTGTCGGGGAAGGCGAGGCGCAGTCCATTTTCTGCGGAGGTCATGATGACCGATGCCAGGTATTCCAGGTTCACCTGGTGAACGATGCCGGTGGCTGGCGGCACAACCCGGAAATTATCAAAAGTATTTTGCCCCCAGTGCAGAAATTCGTAGCGTTCGCGGTTGCGTTGAAATTCCAGGTCGGCGTTGCGCGCCAGCGCATCCGAGCTGGCGAAGAAATCCACCTGTACGGAATGGTCGATCACCAGGTCTACAGGTACCAGGGGATTGATTTTCTTTGGGTCGCCGCCCAGGCGCGCAACCGCAGCGCGCATGGCAGCCAGATCAACCACTGCGGGTACGCCGGTAAAGTCCTGCATCACCACCCGGGCAGGGCGGAAAGGCATGCCCGGACGCCCGGTGGCCTGTGGGGACCAGCCGGACAGGTTGATCACATCCTGGCGGGTGATTTCTTTCTCGTTGCACAGGCGCAGCAGCGATTCGAGCATAATGCGAATGGAAAACGGCAGGCGATCCAGCCGCGCCAGGCCCTGCTGTTCCAGGCGAGACAGGCGGTAGTAGGTATAGTCGCCGTGTGAGGTCTTGAGGGTATCTTGCGCGCCAAATAAGTCTATGGGCATGGGTTGCTCCTTGAAATAGTATCCAAAACGGCAGCGCGGTGGCTGCGCCGTCAAACGGATCGTTTGGGAAGCTAATTATAACGCAATCAGTTTGAGCGCCGCACGATGGCGTCGGTCATGCGCGCCACCCGGGTCATAAAAGGGATGTCGTGCACGCGCAGAATGTCGGCTCCGCGGGCAATACCGATTGCCGCGGCGGCGGCGGTGCCCTCCAGGCGCTGGTCGGGGGGCAGATCAAGCGTATAGCCGATAAAGGATTTGCGCGATGGGCCCAGAAGAATCGGGTATCCCAACTGACGGATCTCGTTCAGCCGGTCCAGCAGCTCCAGGTTTTGTTCGACCGTCTTGCCAAAGCCGATGCCAGGGTCGAGGATGATGTGCTCATCTGGAATGCCGGCTTGCCTGGCGATCTCGACGCTTTCCAGCAGCTCGCGGCGGATATCTTCCATTAAGTTGTCATACGGGACGCCGATGTAGCGCCCACCCAGGCGTTCTTTGATCTGAGCGTTGGCCCAGGAGGAGCGGTTATGCATCAGGATGGCAGGGGCGCGGTGGCGGGCAGCCACGCCTGCCAGGTCGGGGTCCACCTTGAAGCCCCACACATCGTTGACGATATGGGCGCCTGCCTGCAGTGCTGCCTCAGCCACGGCGGCTTTGTAAGTGTCTACTGAGATGAGCACGTCCAGTTCTGCAGCCACGCGGCGAATGGCGGGGATGACGCGTTCTATTTCTTCATCCAGGCTCACCGGCTGCGCCCCGGGGCGGGTGCTCTCGCCGCCCAGGTCGAGGATGTCTGCGCCCGCC
>JBGSTO010000173.1:0-2352 GCA_041736465.1 Anaerolineales bacterium | reverse complement strand
AGCGGGCGCGTGATGAAGCCCACGCCGAACCGCAGGCGCCGGTGCGCTTCCGCCCGACCCTGGAAGGGCTGGTGGAGGCTGCCTATGCCGACAAGACCAGCGAGATCCTGGCGCTCTCCCAGGGGCTGATCCGCATTCCATCGGTGACCGCCTCGCCGGTCGAGCGCCTGGACGAGGTGCACCGCGCCGCCACCCTGATCTACGATTACGTGCGCAGCCGCGGCCTGGGTGTGCGCTATTACAACCGTTCTTCCTACCCGGCGCTGCTGGTCGGCTTTCCCGGTCAGATGCAGGCTCCGGTGATGCTTTCCGGGCACTTCGACGTGGTAGAGCCTGATCCGGACGACAGCCAGTTCGAGCCGCGCATCGAGGGCGATTACCTGTGGGGGCGCGGCGCAGCCGACATGAAGACCGTGGTCTCCACCTTCCTGGTGTGGATGAAAGACCGCCTGCACCAGGGTCCGCCTTACCCGCCGGTCAACCTGCTGCTGGTGGGCAACGAGGAGAACGGCGAGAGCGAACCCATGGGCACACCCCACGTGCTGCGCCTGCTGCAGGAAGAAGAAGGCTACCAGCCGGGATTGCTGGTGGCGGGCGAGCGCACCGGCGAGAAGGGAACCGAGCTGTGGGGCGAGATCTGCGTGCAAAACCGCGGTGTGATGCGCTTCGACCTGGTCGCCCGCGGGCAGCGCGGCCACTCGGGCGTCGCGGGGGCGAACCGGGATCTGTCCGAGCGGCTGCTCAGCGCCCGGTCCGATGTGGCTGCTATCCTGGAGCGCCGCCTGACCTTGAGCAGTTCGGATGGATGGCAGTCGCAGGCGCGCTTCCCCTTCATCCAGGTGGGCACACCCGGTGTGTATAACGTGACCGCCGATTACGGTGTGATCGGCGTGGAGGTGCGTCCCATCCCGCAGGACGACGTTTCCGCCCTGCGCCTGGAGCTAGAAGACTACTGCCGTGAAAATGGCCTGGAGCTGCAGGTGCCGGTGATGGAAAACGGCATCGCCTGCGACGCAGACAACCCCTACCTCCTGGCGCTGATCGGGGCGGTCGAGCGCGCCTCTGGCATGCCGCCAGCTATTGGTCGCAAGCTGCCCGGCACCAGCGCCCGTTTTGCCCCGCGCGGGCAAGGTGTGGTGTGGGGGCAGAGTGGCATCGGTCCGCATGCCCGCGGCGAACGCCACTATATCCCCAGCATCCTGCCCTACTACCGGGCACTGGACGACCTGGCGCAGAGCCTGGTTGGTTGAGCGCGCCATGCTCGAAGGCAGTGCGGGTTTCTTCTGGCGGGGATTGGTGATCGGCTTTTCGATTGCCGCGCCGGTCGGGCCGATCGGGGTGCTGTGCATCCGCCATTCGCTGGCAAGCGGGCGGCTGGCGGGGTTCTCCGCCGGCATGGGCGCCGCCAGCGCGGATACACTGTATGCCCTGGTGGGCGCGCTCGGTCTCACGGCGCTGTCGGGTTTTTTGGTGGGCCAGCAGTTCTGGCTGCGCCTGGTGGGCGGGCTTTTTCTGTGCTGGTTGGCGCTGCGCATCTTACTGCACCGCCCGCCTCCACCGGTGGCTGTGGGCGAAGATAGGGTGCACGGGCATGGCGAAAATACCGGCAAGCCTCGACCCCGGCTGCTCAACGTTTACCTGAGCACCTTTGGCCTGACGCTGTCTAACCCGCTTACTATCCTCTCCTTCGCCGCCGTTTTTGCCGGGCTGGGGCTGGGGGGCGCCGGGGAAAGCACACCGGCTGCCGCTCTGCTGGTGCTGGGCGTATTCTGCGGGTCCGCTGCCTGGTGGCTGCTGTTGAGCAGCGCCGCAGGCGCGCTGCGCAGCAGGCTGACGCCGCACCTGCTGCGCCGGGTGGATCTATTTTCTGGCGCTGTGATCCTGATCTTTGGCGCGGCAATCTTGTTGAGCATTGTGAATTGGTGAGGTGCGCTCATGCAACCTGAAATTTCTCCCTTGCCTGCAGCGCAGGCACAGGCTCCGACCCTGGTAATGAAATTTGGTGGCACCTCGGTGGGCAGCGTCGAAGCTTTCCGGGCAGCGGCGGCTATCGTGCAGGCTGCCCGCAGGGATTGGCCGCGCCTGGTGGTGGTCACCTCCGCTATGTCGGGCGTTACCAACCTGCTGCTGGAAGGCGCAGCCAAAGCCGTGCAGGGGCAGGTGGAGGTTTTCCACCAGGCTGCGGTGCGCATGGCTGACCAGCACCATACCGTGATCGAGGCGCTGGCAGCCAACCCGCCCTACACGCTGCCGGCGGCTGCCGCGCAGCTCAAGCAGGAGATCAACTACCTGCTGGCGGAGTTCACCAACCTGTGCCAGGCATTCTCCGTGCTGGGTGAGGCCACGCCGCGC
>JBGSTO010000170.1:0-1734 GCA_041736465.1 Anaerolineales bacterium | reverse complement strand
GCATTATCTTGCCACTACCCAAATAGATTGGCGGCTCGGAAAATTGTTTGCGCATCAGGCAGGTCTCCCCACCAGCATACGGTGCAGGGCGCTCAACAGCGGTCCGCGCTGCTCGTAGCCCTGCTCACCCAGCTCGCTGATCCCCAGATACACGCCTCGGCGGCAGCGGCGCACCAGCCCCAGCGCCAGTCGGTAGAGAGCTTCATCTCCACTTTCGGCTTCATCCAGCTCGTTCCATACGCGGCCTGCCGTCCAATGACGGCTGAGCACGTGCGGGTGGGTAAGCGGCTGGTAAAGCCTTTCGAACCAGCCGCGACTGCCCACATCCAGCCAGAACTGGTAATCCACCGGCCGGTTACCCATCAAAAAAGTATACGCCGGGGATAGAAACACAGCATCCTCCGGCTGCTCCTGCCAGCTGCGGATGTACTGGGCAGCAATCACACCGTCCTGCACCATGCGCATATATTCCTGCCCAATGGGGATTCCTTCAGCGTCAAGCAAGCGCCCGGCGACCCAGCGAAATTTCTGGATCGATTCAACCAGGTTGGCAGTCACCTCACCAGCAGTAAAGCTGGCGTGAAAGCCATAGCCCGGCTGCGAAAGCACCTCACCAAACAACCGGCTTAAGAACAAATCAAGTTCCACCGGCGGGCTGTTGCGATACGCTTGCATCCAGAGCTGCAGCGCTTCGTAGCGCATCCCCAGCCGGTAGGTGATGCGTTCCTGCGTCTCGGGACGGATCTGGTCGAAGGGCAGTAAAACCGGCTGCCCCTCACGCGTACGAAAGACGATCTCGGTTAAAAGCTGGGCGCGCACCAGGTCCATCTCATCCAGCGCCTGCAGCAGGGCGTAAGTCACATCGTAGCGGGTTGGCGCATCACCCCATTCCGGATGCGCCAGCCGGGCCAGGGTCAGCAGGCACAGCGCGGCAGGCTCGTCACGCAGCGAGCGCGATGGACGGTGGGAGCGGGCGGGGATCCCCAATTCCTGCAGGCGGTTGGCGAGTGAAAAGCGCAGCGCATCCGAGAGGAATGGAGCCAGAACGGCAATCTCACCGGGCGGTGTGCCCTCATCCAGCACAAGGGTAGCGATTTGTTGAACGGTCCACTCCACCATTTGCGGATAAAAATGGATGTTCTGCGGATAGCGCAATGCTGGAGGCGGCAGGCTGGCAGCCTCTGCAGCACTTTCATCCCGCTTGCCAAGCACGCGCTTTAAGCCCGCTCCCAGGGCATGCACACCGGCGCTTTCCACAAAAGACTCATCAAAGACAACAGATTGGTTGCATTGTTCTTTGAGCCGGTATGCGCTTTCTGGGTCTGCCCCCAGAAAGCGGCGGTACCCGGCATCCTGGTCGTAAATCAGCAGGGCCGAATCGAGATGAGGCAGCCACTCCGCCAGCAGATCGTGTGCCACCGGGGTGTCTTCCTCGAGGTTTTCAAAAATAACATGCCGGTAGCTATCCAACACATACCGGCGGCAGAGCGGCTCAGACCACAGATGGTGCAGAAAAACTTCCATCTGCAGAGAAAAATCCAGCATATTGTTCGCCAGGCAAAACTGGCGGAAGCGCGTGGCGCAGTCCTGGGCGTCATCATACACGCGTGCCTGGGCCGGGCTGCCGACATAGGCTGCCTTGAGACGCGGCCCAATTTCGGTATAGTGAAACCCCACCACGGCTGCCTTGTTCAGATTGTCGATCACCTGGCTGTAAAGGCGGTTGCGCTCGAT
>JBGSTO010000151.1:0-10463 GCA_041736465.1 Anaerolineales bacterium | reverse complement strand
ACGTCCACCCGCGCCCGGCGCAGGGCCTCCAGGCTGCGCAGCGGGATCATGAGCTGCGGTGTGCCGGTGGAAACGGTTTGCAAGGGGACGCCGGGCAGGGCGTCTTCCGCGTGCAGGTGGAAGGCGGGCAGCACTTCCTGCGCAGAATAGGCTTGCAGGAACTGCGGCTTGTTCTGCGTCATGACGATGCGCGTGACGCGCTCCCCTGTGGCGTAGATATCCACCGGGATCAAGCCAGCCTTGAGCGCCAGCACCAATCGGGTGTGTTCGCCTGCCAGGCGAAAGCGCCCGCCGGCGACCAGCGCGAAGGCCGTCGCCAGGGTGGGGTGCCCGGCGAGCGGGATTTCCTCAGCGGGGGTGAAGTAGCGCGCCGCGAAATCGGCGCCGGGTGGGGCACTGTTCTGCACGAAGGCGGTTTCCGACAGGTTCATCTCGCGAGCGACCGCCAGCATGGCGGAGTCGTGCATGCCGTCGGTATCGAACAGCACCGCGCACGGGTTGCCGCCCAGCGGCTGGTCGGTGAAGGCGTCCACCTGCATCATGGGATAGTCAGTCATAGCGGCTCCTTACCCCCTCCGGCCTGCGGCCACCTCCCCCATTTTGCTCGGCAAAATGGGGGAGGAAACCGCCTTTCCCTCCCCCAAAATCTGTTCTGTAGATTTTGGGGGAGGGCAGGGAGGGGGTTGTATTGATCTTGCGGGCACGGCTGGTTGGAAACGGGAGAATAGAGCATTCTAGACACCGCCATGCCCCTACGATCCGGCATTTTCATGGATTACCACACCAATTCCATCTTCGGTAAGCGCTGCGTCCGGCATTTCGGAAAGGACCCGCACCTCGATCTCACGGGCGCGGGTGATGCTCTTCAGGTCGGGGATGGTGGCTTGCAGATAACGGCTGTCTTCCCCGGCGAGGGGCAGGCACAATTGTACCCGATCCAGCTCGCTCCCCAGCGACAGACTGCGCTCGCTCTTGTAGCGCCGCACTCGCGAGGCGATGGCGACCAGCCGCTCCCCGCCGCGTTCGGCCTCCGGGTTGTCCCACTGCGGCTGCGGGGCGGGCCATTCAGACAGGTGCAGCGAGAGAATACCCTCCTGAGCGGCGAACAGCCCCTGGTAGATCTCTTCGGTGACGTGCGGCAAGAAGGGCGCCAGCAGCTTGATGGTGTTCAGCAGCACGCTGCGCAGCGTGATAGCCGCCGCCTGGTAGCCCGCCCCGTTCGTCTCATACAACCGCTGCTTCGCCATCTCGATGTAGTTATCCGCCAGGTCGCGCCAGAAGAAGGCTTCAATCTCGTTCTTGGCGCTGGCGTAATCGTAAGCCTCCAGGCTGGTGGTCGCCTGCCTGACTACGGACTGCAGCCGCGCCAGGATCCAGCGGTCTGCCGGGGTAAATGCCCCGCCATCGGGGGGATCCATCGCCGCCGGATCTTCGACGAAGCGGCTGGCGAAGCGCGCCACGTTCCACAGCTTGGTCACCCAGCGCTGCCCGGCCTGAATTTTCTCCTCGCTGATCACGGCATCCTTGCCGGGTGAGGTGCTGGCAGCCCAATAGCGGAGTGCGTCGGCTGAGTAGCGCTCGATCATTTCCAATGGCGCCATGGGTCCGCCGCCGCGGCTTTTGGAGATCTTGCCCATGCCCTCGCCGGCGATGCCCCAGCCGGAGATGAGCACGTCGCTCCACGGGAGCTGCTCGAAGTGGTAGAGCGAGCGCACGATGGTGTAGAACGCCCAGGTGCGGATGATCTCGTGCGCCTGCGGCCTCAGGCTGAAGGGGAATACACGCTCGTAAAGCCGGGAGTTCTCGCCTTTCTCGCCCTCCAGCCAGCCGCCGGCGATCTGCGGGCTGAGCGACGAGGTCGCCCAGGTGTCCATCACATCGGCGTCTGGCTCGAAGCTGCTTCCCCCGCAACGGCAGGTGTGTCCAGGCTGCTGTGCCAGCGGATCCACCGGCAGCTCATCCTCACCGGCGAAGACGGTTTCGCCGCACGCCTGGCAGTACCAGGCTGGGATGGGCACACCGTAGGCGCGCTGGCGGGAGAGGCACCAATCCCAGCCCAGGTTCTCTACCCAGGCGCGGTAGCGCTTGTGCATGTAGTCGGGGTGCCAGCGGATGCGCTCGCCGGCGGCGAGCAGCTCGTCCTTGAAATCCAGCAAGCGCACGAACCATTCCTGCGCCAGGATGTATTCCACCGGCGTGTCGCAGCGCTCGTGCACGCGCACGGTCTGCTCGATGGTTTGCGACGAGAGCGCCAATCCCTGCTGGAAGAGCGCCTCGCTGATTTCACGGCGGGCCTGCGCCGCGCTCAAACCAGCGAAAGCGCCGGCGGCGGCGGTCATGCGCCCCTGGCGGTCGATGGCTTCCACCAGGTCAAGGCTGTACGAATGCCACCAGGTCACGTCGGTGGCGTCGCCGAAGGTGCAGCACATCACCGCGCCGCTGCCCTTCTCGGGATCCACTGCCGGGTCGCTCAGGATGGGAACCAGCTTTTCGAAGAGGGGCACGTGCGCACTGCGCCCCACCAGCGCCGTGTAGCGCCGGTCGGAAGGGTGCACGAACACCGCCACGCAGGCGGGCAGCAGCTCCGGGCGGGTGGTGGCGATGGGCAGAACGGCGCCGTCTTCCAGGTGGAAGGCCAGCGTGGTGAAGGCAGTCTGGCGCGCCAGGTCGTTCAGCTCGGCCTGGGCGATGGCGGTCTGGCACTCCGGGCACCAGATGGTGGGCGCCTCTTTGCGGTACGCCAACCCGCGCCGCGCCAGGTCGATGAACAACTTCTGCGAGATGCGCCGGGAGCGCTCGTCGATGGTGCGGTAGCGGAAGCGCCAGTCGATGGACAGCCCCAGCCGCATCCACAGCTCCTGGTAGCCGGCTTCGGCCTCTTCGCTGAGCAACAGGCAGCGTTCGATGAATGCCTGCCGCCCCACCTGCTGCACGCTGACACCGGTGGTCTTCTCCACCAGGCGCTCGGTGGGCAGCCCGTTGTCGTCGTAACCCATCGGGTAGTACACGTTATAGCCGCGCATGCGCCAGAAGCGCGCCAGCAGGTCCGGGTGGGTGTAGGAGTAGGTGTGACCCAGGTGCAGGTGTCCGGAAACGGTGGCGGGCGGCGTGTCGATCGAATAGACCGGGCGGCTGGAATCGACATCGAAGGCATAGATCCGATGCTGCAGCCAAAACTGCTGCAGGCGGGGCTCGGCTTCGGATGGGATGTACCTGTCGCTGAGTGCCATAGCGCCTCCTCGCCTAAAATGTCATTCTGAGGGAGCGAAGCGACCGAAGAATCTATGTCCTTCGCTGCCAGCCTCTTAAAATAAAACGCCCTTCCGTCCGTACGAGGACGAAAGGGAGCCTTCCGCGGTACCACCTCGCTTCGCCAGCAGATATTATTATCTGCCGCGCACTCTATCCCCGGCAGACCCTGTGGGTCGAGCGGGGAGGCGCAGTAACGGGCGCACCCGTGCCGGTCTACTCCCGGCGTGCAGCCGGTTTCTTCAGCAGTTACCCCTGGGCGACGTTCAGCGTTTGCAGTGCGGGGCGGCTTTCAGCCGGAGGCCGGCCCTTCTCTGGGCACCGCGGCGGGCGCTTACTCCTCCCGGGGGGAAATTATTGAATAGATTATAACGAAAACTAAGTATGAGGTCAACGATTCCCGCACACGAATTTTGCCGTTTGACCGGCAGGCCTTCTTCTATTAAGCTGAGAATTTGGTGTCTGAATCAGTGCTCGAAGGCGAGGGCTGACATCGGATTTCGATCACGGATCGTCCGGTAGTGGCAGGTTTGTGTTGGCGGTGTCATCGCTGTTGTCTCTGATCCAACCAGCGCCGTAGTGAAGATTGGCTCTCACCGGAGGGCTGCCCTAGCAGCAAATGCTCCACGCTAATGTCTTCGTCTAAATCCGGCCAGTGAATTCCCTCACCTGAGCCGATCATTCGCCACTTATGGCGCTCTTCCGGCGATCCATGTAGCAGGCGAGGATACCACGCCAGCGGCACAGACAGAGTCCGACCATCTTCCAACTCGACAACGAGTTCTTCGTTGGTTATACCCACATTTTGAGCCCGCGCCTGTCGTAATTCAATCGCCGAAGAAACGATATGGGCCTACTCTCAAGATCGTTGGTGACATTTTCAAATCATCCAGCTGAGTCTAAGTTATCATATCATAAATATGGAACCCGATGCTCTCGCCGGGCGCATGGATGCAGCTGATGAATGGTTGCCAACCGCTCTTATCATTGAGCCAGACCTCATTGTCACTTTTTTGACGCAAAACATAGGCCCAGCGCTATCTATCCAACTTGCACAAGACGGCGATCGATCCAAATTCGCATTCTCCGGTCAGAGAAACAGCCACCCCAACAGGCATCAAACTGTGCACATAAGCCAACAGCGCCAATTGTTTGATCGCACTACTGTATCCTTTGGCCTGTTTGCCCCACATCCAGGCGATCGGAATGGCTCTTTTTCGATAAGCCAAAAGACGATCAGCAATTGATGCCCAAACCCGATCTGGGTGCCATCCGCGATCAACCGGACTTCCCCCAAGTTCCGGAACTGAGCTTCCAGCCATTGCCGCGCAATCGGTTCAAACCAATCCCGGACTCGAATTGCGGGATTGTCCAACAACCGGCTCAGTCGTCGGACGATAATGAGCAATTTTGCTCCTCCGGGATTCTTGACCGCAATATGGCTCAAACATACCGATTGGCTTTGATAGATGCCGATCATCCGCCAGACAAAACTGCGAACTTGGGTGATCCTTTGTCTGGGTCGCATCTGTCGAATTTGCTGAACCCATGTATGATAGAGAGTGTTGATCGGCATGGGGTTCCTCCGGTGAGTATTTTCTTTGATCAGAACTACTTTAACCGGATTTCTTCTGCCGATCAACAATTCGATTGTTAAAGTGTCAGATCGCTAGAAATGGATTTGATTATATTACCGCAAGTGCCGTGTCTCTATGACTTAGACTCGAAAACCTTTGAAAAGGCGGTCTCACTTCGTGGACCACGCAAATGGATGTCACCCTGAGGGAGCGTACTGTGCGACCGAAGGGTCTACCCTGTTGGGAGGCGAGATTCTTCTCTGTGCTCAGAATGACCTATCAATGCAGAGGTATAAAAAATGAGAAATAAATTTACTCGCTTGGCTAAACAGATCGAGTTTGCTAGAAAAACTACAATTCCTTCATCGAAGGTTGCGTTATATGATGGTATTCTAGTTCTAGCGGGCTTCACGATCGCCATGACGTGGGCTGTGATCAAGAAATATTTACATTTGGAAAATAATACCAGTTGGATAGACGGAGTAGTTGTCAGCCTTGCATTCTTTATATGGGGGTGGATTGGTATTGTGGGAATAATCTACGAAGAAGTGCCTCAAGCAGTAGTAATAAGGGGAAGAGCAGCAAAAAACCTTGGGATATTCATATGGCTATTATGCTGGGGAATTTCTTTGTTGGCATTAATCGGCTAAAACGATGATTTTTATAGGGAAGGGTTAAGAATGGGGCTTTGTAAAGAAGCCGTATTGATGCGATCCGATAATCCTTTATGAAAGCGATGCCGGCCGGGTGCAGTCGGTAGGAGCGGAAAAACACCACCTAAGCTCGCTTTATAATTGTTAACAATTCTTGACTTCTCACCCCACTTTGTGCTATGCTTCCCGAACCTTAGGCTTGACAGGGCAGGAAGCATGATCCAACGAGAGCGCGTTGCCGACAACGTGTATTCATTTCAAAGCGATGTGTACGCCCAGGTGACCGCCGGGGCGGTGATCGGTCCCAACTGGGCGGTGGTCATCGATACCCTGGCGCTGCCGGAAGAGACGCTGGCAATCCGCGATTTCATCGAGCAAGAGCTGTCGGTGCCGGTGCGCTACGTGGTCGATACCCACTACCACGCCGACCACGCCTGGGGCAATTATTTCTTCCCCGGGGCGATCGTGATCGGGCACGACCTGTGCCGCGAGTGGCTGGAGGCGAAAGGCATGCCTTCCTTAGAGGGGGCGCGCCGCCAGAATTCAGCCCTGCGCAACGTGAAGATCGTGCTGCCGCAGATCACGTTTCGCGAAGGGCAGCTCAGTCTGCGGGTGGGAAAGAAGACGCTCACCCTGATGCCGCTGCCCGGTCACAGCGCCGATAACGTGGCGGTGCTGGTCGAGGAAGATCGCGTCATGTTCACCGGTGACGCCTGTATGCCGCTGCCCTACATCGTGGACGGCAGCATCGACGAGCTAACCGCCTCGCTGAAGAAGGTCGCCCGGTTAGGGCTGGAGAATATCATCCAGGGGCACGGCGATATCGTGCTGCGCGGCGAGATCGATGGCTACGTGCGCGACAACCTGAGCTACCTGTCCGCCATCCGCAAGGCAGTGCGCAAGGCAGCGCGGCGCAAGTACCCGCTCGACCTGCTCAACCAGGTGACGGTCGATTCGTGCGGCAAGAGCCGCGTGTTGATCGGCGGGCTGGCGGAAGAGCTGCACCGCCGCAACTTGGTGGCCCTTTACCGCCAGCTCTTTGGCGAGCCGCCGCAGGCTTCGGATGGCGACGAAGATTACGAAGAAGAAGAATTCGAGGACGAAGAGTAGCTCGCCTCTTTGGCGCGCTTGCGCTTGGCGCGCAGGCCGACCATGCGCTCGGTGCCGTTGAGCAGGCGGTGGATGTTGGGGCGCAGCGACCACAGCAGCAGCAGCTCGCTGAGCACGCCAAAAGCCACCCACTCCCAGGGTGCAGCGCCAATCGCAGCGCGGTAGACCAATACCAGGGTGGATACCAGGCCGATGCTGAGCGTTGCCACGGAAGCATAGCCGATAAAGTACAGCACCGCAGCCCCAACCGGAATAACGATAAACAGCGCTGGCAGCCAGAATCCTACTGTCCCGCCGGTCACCGGCGCCCCACCGGCGCCGCCGTGCAAGCGCAAGCGGCCCTGGTCATCCCGGTCAAGCAGATAAATCGAATAGTTGTGTCCCACAACCGCAGCCAGCGGCGCCAGCACCTCGGTCCAGACGGAGCCTGGTACCAGCCAACGCGCCACCCAGATGGCGGCGATAGCCTTCGCCATGTCGAAGATGGCGGTGCCAAGCCCGGCCCAAAAGCCGGCGGCGCGCATAGCGTTGGTGCCGCCGGTGCGCCCGCTCTCGATTTTTCGGATGTCTTTTCCGGTTGCCAGCTTGACGATCAGCAGACCGGAGGGGATAGAGCCAAGCAAGTAGCCCGCGACGATGGCGCTAACAGCCTTTAGAAAGAGCATGCGACTGGTTTCCTCCAGGTTGGTTGATCCGCTCTGGAGCAGCGCCGTCCAGCGAACTCCCTCACCGGCGGCGCGTGCTCCTGTGGTAAAACATTTAACACATATCCCTGCTTAGAGTTGCTCCTCCGCGATCAGGTGGAGGTGGATCTCTACGACAGCGCCGCCGGAAAGCCGGTAGGCGCGGCAGGCCCAGTTTGTTTCATCTCGATACCAGATCAAATACGCGGCTTCCGGGTAGAAGGCCTCTGCCAGGTCGGTTTGTGAGGGGCAGTGCGGGCCATTGGGGTGCGAGTGGAAGATGCCCACCAAAGTATACCCCTGCTCATCGATCCAGTTCAAGGCTTTTAGCTGTTCATATGGTTCCATGCGGAAACGCACCGGGCTGTGCAGCTGGTTCTCAACCGGCAGCACGCTATGCACCAGAATCTCATTCCCGGTAATCGTTCCAGCCAGCAAGCCGCAGGCTTCCTCCGGGAAGTGCCCGCGCACATGCGACTGCATCTCAGCATATTTGGCGGCGGGAATTTTCACCAGCGACCAGGCAAGGAAATTCATCGGATCCACAGGCTGATGCTGAAAACAACGACCAGCACCAGCAGCGGCTCGATCACGGCTTGCTGCCAGGGTTCTGTTTCCGCCAGATTGGCGAGCAGGCTGGTCAAGCCATAAGCCGGGCCAAGCAGGAGCAGCCCGTAGCTCACCGGTGAAAGCGGCAGATAATAGAAGGCGGCCGCGAACTGGGTGACCAGCAGGGCCACCAGCCCCGACTCGACCAGCGCCCAATGCAGGTGCAGGCGCAGGCGCAGCGTGCGCAGGCTGGTCAGGAAGGCTGCCAGGGTGAGCGCCGGTACGGTGAAGAGCAGGCGCGCCCCGGCGGCGCTCAAACTGGTGGCAAGGATCAAGAACAGGGCATACGCCAGGGCGGTCAGCCCGGCGGCAGCCACCGGCTGGCGCACGTCGTCCGGGTCGATGGCGATATATTCGGCGACCAGCACCAGCATAAGCAGCGTACCGCCCAGGGCGAAACCCGCCCACCAGGTGAAGCCGAGCGGCAGCTGAAAAAGCGGTGTGCCGATCACCCAGGCGGTCAGCGCCGGCAGCAGCCAGTGCCCGGTGATACCGTGTTTGCTGGAGGCCGGGTGCTGGCGCAGCAGCCATTCCACGCCTGCTGCGGTCATCGCCGCCACCAGCAGGCCCGCCGCAGTGCGCACGTTCAGATCCCAGGCCAGGTACAAGCCCGGGAGCTGGATCTCGATGGTGCGCGACGGCAGGTCGAGAAAGCGCGCCAGGGCATAAGCCAGCAAGATCAGCGCCGAGAGGATGCTCAGGCGGTCGGCGTCGGGTAAATTCCGGCTGCGGTCCACGGGGAAATGATAACATCCCGTTGCAGGTACAGGTAGGGTAAAATAGATTTAGAGGTAATACCATGCGCATCGGAATGATGGTGGATGTTTACAAACCGCATATCAGCGGCATCACCAACTACATTTCATTAAATAAGAAATTTCTCGAGCAGTTGGGACACGAGGTGTTCGTTTTTACCTTCGGAAACGAAGACTATCCCGATGACGAGACCAATATCATCCGCTCGGCGGGCATGCCGCTGCTCAACACGGGCTACTACGTCAGCCTGAACTATGCCAAACGGGCGCGCTCGCTGATCCGCACGATGGATGTGGTGCATGTGCACCATCCCTTCCTGAGCGGCTCACTGGCCCTGCGCTACTGCCGCCCGCGCGGCATCCCAGTGATCTTCACCAATCACACCCGCTATGACCTATATACCCGCGCCTACTTGCCTGTGCTGCCCGATGTGATCGGTGAGACGGCGATGGAAGCCTACCTGCCGGTGTTTTGCCGCGCCTGCAGCCTGGTCATCTCGCCGTCGCCAGGCATGCGCGATGTGCTGCGCCGTTTTGGCGTGGATGTGCCCATCGAGGTGGTGCCGAATGGGGTCGACCTGCAGCCGTTCCGCGTGCGGGAGGCAGCCATTACGCGCGAGGAGCTGGGATTTTCCCCCGAGACAGTCTTGCTGACCTATGTCGGGCGGCTCGGCCCGGAAAAAAACCTGCCATTTTTGCTGCGTTCATTTGCCGGTGCTGCACAGGCCTACGACCACCTCGGTTTGCTGCTGGTGGGAGATGGACCCGAGCGGGACAACCTGGAGGACCGGGTGCAGTATATGAAATTGTCCGATAAGGTCAAATTCACCGGATTAATCCCCTACGACCAGCTTCCCGGCTACATGGCGATCTCGGATGCCTTCGTAACGGCGTCTGTAACCGAAGTGCACCCGCTGACGGTGATCGAGGCCATGGCTGCCGGACTGCCGGTGCTGGGCATCGACTCGCCGGGCGTGGGCGATACGATCGAAGACGGGGTGACGGGATACCTGGCGCAAGAGGAAGACCTGGCGTCTTTCACCGCCAAGATGGTGCGCCTGATCAGCAACCACGATGAACGCAAGAGCATGGCGCAGCAGGCCTCCGAGCAGGTGGATCGCTACGCGATCGAGAACACCGTCCAACTGGTGGTGTCTTTATACCAGCAGGTAGCCCAGAAATCGACAGGCAGCCGGAGATCCTGGCGCAGCCGGCTGATGCGGGTGTGGGATACGTGGGTCAGCTGAATGGACCGCCAATCCTTGGGACGCTGGGGTGAGACCCAGGCAGCCGAGTACCTGCGCCAGCAGGGGTACGAAATCCTGGCGCACAACGTGCGCACAGCCTACGGCGAGATCGACCTGCTGGCGAGGCAGGGGGAGCAGTTTGTCTTTGTTGAGGTGCGCACGCGTGCCTCCAGCAGCCTGGGCCCGCCGGAGCTGAGCATCTCTGCACGCAAGCTGGCGCACATGCGCTCCGCCGCGGAGGCCTATATGCTCGGACAGCCCGATGCGGCAGGCGCCTGGCGCCTGGACATGATCGCCGTGCGCCGCTACGCGGACGCCCCTCAGCCAGAAATCCTGCATTTCGAAGATGTCGCCGCGGCTGCAGGCTGACGTGCTCGCTCGCCAGCCGCTTGTGGCGCTGGTTGGGCCGACGGCTGCCGGCAAGACCGAGGCTGCCATCGCCCTGGCGCAGCGCCTGGATATGGAAGTGGTCTCCGCCGATTCGCGCCTGTTCTACCGGGGTATGGATATCGGCACCGCCAAGCCCAGCCTCGTAGAGCGAGGCGGTGTGCCGCACCACCTGATCGACGTTGCCGATCCG
>JBGSTO010000150.1:0-3246 GCA_041736465.1 Anaerolineales bacterium | reverse complement strand
CTGGCACGCCATCCTGGCGCGCCACCGCCTGGGAGCCGCGCTGGTACTGGCCTCCGCCGCCACCGTGGCCGCCAGCACCCACGCCCTCCCGGTTTACGAAATCTATAAAGTCGGCGAAGACCTGCACTGGAAGCCCGGGCTGGACTTGTTCGGTCTGTATGGTCTGCCGCTGGTATTCATCCCGCACTGGAACAACACCGACGGCGGCAGCGAGCTGGACACGTCGCGCTGCTTCATGGGGAAGCCGCGTTTTGCCAGGTTAATGGAAATGCTGCCGCCCGACCTGACCGTGATGGGCATCGATGAGAAGACTGCCCTGATCATGGATCTGCAGCAGGGCCTGTGCCGGGTGGTGGGGCAGGGTGGGGTAACACTGATCCACACCGGTCAAAACCACCCGGGGGCATCTTCGCTGGATGCACTGCAGGGCAGCGGATTGAACGAGGTGGCGGCGCACCGCGGCGGGCACGTGCACCAGTACCAGAACGGGGAGAGCTTCGCCCTCAGCAAGCTGGGTTCCCTGCACCTGCCGGAAGCCGGTGAGGGCATCCCCGAGCGGATCTGGCGCCAGGCGCAGCATTCTGCGCACAAGGCGCCCCAAGCCGCAGCCGATGTACCCCTGCCTGAGGTGCAGGCGCTGGTGGAGGCGCGCCAGGCGGCGCGCGAGCGCAAAGAGTGGGCCGAATCGGACCGGCTGCGCGACCAGATCCAGGCGCTGGGCTGGATGGTGAAGGATACGAAAGATGGACCGGTGGTGAGTAAGGCGCAGTGATTGGAACACGAAAACCACGAAAGGCCGCGAAATTGCGCGAAACGGGCTTGCTCGTGCCCGGCGTGATTTCACGGCTTCGCACCGGATGGCAGGTGGTGGAGTGATCAGGGCGCCTTTGCGAGGTGCCAGGGCATTGCTGCGCGCCGTGCGCGCCGGCCTGCGCATGCTGCGGGCGACTTTCCGGGCGGGACGGCACGAAAACGCGCTGTACGCCGCAGTGCGCCAGCTTTCCGATGAGGAATGGGAGGCTTATGCCCGGCGCATCCGCGGGCTGTGCCAGGAGCGCGAGTACTCGCCGGAATGGACGCAGGTATGGGTGACGCACCGCTACCGTCTGTACCTGACGGTGCGCTGGCTGAAAGAGCTGCCGCTGCCGCGCGAGCTTCCGCTGAAAGCTGTGGAGCTGGGCGGTGCATCGATCGTCTCCGACCTGCTGCGAGAGGAGTTCCCTGCCTGGGAGTGGCGCAATACGCTGGGCGACCTGCGCCAGCCGCTGGACTTTCCCGACGGGTCGCTTGACCTGGTGGTCGCCACCGAGGTGCTGGAGCACCTGTCCGACCTGCCGCAGGGATTCAACGACAGCTTCGAGGGCAGCGGGGTGCGCGCCCTGCTGAAGGAATGCTGCCGGGTGCTCAAGCCGGGCGGTATCTTATTCGTTACCACGCCCAATGCCGCCTCGGTTGTGCAGTTGCAGATGGCGCTGTTGGGGCAGTCGCCCTGGTTCTACCAGCTGCACGTACGCGAGTACACCGCCGAGCAGCTCCTGGAGATGGTACGGGGCGCCGGTTTCGAGGTGCTGCGCTGCGAAGACGTGCACTGCCTGACGGTGGATCTGCCCTTCGACCACCGCCGGGTGTTCGAGGTGCTGGACAGCTTTGGCTATCCGGTGCAGGGGCGCGGGGATGATTTGTTTTTGGTGGGTAGAAAGAATCACTGAGACACTGAAAAAAGATGAGGCACTGAGGGCGCTGCGTCCAGGGTTTAGGCGGGTAGGTGGATGAATTCAGGGAATTTGTCTGGACTTTTGAGGTTCAACCGGTGGAGGGATGATGATGAGTGGAGCGTTTGTCAAGCCGGAGTACCCACTTTCAGAAATTACGTCGAAGATTATCGCCGCGGCTACACAGGTTCATCGCCATCTGGGGCCTGGTTTTGAAGAGGTGATCTACCAGCGCGCCCTGGCGCTTGAACTGCAAGCTCAGGGATTGGAGTTCGGCCGTGAGGTGACGATGGATGTGTTATACCGGGGGTTAAGGTGGGCAGCAAGCGGGTCGATTTTTTAATTGAAGGGGTGATGGTAGAAATCAAAGCCCAGGCTGAACTGCAGGATGTGCACCATATCCAAACGTTATCCTATTTGAAGGCCTCGGGCTATCAGGTTGGGCTGCTGCTCAACTTCGGCGCGCCACGCCTGGAAATTAAACGCTTCGCCAATTGACTCAGCGCCTCAGTTTTTTCTCAGTGCCTCAGTGATTCAATCGACCTGACCCCTACGAAAGTGCCGCCTCGCGGGCAGAGCGACCCGTCACCGTTGGTAGATGCCCGTTTCAGCGCGCTCGGCTTGCCTGCGAGCAAACTGAAACAGGCGGGAGGTTGACTCTTATCCATGCCCGAAGCTCAAACGCCAGGCCGAACACCTCAGTGCCTCACTATTTTTTTTCAGTGCCTCAGTGATTCAACATACGTTACAATACCCGTACACGATCGCCAATTGCTGGTCGCACCACGCGGTGCCCCGCTAAAGGATGTCATCCTGAGCGGAGCGAAGGATCTAGATTCTTCGGTCGCTGCGCTCCCTCAGACTGACACATCAAATAAGGAGAATCTATATGCAGACTCTGAAACTCGGCTACATCGGCCTGGGGCTGATGGGCAAATCCATGGCCCGCAACCTGCTCAAGGCCGGTTTTTCGCTGGTGGTGCACAACCGCTCGCAGGCGGCGGTGGATGAGCTGGTCGCCGAGGGGGCGCAGCAGGCTGGCTCGGCGGCGGAGGTGGCGGCGCAGGTGGACATCGTCTTCACCAACCTGCCCGATTCACCGGACGTGGAGAAGGTGGCGCTGGGAGCGGGCGGGGTGATCGAGGCTGCTCGACCGGGGCTATTGTTCGTGGACCATTCGACGATCAAGCCGGCAACGGCGCGGCATATCGCCCGGGAGCTGGGGTCAAAAGGCGTGCTATGCCTGGACGCGCCGGTCTCTGGCGGGGATATCGGCGCACGCCAGGGCACGCTGACCATCATGGTGGGCGGACCGGTAGAAGGGCTGGAGAAGGCACTGCCCGCGCTGCAGGCGATGGGCAAGACGATCACGCATATCGGCGACAGCGGCACCGGGCAGATCGCCAAGGCTTGCAACCAGATCATGGTGGCGGCGCAGATGGTGGCGATGGGCGAGCTGCTGGTCTTTGCCCAGAAGGCGGGCGCAGACCCGCGTAAGGTGGTGGAGGCGATCCGCGCCGGGGCGGCGCAGTGC
>JBGSTO010000122.1:0-1672 GCA_041736465.1 Anaerolineales bacterium | reverse complement strand
GCCCCTGGCGTTCGAGCGTATCCCGGCGCGCCGCCCAACCTTTTTGAGCCAGCTCGGCAAACGCCAGTGATGCGATGCGGAAAGCCGCCTGCCCCTTGCGCACGTCGTAGCGCGCCTTCTTGGGCAGGGCGGAGAGCGGGTAATCTTGCCCCTCGAACAGCACGTGGTAGCTGGCCGCGCCGCAGCGACTTTCCAGCGGCGTGGAATAACGCAGCCCGATGGCGCCCAGCCCCCGCCACAGCTCTTCCAGCTCCGCCTCGCCGGGCGCGATCAGCCAGTGATAGGGAAAAGCCTGGTAAATGCGCGGCCCCTGCTCGTGCCAGTAGCTGCTCTCCGTGCGCAGCACGCGCTTTCCCTGGCGGCGCAGCCATTCGGCGAAGATTTCGAGATTCATTTCTCAGCCAGTTCCCCATTAAGCCGGTATAGACGTTGGTAAACCTTTAGCAGCTCGGGCAGCGGCATATACGAGAAATGTGGGGTATTCCCCTGCTCGGATTGGATCTCAGGAGCGCACTCTGAGCGCTGCAGCCTCAGCAAATGGTGAACGATTTGTTCAGCGCGTTTCCCTTCGAAGTAAGTTTCGATTTCCACCAAAGAACGTGAACGAGGCAGCTCGTACTTTTGAATATTTATGACCGGCCCGGTATCGACACCGGCATCCACCAGGTGTACGGTAACACCAACAGGATCTCCATTGAGAATCGCCCAACGGACGACATAATTTCCCCGGTAATATGGCACAATGCCTGGATGAGCGTTGATGACAGCCTCCCGTACGGAGCGAATCAGGCTGTCTCTAATAATGCCCACGCCGCCTAAAAGCAGGTATTGTGGATTAAGTTCTTTGATTAATTGTGCCGTCGATAGACTATTCAGCGCAGCAACCGAATAGACAGGCAATCCTTGTAATTTGGCTTCCAACTCGACCGTTGTATGTCCCAGCCTGGAAGAACGATCCAACAACCTGGCGTCAATCGCATAGATCAGCATCGTAGCAGCTAGGTTTAACCAGCCAACCTTGCGGGCGTACGCTCTCGACCGCAGATAACTCTGCCGCCAGCTCACTGCGTGCAGCACGACCGCATCCACTCGAAGACCCTGGCTCCTGGCTTCCTGCAAGATCAGCCCACCGTACAGGCTGTGTGCTCGACTTAACAGAATGGTGCGCGGGAGTCCTTCACTCATCATCTTGCCCTGGGCCGTACACTGCTTTGGAAATCAATCTCTCAAAAGCCGCCGTGCAAACCTGGCGCGAGTATTCTTTTATTAACACTTCCCGCCCGGCTGCGCCTATTTGCTGCAGTGGGTAATCACCCGCAGCTAATTTTTCAATTAGAGCCGCTAGCCGGTCTGGCGCATCCGGCGGGACGTTAAACCCACAGCCATGCCGCTCAAGCAGATGAGCGATCTCACTGTCGGCAGGGGTGATGGCAAGTATTGGGCGTGCGCTGGACATGATGGCAAAGGTCTTGCTGGGCAGGGAGGTGTCGTAAGAGCGGGCATTCAAAGTCACCAGGCTGGCATCCGCCGCCGCCAGCATCTCCGCCAGCGCCTGGCGAGGCTGGTATGGCAGGAAGAGCACGTTTTCCAGCTTCTGCCGTTCCGCCTGCGCCTGCAGCTCTGCTTTGCGCACCCCTTCGCCAACGATGACGAAGCGCACCGTATCCGTCGC
>JBGSTO010000116.1:0-6772 GCA_041736465.1 Anaerolineales bacterium | reverse complement strand
GGCCCGGGTCGGCGCCGGCGCTTTCCGGTCCGACGCGCAGCGCGCCGCCTGCGTCGACGCGGGCGATCGATCCGCCGCCTGCGCCGATGGTATGGATATCGATCACCGGAATGCGGATCGGGCACCCGCCCACCAACGACTCGCTGGTAATGCGCGGCTGTCCATCGATCAGGGCGACGTCGGTGGAGGTGCCGCCCATGTCAAATGTGATCAACCGCAGCGGCTCATTCTGACCGGCTGCCTCGGCTGCCATCTGCGCCGCCAGCTGCGCCCCGACCACACCCCCGGCTGGACCGGACAGGATGCAGCGCACCCCGTGCTTGCGCGCTTCTTGCAGCCGCATAGTGCCGCCGTTGGACTGCATGATGCGCACACTGCGAGCGCTGATTTTTTCCCGGGTGGCAGTCTCCAGTTTACCCAGGTAAGCGTCCAGGATGGGGGCAACGTAGGCATTGACCGCCGTCGTGCTGGCGCGCTCATATTCGCGAAACTCTGGCAGGATTTCACTGGATAGGGATACCGGCATACCAGCACTGCGCAGCGCCGCCCCCAGGGCACGTTCATGCTCTGGATTGGCAAAAGAAAACAACAGGCATACAGCGGCAGACTGTGCTCCCGATGAAAGGATGCGCTCAACCAGGGCGTTAGTTTCATGCTGGTTGAGAGGCTGAAGGATTTGGCCGCGTGGGTCGATCCGTTCGTTGGCTTCGAAGCTCAGCTCCCGCGAAATAAGGGGTTTCACCGCCTGAACGAAGAGCTGGTACAGCTCAGGCCGGTTCTGCCGCCCGATTTGCAGCAGGTCGCGAAAACCGGCGGTTGTGACCAGGGCAGTGCGGGCGCCTTTTCGCTCGAGCAGGGCATTCGTCGCCACGGTCGTTCCATGAACGACCCAAATCTCTGCCTCCTCATTCTTCAGCCGGATGGTATCCAATCCCTGCAGCACGCTCTGGGATGGATCGTCTGGTGTGGAAAGCAGCTTGAAGGTTTCGAGCCTGCCGGTTGCCGCATGGAAGACCACAAAATCGGTAAACGTACCCCCAACGTCAATTCCGACCAGCAGCCGGTTGGCTGCGCCGGTGCCTGCCGTGGGGACGCTTTCATCGCTTTCCATTGGGTTTTTACTGCCAGCTCTTGCCGGCGCCAAAGATCTCCCCTTTTAACTTATATCCCACCGCTTCCAGGCGAGGTGAAAACATTGGGCGGATGCCGGTGGGGCGCAGCATGCCATCGATCTTACCGTCCACAGAGATGCCAGCCTGGTCGAAGCGGAAGATGTCTGATAGGGTGACCACGTCGCTCTCCATGCCAACCACTTCGGTAATCTGTGTGGTTTTGCGCGTGCCATCGGTCAGCCGGGTTTGGTGCACGATCAGGTTCAACGCTGAGGTGATCTGCCGGCGAATGGCAACCAGGGGCAGCTCCAACCCAGCCATCATCGCCATGGTCTCCAGGCGCGAGATGGCATCCCGCGGTGTGTTGGCGTGCAGCGTGGTCAATGAGCCGGAATGACCGGTATTCATCGACTGCAGCATATCCAGCGCCTCACCGCTGCGCACCTCGCCGACCACAATGCGATCGGGGCGCATGCGCAGCGCATTGCGCACCAGGTCGCGGGTGGTGACCGCGCCGCTGCCGTCCATGCCAGCCGGTCGAGTTTCCAGGCGCACGACGTGGCGCTGTTGGAGCTGCAGCTCGACCGCATCTTCGATGGTGACGATGCGTTCGTTGCCCGGGATGAAGCCGCTCAGGATGTTGAGCATGGTGGTCTTACCGGAGCTGGTGCCGCCTGTGATCAAAATATTCAAACGCGCCACCACGCACGCCCTCAGGAACTCAGCCATGTGCGGGGTGATGGCATCCAGGGCGATTAGATCTTCGATCGCCATACGATTGGGCAGGAATTTGCGTATGGACACTGCCGGTCCATCGATGGCAACCGGAGGAATCACCACGTTTACCCGCGAGCCATCCGGCAGGTGAGCGTCCTGAGTCGGGTTATCCCGGTCGACGCGCCGTCCCAGTGGGTGCAGGATGCGGTCGATCACGCGCAGCAGGTGGTCTTCATTTTCAAACTTTACTTCGCTCTCCAGCAGGCGCCCGTCTTTCTCGTAGAAAACGCTGTACGGGCCGTTGATCATCACCTCGCTGATCTGAGGGTCATCCAAAAGGGGCTGAATCGGCCCATAGCCCACCAGTTCGTTCAGTACTTCCCCCCGCAGCCGGTCCATCTGTTGGTCGTTGAGTTGAATCTTGTGACGGGTGATGATGCGATCGATGCCCTCCAGAATAGCATTGCGCTTTCCGTGCTGGGCGGAGATATTTTCTCCAATCTCGTTCACCAGCGCATTGATCAGGTAGGTCTTAAGCCGGTTAATCTCGCTTGAGCTGAGGCGGTTGTTTTCCCGCGGGGTATCGCCAGGTAAGGAATGCGTCATGCGCAGTGCTCCTGAATGGGAAGCGTTCTATTCGCTTCAGTCTGGAAGGTGGTTGTAAAATTCCGCCGGTTGAAGTTCTGGAAAGTCTTTCATCCGGCTCAAGTGCCGGCGGACGTCCACACACAGGTGACATTTCCCGGCATACCCATGGTGGAGCGGCGTATAACCATATGCTTCTACCGCCATACAGAACAGGCCATAAGGGCCTTCATCGATCAAAAGGTTGATTAATTCGGGAAAACTGCCCGCTTCAGCCCGTTCGATCAGCTCTGGCAGGTTTTGCCAGCTGCCGATGTTCAGACCACCGCAGTAGCCGGTGATAAAGTTGCCATATAAGTCGAAGTGCGAATGGTGCGCGTGCAGAATCTCCAGGCGGCAGTGATCGCCTTCGAAAGCAGACGGCGGCAGCTGTTCGGTAAACTCGCCCAGGCAGTAACCGGCCCTTCCGCCTGCGATCAACCCATACCCTTCCCAGAACAACACTCCTGCCGTGTCGTGCCCAAAAGCCTTTTGATAGGTGACCAGCGGTACGGGATCCTCCAGGCCAAAGCGGCGAATCTGCTCAATGCAGTCGGGCAGGTATACCATCACGCCTTGCAGCCCAAATATATCCAGCCCGGCATTAATCGCCAGCAGGGTTTTCTTCAAGGCGATATTTTCTGCATGGAAGGGAGAGCAGCTGATCAAGATGGCGCTCAAGCCCGCCTGGCTGAGGGCTTCGAAGCGATCGTAAACCAGGTCAATCTGATTGCACCAGCAGGCGCTGGTTTCCGCATATACAGGAATGCGCAGCTCGTGAGCGATTTCGACTGCCTTCAACAACAACGGAAAATTTAGAAATGGCTCTCCACCGGACAGGTGAATCTGGACTCCCGGAGACCAGACTCGAGCACTCTGCATCGCTGTGTACAGGTTTGCCTCGCTCATCCAGCCGCGCCAGTATGGCCCGCAGTTATACAGGCAGTGCTTGCACTCATTGGGGCATTGATATGAAAGGATGATCCCCAAATCAGCTGGCTGCAGGGGATCGCGGCCTGCGCTGTTCATCCAGCTCCTCCGGTTCGCGCCTGGTTTGTATCAGTATAGAGCAGGCTGGGTGAAATAGCAAGACTATTTGTGTAAGAAATCCTGGTGTTCTTTACCGTCTGTTAAAACAATAAATTACATTACGCCGATGCGCTAACCTGCCATAAACTGAGCTGGTGATCGGGGCGCCTGCCGTTCAGCAAGATAAAGGGTGCCGCTCTTTGCACCTGGATGTTGGCATGCGCCAGGGCATCCAGGCTGCTCAGGTGATCTGAGCTTCTCAGGCGGATGATCTCGGCTGCAGCTTTCGGGCCGATACCGGGGATGCGCAGCAGCTCCTGGTGGCTGGCGCGGTTGATTTCTATCGGACGTTGGCTGAGATGTTCGAGCGCCCAGGCTTGCTTGGGGTCGGTTTGCAAGGGCAAATCGCCCTGCTGATCGAAGGCCAGCTCTTCCAGCGTGAAACCGTAATCTCTGAGTAAAAAAGATGCCTGGTACAGCCGATGCTCACGCATGGGGTGAGCGGCTGGATGGTTTTCCAGGGGCGTATTTACGATCGGTGTGAAGGCTGAATAATATGCCCGGCTCAGGCGCAGGCTGCGGTACAAATACTCGCTGGTTTTCAGCAGTTCCACATCGCTCTCCCCGGCGCCGCCGACCACAAATTGGGTGACCGTAGAGGGCCAGCGCCGGTTCCAACCATGGTGCCCCGGCTGGCTGCGGCGGATCTCCTCGATCCAGCGCAGCGGGCGGATCAACTCCTCGGTGAACAGTTTGCCTGGCGCCAGCTTTTCCAGCCTCAGGCTGTTGGGAGCCTCCAGGTTGACCGACAGGCGGTCGGCGAGCTGCATGGCGCGCTCTACCTGGGCGCGCTCGGCGCCGGGCATAATCTTCAGGTGCAGGTAGCCAGTGTATCCCATCTTGCGCAGCATATCGGCTGTGTCCAGCAGGTGATCCTGGGTGCGCATCCCACCGCCGATAATGCCAGAGCTCAAGAAACTGCCTTCGACCAGGCCGGCACGGTACAGATTGATAAATGTTTTGGCATACTCTTCCGGCTTGAAAGTCTCCCGGCGCATATCTCGCCCGGCGCGGAAAGGGCAGTAGTAGCAGTTGCGCTCGCAGGCGGATGTCAACAGCGATTTGAGCAGTGAAATGCGTTGCCCGTTGGGCAGCACTGCCTTGCTGATGTACACGTTTTTCGCTCGTCCAGCGTGGGGCGGCTGCGGGCAGCCCGTCTCTTCTGCCGGCTCGAGCTGCATGTCGGATGATAAAAATTTCAGGCGTTCCAGCGCATCCATCCCATACCTCCATTGATCCGAACAGACGTTCTAATTATATCATAATTATCGCCATATTGAGCCAGGCAGTTGCATTGCCCGAGAAACAAATAACAAATCAGACCCGGTGGTCAGTCGGGTCTGATTTGTTTGGAACCCATCGGAACGGAGGAGTGGGGGATTGGTTAGTGTACGTGCCCGCGAACTTCGCCGCCGGGAAAGTCACCCGGACCGGTGTTGGTGGGGGCGACGCCGTCATTGGTGTGTACATTCACATAGGCGTTGCCGCTGGCAATCATATCGATCAGGGCGCTGAATGGCTGCCCGGCGAGCGGTCCGACAAAATCAGCGCTGGTGATGCTGCCTTCGGCGATGGTGCCCTTGATGCGCCCACCGCCAGCCGCTACCGGCCCGTACAACCAGACTACCACCGGGCCATTGGCGCCAGGTGCGCCCATATGGATGTGTGCGGCAACGACATTTTCGATCTTCTCAACTTTCAGCTTATAAGCAAAGGCATCACCGCTCTCGGCAAGCTCAAATTCAGCTTCGCCCTTGGCTTTTGTGCTGACGGCTGGCACTTCGTACTTGCCTTTGAGCTTGGCTCGGAAGTTCTCCAGATCATCTGCAAAAGCAGTGATACCGCTCAGGGCTGCCAGGATCAGGACGATCAACGCAATGGTAAGGGTATTCGGTTTTTTCATGGCTGCTCCTTCGATTCAGGTTCGGATAGTCTGAAAAATGTTTACGCAGCAGAGCCGCGGCTGGATGTATCCGGCAATCCAAATCGGATAAGTCTAATCCAATATTAATCTCCTCTGCACCTGCGTGCCGGACTGAGCGCCTGTTTGGTGCTTTGGCACGGCTGCCCCTGGCGTTTGCGTGTCATGCTGAACGCAGTGAAGCATCTTGCAAGCCTGCAAAATGCGCCTGATAAAATGGCAATTGCGTGTAGCTGTCATATTGGCGTCAATTTGAGCAAACCCAGCCCTGAGGCGCCAGCGTGCGCATCGCCGGTACCGCCTCCGGCAGCGCCAGCGCACTTTTTCTGCTCCAGCGATCCACCAGATCGCCGCCCAGCCTGTCCGGTAGATCGTACAAATACGCAATCAGCAGCAGGGGAGTAGTATTACCTTTGGCCGAGTGGATCCAAGCATCAACCGATCGGTTGATGCGGTCGCTCCCAGTCGGTTGACCGCATAATCCATCCCTCGATAGCCCAAATTCAATCTCTCGGCTGGTTACATTCTGCGGGCCGGCTGCTATTCTATAGCCATTGAACACAAACTTTTCAGTCAGAATCAGACAGGAGGATGTCATGAAACAGGAAACAGTTGTCAATTCAGAACAGGTCAAAGGGGAACACGAAGCTGGAAAGTGGATGGGGGCGTTTATGGTCCTCATGGGCGCCATCTTCCTCATGGGGACGTCCGGGATCACCATCGCGGGGCACAGCCCCTCGATGCTGATAGCCCTGTTGCCCATTTATTTGATCGGCGTGTCGGCGTATAGGCGCTACAAGGAAGACGGGCGCCTCACCCGCCGTGTCTTCAGCATTGCCGTTTTCGCCGTGCTGCCCTTCGCTTACATGGTCGCGATGGCGCTGGGCTACAGTGTCTCAGGCCTGTGGCCTCTAGGCATCATCGTCGTTGGCGTTTCATTCATCTTGTATGGCGGCAGGAAATAGAGCCAGAGCTTGAAAGGAGTGTACGATGACACAGGTTATTGAAGTACGAAATCTACACAAGGCTTACGACGGAGTTACGGTCGTGGATGATGTTTCCTTCAACGTCGATGAAGGCGAGATCTTTGGCATCATCGGGCCAAATGGGTCAGGCAAGACGACGACGATTGAGTCAGTCATGGGGTTGCGCAAACCGGATGGTGGACGCGTCTCGGTGCTCGGTCTGGATCCGCAAACCGAGGCGCGCAAGTTGGGCAACCGCATTGGCACCCAGCTACAAGAAGCGGCGCTGCCGGAGCGGATGAAAGTATGGGAAGCGCTTGATTTATACGCTTCCTTCTATGAAA
>JBGSTO010000079.1:0-3660 GCA_041736465.1 Anaerolineales bacterium | reverse complement strand
TGGGCTTGCCCCGATTTTGTGGACACGGTTAATGTCGCGATTGGCGTTCGAATTCTTCGGGGCTAAAATAGCGCAAGGTGGAGTGTAACCTCCGGCGGTTGTACCAGGCTTCGATGTACTCAAAGATTTGCGTGCGGGCTTGGGCCTGGGTTTCAAACGGGGCATCGGCACATTCGGCTTTCAGGGTAGCGTGGAAGCTCTCCATGACCGCATTGTCATAGCAATTGCCGACCCGGCTCATACTGACCTGGCACCCGTGTTGGGACAGATCGGTTTGGTAAGCCAGACTGGTGTATTGGCTGCCCTGATCCGAGTGATGCAGCAGCCCGGCTTGCGGCCAGCGTCGCCCCAACGCCATGTTCAGAGCCGCTGCCACCAGGGACGTTTGCATGTGATCGGCCATCGCCCAGCCGACGATCTTACGCGAATACAGATCCAGGACGGATGCCAGGTACAGCCAGCCTTCTTGAGTATCGATGTAGGTGATATCTGTCACCCATTTGCAGTTCGGGGCCGGCGCTGAAAAGTCCTGGTTGAGCCGGTTGGGGGCTGGCACAACTCCCGCTTCGCGCTGGGTGGTCTGCGGATGCCGCTTGTGCCGCTTGCGAGCCACCATGTCGTGCTGGCGC
Source organism: Anaerolineales bacterium (assembly GCA_041736465.1). Lineage (GTDB taxonomy): Bacteria > Chloroflexota > Anaerolineae > Anaerolineales > UBA4823 > JAJUJL01. The sequence goes on along the minus strand of JBGSTO010000079.1, from coordinate 3,031 downwards.
ATCAGGCGAGCCACCCGGTTCTTACCACACACGATGCGTCTGCGGCGCAAGGCGGCCTGAATGCGCGGGCTGCCATAGGTCTGGCGGCTGTCCCGAAACTCGTCTTTGATCTGCTGCAGCAAGACTTGATTCGCTTTCTCCCGCTCACTGATCGGCCGGGACCGCCAAGCATAGTAGCCACTGCGGGTCACGTGCAGCGCCGCACACATCCGCTGGACCGAATGTCGATCTTCGTGGGCTGACATAAAGGCGTATCTCATGCGCTTTTTCGGGAGAAAATATTGACCGCTTTTTTTAGGATTTCTCGCTCTTCTTCAGCGTCTGCCAGCTCACGCTGCAGGCGCCGAATCTCAGCCTTCGCAGCTTCCAGATCGCTCGGCATCAGTTTAGCCGCTTCCCCTGGCTGCTGTACGGCTTGGTAGCGGGACCGCCACTTCAGCAACAACCCGGGCGTAATCCCCAGCTCTCGCTCGAGCTGCCCAGCACTTTTTCCGCTGCTCTTGAGCAGTTCGAGGGCTTCGAGCTTGAATTCCTTCGTGTAGGTCCGGTATTTCCGTTCGTCCATCTGGCTTCTCCTGTCGTTAGTGTACTCCATCGCGACATTTATGGTGTCCACTTTTTCGGGGGAAGTCCAGCCCAAAGGTCAGAGGCGGAAATGCAAGGGGGATGGAGGAGCCCATTGGGCTGCATTTCACAGTAGGAAAACGTTGTTTTTTCGGGTTATTGGCGAGGGCGGTCATTAAAAAAGCTGGTGGTATTTCGTGGGGCGCATGCAAAAAACCAGATCCTTCACTTCGTTCAGGATGACAGGTCAGTAAGGCTGGTGAAACTTCGTGGGGCGAGCGTAAAGAACGAGATCCTTCACTTCGTTCAGGATGACAGGTCAATAAGGCTGGTGACACTTCGTGGGGCGCGCGCAAAGAGCTAGATCCTTCACTTCGTTCAGGATGACAGGTCAATAGAGGTGGTGGCATTTCGCGGGGCGGGCGGCATTCGCTGGAGGGGCAAATCCACGGGCAGTAGAATTTGTGGCGAATGCAAAGCATCCGGCTGGAGGTTGGCGCGTTGGGAGCGAGTTGAGGTTGCCGGATGCTGTTGCCCCTACGGGCGCCGTTTTGGATACGCGGTGCGCGGGGAGCATGGTGCCGGTTTCGCAGGACCGCCGATTTGTGACGTGGCGCGCGTGGAGCATGGCGCAGTGGGCGCGGGGCGGGCGACGAGGTGATTATTGAGAATACGAGGAAGGTACGATTTGCAATGAGCAATTCTATGAAAGCTGTTGTTTATACAAAATACGGCTCGCCGGATGTGCTTCAGATGAAAGACGTGGAGAAGCCTGTTCCCAACGACGAGCAGGTGCTGGTGCAGATTCACGCGGCTTCGGTAAATGCGGCTGACTGGCACCTGCTGACGGCGGATATCTTTCTGGTGCGCCTGATGACCGGGATGTTCAAGCCGAAATACACTATTCTGGGGGCGGACATAGCCGGGCGGGTCGAGGCGGTTGGCAAAAAAGTGACGCAGTTCAAGCCGGGAGATGAGGTGTTTGGCGATATCTTTGGCGGCGGTGCGGGTGGGTTCGCGGAGTATGCCGCCGTCCCCGAGCGTGCTCTGGCGCTGAAACCGGCCAATCTGTCGTTCGAGCAGGCGGCGGCTGTGCCGTTAGCAGCGATGACCGCTTTGCAGGGTTTGCGCGACAGTGGGCAGATCAGGCCGGGACAAAAGGTGTTGATCAACGGGGCCTCGGGCGGGGTGGGTACGTTTGCTGTGCAGATTGCGAAGGCGTTCGGGGGAGAGGTCACGGCGGTGTGCAGCACGCGCAATGTGGAGATGGCGCGCTCGCTTGGCGCCGATTACGTGATTGACTATACCAAAGAGAATTTCACCGAAAACGGGCAGCAATACGATCTGATTTTGGCAGCCAACGGTTATCACCCGATCCGGGCTTACCAGCGTGCTCTGACGCCGACGGGCGTTTATGTGATGGCAGGGGGGAAGGTATCCCAACTGTTCGAGGCGCTGCTGCTGGGGCCGCGGCTTTCAAAGAAGGGAGGCCGGCGGCTGGTGGCCTTATCGGCCAAGGCCAGGCAGGAGGATTTGCTGGCGGTGAAGGAACTGCTGGAGGCGGGGAAGGTGGCGCCGTTTATCGAGAAACGATACCCGCTGAGTGAGGCGCCTGAGGCGATGCGTTATCTGGGGGCAGGGCACGCGCGCGGCAAAATCGTGATCACGGTGGTCGAATAGGGAGGGGATGGCGGGCTGCATGGCAGGTGGTGGGCAGTTTTTGCCTGACAGCTTGCCATGAGCTTGCGAAGGGAAGCACGCTCCTGCAAACCAGGGGATTGCTTCACCCGGCAAAGTGCGCCGGGTTCGCAATGACATGCCAGAAAAAGAACGCCTTGTCCAGCTTTTTTGTTTATGCCCTGACACACCCACGGCTTTGGCCGTTATTTCTAATGTGGCTGGTTGTATAATGAGGAGCACCGGTTGTGGCATGGGACCGGGCGGGCGGGTCTTTGTTGTAGTTGGCGAGGTCGGAAGGCCTGAGGGTGGGGTGTTTGGGCGAGGATGCCTGGCCTGAGCAGACCCGCCCCTACGGGGAGAGAGCAGCATGCAAGGGCCGGTTATTACGGCGGGCGGGGGCGGGCGGGTCTTTGTTGTAGTTGGCGAAGTTGGTAGGTCTGAGGGTGGGGTGTTTGGGCGAGGGTGCCTGGCCTGAACAGACCCGCCCCTAGATTGATCTCTGGAGAGGGACGATGAAGATTACATTTCATGGCGCGGCGCAGACGGTGACGGGTTCGCAGCATTTGATCGAGGTGAATGGGAAGCGTTTGCTGCTGGACTGCGGGCTGTACCAGGGCAGGCGGGATGAGTCGTACCGGCGCAACCGCAATTTCCCTTTCGATGTGCGCAAGCTGGATGCGGTGATCGTTTCGCACGCGCACATCGATCATATCGGTAATCTTCCTAACCTGGTGAAACACGGCTACCGGGGGCCGATTTATACGACGGATGCGACGGCGCACCTGGC
>JBGSTO010000052.1:0-3936 GCA_041736465.1 Anaerolineales bacterium | reverse complement strand
CTGATCACCGAGTCGGTGATCGGCATCATCGCACCGCTGGTGTTCATCGCCTTCTTGCGAGCCGAGCTGCTGGCGGCGCCGGTGCTGTTTGTGATCGTCTACATCTTTGCCGTGCGCCGCTACGTCCGGCAGCTCAACCCGGTGGCAGCCGAGCAGCGCTGGCGTTTCGGCGAGCTAAACGCCGGGCTGACCGAGACGATCATGGGGATCGAAGTGGTCAAGTCCACGGTACAGGAGGCGCAGGAGCGGCGGAAATTCGTGGAAAACGCCCGCCGGGTGCGCGATCTATACGTCAAACAGGGGGAGATCGAGGCGCGCTACCTGCCTCTGCTGCTGCTGGGGTTTGCGTTCACCGGTGCGTTCGCCCACGGGTTGTGGCTGGTGTCGCAGGGGACGCTGACCACGGGCGAGCTGGTGGCTTACATGGGGCTGATGGGCGTGCTGCGCTTCCCGGCGTTCATCTCAATCTTCACCTTTTCGCTGGTGCAAATGGGGCTTGCCGGCGCCCAGCGCATTCTCGACCTGATGAAAGAGGAAACCGAGCTGGACGAGAACAAGAGCGGCTACACGGCAAGCATGCGAGGGGAGATCGTCTTCGAACACGTCACATTCCGGTTGGATAACGATCCCCAGGGCATGCCTGTGCTGCGGGACGTCTCGTTCCGCGCCGCGCCGGGAGAGACGATCGCCATCGTCGGGCAGACTGGCTCGGGCAAGACGACGCTGGCGAAGCTGGTCAACCGCACCTACGATGTGAACGAGGGGCGCATCCTGATCGACGGGGTGGATGTGCGCGAGTGGAACCTGGATTCGCTGCGCTCGCAAATCTCGACCATCGAACAGGATATCTTTCTGTTCTCGCGGCCGATCTACGAGAACATCGCTTTCGGAATGGGACAGCAGTCGAACAACGGGGCAGTCGAAGCCGCAGCCAGGGCTGCTCAGGCACATGACTTCATCGAGAAGTTCGCAAACGGCTACCAGACGGTGGTCGGCGAGCGCGGGGTGACCCTCTCCGGAGGGCAGCGCCAGCGCATTGCCATCGCCCGCGCATTGCTTACCGACCCGCGCATCTTGATCCTGGATGACTCGACAAGTGCAGTGGACAGCGCCACCGAGGACCAGATCCAGCGGGCGATCAAGCGGGTGCTCGAAGGGCGCACCACCCTGCTCATCACGCACCGCCTGTCCCAAATCCGGCGGGCAGATAAGATCCTGGTGCTGCACCGCAACGAGATCGCGGATCAAGGATCGCACGAAGAGCTCATGCAGCGCTGCGATTTATATCGGCGGATCTTCGCACACTATGAGTAAGGATTTTTACCCACCGCACTTCATGGGTCACGCAAAATGATTAACCGTGGAGGTACGAAGACGCTAAGGGAAAAGACCGAAACACAAAGATCACAAAGGAAGAACACAAGATCGCAAAGATTCGAATAATAACCTTTGTGGACTTTGCGCCTCCTTTGTGTCCTTAGTGTTGATCTTTTTCTTCGCGGTTCATATCAATAAAGGAGACGATTATGGGTTTCATCATGGATGGGCTGGATGCCGAAGCCTACGATCGCGAGTACAACGACCGGCAACTGCTGGTGCGGATCATGGGATATTTCCGGCCCCACCTCAGGGTGATGGGGGTGGTGGCGGGATTGATCTTTCTTAATTCGGCGATGGATGCGGCGTTCGTTTTCCTGATCGCACGCGGGCTTGACCGGTTGGGAGAGGCTGCAAACCTCGGCGAGACGATCTGGCAGCGCACCGCGTGGCTGATCGGTGCGATCTTTCTGTCTGGAGCGCTGTCGTGGACGTTCAACTATTTCCGCCAGCGGTACACGGCGCGCACGGTCGGCGACGTGGTGTTGAAGCTGCGCCAGGACGCCTTCGATGCGGTGCTGGCGCGGGATATGTCGTTCTACGACGAATACTCCACAGGTAAGATCGTCAGCCGGGTAACTTCGGATACGCAGGACTTTTCGAACGTGGTAACGCTGACCCTGAGCCTGATGAGCCAGGTGCTGATCGTGGTGATCGTGGTCGGACTGCTGGTCTTCATCGATCTGCAGCTGGCGCTGATCGCACTGGCAATTGCTCCGATCGTGGTGGCGACCGCCCTGGCGTTCCGCCGCCTGGCGCGCTACACGACCACCCAGGCGCGGCGTGTGCTGGCAGAGGTCAATGCCACCGTGCAGGAATCGATCACCGGCATCGGCGTCGCCAAAAACTTTCGCCAGGAAATGCGCATCTACAACGAATTCAAGCCGGTAAATGCGCAGGCGTACCGGTTGAGCCTGCGCCAGGGTCTGACCTTCAGCGGCATTTTCCCCATCCTGGGTACGATCGCGGGCATCGGTACGGCGCTGGTGGTGTACTTTGGCGGCATGAGCGTGCGCGGCGGAGCGGTGAGCGCGGGGAATTACTACCTGTTCATCGAGAGCATCAACCTGTTCTGGTTCCCGCTTATCAGCATTGCTTCATTCTGGAGCCAGTTCCAGTTAGGGTTGGCTGCCAGCGAACGAGTGTTCGCACTGGTAGACGCCGAGCCGCGCGTGGTGCAGAGCGACAACCGGCCTGCGCCGCGCCTGAAAGGGCGGATCGAATTTCGCAATCTGGATTTTCGCTATACGGCGAATGAGTGCGTGCTGGAAGACTTCAACCTGACCATCCGAGCAAGTGAGACGCTGGCGCTGGTGGGGCACACTGGCGCAGGCAAGTCGAGCCTGAGCAAGCTGGCGGCGCGCTTCTACGAGTTTCAGGGCGGCAAACTGCTGATCGACGGGCAGGACATCCGTTCATTCGACATCGATTCTTACCGCCGCCAGCTCGGGATCGTGCCGCAGACGCCTTTCCTGTTCGCCGGCACGGTGGCAGAAAACATCCGCTACGGCAAGGCAGACGCCAGCGATGAAGAGGTGACTGCGGTGGCATCCCGCGTGGCAGGCGGCGATTGGCTGGATTCGCTGCCCCAGGGATTGGCGACGCAGGTTGGCGAAGAGGGAAAAGGAATCTCGATGGGCCAGCGCCAACTGGTCGCCCTGGCGCGGGTGCTGCTGCAGGACCCGGCGATCCTGATCCTGGATGAGGCGACGGCAAGCGTCGATCCGCTGACCGAGGCGCAGATCCAGGAGGGGCTGGAGGTGGTGCTGCGCGACCGAACGGCGATCGTGATCGCCCACCGGCTGTCGACGATCAAATCGGCGGACCGCATCATCGTGATCCGCGATGGAAGGATCATCGAAGAAGGCAGCCACGCAGCGCTGATGGCGCAGTCCGGGCACTACGCCGAGCTGTACGACACGTACTTCCGCCACCAGTCGCTGGAATACATCGAGCAGTGGAAAAAAGAGCCGCTTTGAGAACAAATGTTAGAACAAATGTTTGACTAATTCGATCTTTTTTGTTAGAATAATGCTGGTTCGAGGAGAAAACCTGATGACAGATCAAATTCAAGTAGAGCATTTCACTAAAGCTTTGTACATGCTGCTGGACGAGGCATTCGACAACGTGCACGGGATTTTCCTCGACAAGGGCACGTCGATGTTCGAGACATTGGCGACGATCTCTGCCGAGGAAGCCTCCATCCCGGTGGGCGGCAAGTGCGCTACGTTGGCGGCGCAGGTGAAGCACGTCGCGTTCTACCTGGACGTGCTGGAACACAACGTGCGCTCTGGTGTTTTCGAGCGTGTAGATTGGGGGGAGATCTGGCGCACAACAAAGGGTGTATCTCCCGCCGAATGGGAGGCGCTCAAGGCAGGGTTGCGCGCCAGCTACGACCGCATCAAGGCGCTGATCCACGATACAACGGAATGGCCGAGCGATTTTGAAGTCGCCGGAGCCATTGCCATGATCGTGCACACCGCCTATCACCTGGGTGAGATCCGCCAGGCGCTGTGCACGCTGCAGCAGTAAGGCGATGTAGATTCTTCGGTCGCTTTG
>JBGSTO010000014.1:0-2080 GCA_041736465.1 Anaerolineales bacterium | reverse complement strand
CGCCCGGTGGGTGCGGCGCACGTATTCGAGGTAGGCAGTGCGCAGCTCGGTCAGATTGGCCGGTGGGGAGAAGGGGGACATCGCCAGGTATTGGGTGATATAGATATATTGATCCCCGATATGAGCATCTCGACCGGCGTGCACGCCGCCCTGGATGGTGCGATCTGCCTGGCTGGTAGATTTTTTCTTTGCCATAGAAGTCACTCTATTCGCATCACATTAGGCTGACAATGATTCTAGCACGACCTGAGCCAAATGGCCTGCGCCAACGTTCAACCTGGGGCAGAACCCGGGTTTACCAGAGGGCGCAGGCCCTTTTGATATTCGGCTGGCGAGGATAAAACCAGCCAGCCAGGGACGGGCGGCGCTGGCTATGACCGGCTGGCAGGCAGCGTTCGCCAGACCAGCCGTGGGCCTCGTCCTGTATCTCGGCGATGCCAGGCTTTACCGGCCTGCAGGTCAATGTCATGGGAAACCACCCGAAACCCAAGGTTGTTATTGAAGTTGTCGGGTACGTTCCTGTTGCGGTACGCACAGCGGGCGTTCCTATGATGATTGTTCCACGAGCCGCCGCGCAACCCACTGCCCGGCCCCACAACTGCGAACCGGCAGATGGTGTCTGCCGGCCGCGGGCTGCCTGAGTAGATTTCCACCCACCCAATAATTTCCCGATCTCCGTCGTCATGCGCGCAGCGTGTTCATACTGCCCTGGCTTGATCAAGCGCATTTCCAGGCTCAGCCGCAGGTGGGTGCGCAGCTTATCCAGCTCCGCATCCGCGGCGCGCAAGGAGCTGTCTGGATTGGGGTGGTGGACGGCCTCGATCAGCAGCTCTTGAAAGCGCAATGCCTCGCGCTGCAGCGCGGCCGCCATGACGAAGCGCTGCTGGCGGGGAAACTGGATTGTCACCGGAATGATCCAGGCCACCAGGTCGTACGTTTTGCTGAAGATTGGCGATTGCTTCATCAATACTTACCTCACCAGACTTCGGATGATATCAGCGAGCGGCGCAGTCCCCAGGTATCGCCATGAGCAGTATGCGCGATCCAGCTCGTGATCGAAGCTTTTACCTGATCATAGCTGATGCGTTCACCGGCCATTTCCTGCAGCAGCCGTTTGAATCGCCGCTGAAAGGCCACGCCGTTGCGCCGCTTCAAGCGGCGGTGGTCAGGGTATACGCGCCAGCCCAGGAAGGGAATGCCGGTGTGCACAGGGAAGACTGCCGCCTGGTTTTCGTGCAGCCTCAGGCGCAGTGCAGATAAAAATTCAATCAAATCCTGCCGCCAGGCATGCAAGCTGGCTTTGTCGTCGGCAAAGAGCAAAAAGTCGTCGACATAGCGCAGGTAAGCGCGGCATTTCAGCTCGCGTTTGACGAACTGGTCCAGGGGATTCAAGTAGACATTAGCCCAAAACTGGCTGGTCAGGTTGCCGATGGGCAGGCCGCGCGGGCGCAGCGCGGCAAACAGATCATCACCGGGGAAGTAAATCGGGCCGGCAGAGGTTGAGTGCACACCGGCGCCGCTGTCCAGGATTTTCTGGCACAGGCGCAGCGTGGGCGGGTCGGCAATCAGGGCGTCGAACTGCCGGTAAAGCAAAGCGTGATCGATGCTGGGAAAGAAATGCTCGATATCGCACTTCAAGACGTACGCGTGGCAGCGGGCATACCGCTGACAGCGGTCCAGGGCGGCGTGGGTGCCCTTGCCTACCCGGCAGGCGTAGCTGTCGTAGATGAAGCGCCGCTCCCACAACGGTTCGATCACTCGGCACAGGGCGTGGTGCACCACCCGGTCGCGGAAGGGAGCCGCCGAGATCAAGCGCGGCTTGGGGTCGGTTATGCGGAAGTTGAAATAAGTTCCAGGCAGGTAGGTTTCGGCGTGCAGGTCGGCCTGCAGCGAGAGCAAATTAGGCTCGAGGTGGTATTCAAACGCAGCCACATCCCCGCGCTTGCGTTTGCCGCGGGCGGCTATACGGAAAGCCTGGCGCAGGTTTTCGAAGGCGGCGATCTGCGAATAGAGGTGTTTGTAAGTTTTCATGCCTGGATATAACCACAAACATTTTCAAGCCGGTGGGGGGCTTTGCCCC
>JBGSTO010000013.1:0-14264 GCA_041736465.1 Anaerolineales bacterium | reverse complement strand
GCCGGACTGAAGATGGCCTCGCCTCTATCCACAGCAAAGATCGCTCGCACCAATTCGTCTTGATCAGCATCTTTGAGCAGATAGCCACGTGCGCCAGCGCGCATGGCAGCAAAGACCGAGTCGTCATCATCGAACATGGTGATAACCAACACGCCCGTCTTGGGGTGACTTTCGTGGATCCGGCGGGTGGCGTCGATGCCATTGATGCCGGGCATTTTCAAGTCCATGAGGATGACGTCGGGCAGAAGCTCGTCAGTGCGTGCAATTGCTTCCTCACCGGTGCTGGCTTCCCCAATCATCTCGATATCAGATGATTGGGTCAATAGGGCACGCACCCCCTCCCGATAAAAAACGTGATCGTCGGCGATTAATACTCTAATGGGCATTTTTTATCCTCTTGAAATTGGCAGGCGGGTGCGCACGCGCGTACCCCCGGTGGGGATCATCTCAACCAGGCATTCTCCCCCCAGCTCGCTGGCGCGTTCGCGCATGGAGCTAAATCCAACACCGGGAAGGACTCCGTCCAAGACCCCGCGGCCATCATCAATGATCTCGAGAATCAACGACTCCTCCTTCACCCGGATTTGGATCTGGCAGCGGCTGGCCCTGGCATGTTTAATGATGTTCGTAAAGGCTTCTAGTGCGATGCGGTATGCGGCGACCTCGACGGCGGCGGGCAAGGCAGGAAGCGGTTCGGAGGCGTCAAATTCCACCTGAAGACCACCCGGGCCAGTGTAAGGTGCAATGTGCTCGCGAATAGCCGAGACTAAACCAAACTCATCTAAAACAGGTGGGCGCAAATCATAAACCAACCGGCGGATTTCGGCCACTGTCTCTCTTACCTGGCCTTTGAGCTCTTTGAGCAGATCAATGCTGGCCTGCGGGTCGGTATTCACCAGATTGGCGGCGACATCGATGCGGTGGGATAGGCTTGCCAGTGTAGGACCGACCCCATCGTGCAGGTTGCGTCGCAGCCGGCGCCGCTCTTCTTCTTGAGCCATCACCATGCGTTCGCGCGACTGCTGCAAATCTGTGTTGAGCAGTCTCAACTCGTCTGTCAAATTAACGGCGTGCATCGACACCCCTGCTTGCTGCGCGATGATGTCGAGCAACTTCCGATCAGCAGGCGAAAACGATTCTCCCTGAGCACGTGGGGCGAGCAGCATCTCTCCGATGGGCTCGGCTCTGTAGGTGAGGGGGAAATGGATTAACTCGGAAGGAGGCTGTCCAAATGCAGCCACGACCCTGGCTTCTTCCTGAGGGGTACGCAGCTGAATAGCAGCGTACGGCAGCCGCAGCCCCTGGGCGATCGTCTCAACGATCAGCTGTGGAACGGATTCGGGCGCAAGGGCTACGTCAATTCGCCGACTCAGCCGGGAGAGAATTGTGGTGGGATCATCACGCTCACCATACATCAAGCGGTTTATGCTGCGCTGCAGCCATTCGCGCAGAGGCTCAAAGAGAACGGCAATTATGCCAGTAGCGAGGAGGGCGATCAGTTGATTGATACTGACGTTTTGAAAATAAGATGAGAAAAATCCAACCACCAATATGTACATCGCGATGACACCGGCGCTGAGCGCGCCATATACCAGGGTACGGTTGATAATCGGATTGATATCCCACAAGTGGTAGCGCATCACCGCTATACCAATGGACAGCGGCACAAGTAGCATGAACAGCACGGAGAGGATCCACAGACCGATGTTGAGATACAAGTCGCTGCCGTATGGGTCGGTCAGGGACAGACTCAGCGCTCGAATGATGAGATAGCTACCCACTCCCACCGCCAGCCCGTAAACAACCCACTTCGTCTGTTGGCGGGCGACAGGTCCAGACTCTCGCTGGTAGCGGTAGATTAAGTTCAAGAGGCTGCTCGTGCCTACAACCGTAAACAAGATGTTATACAACATGGAATTGGATGATCGCAAGTCGAGCGGGGAGCCGGGGAAATAATAACGAGGGATTTGCAACAGAATACAACCGGCAAGGATTACGACGCTCCAGCGCGGTACAAACCGGTTGGAAGGAAAGGTAAGTAAGAAGGCGATAATGGCGCCATTGCCAATCAAAGCAATTGTGCCGGTCAACCAACGTAATAAAGGTATTGCTTCTCCCACTCCAGCTATTCCGTCCGAAAACGTGCCTGCGCCAAATGTGACCAGCATCACACTCACAAATATTGTCTGCAGATCATAGGGCTTGCGGAAAAATAAGACGAGTGCGCTGGTCACCCAGGCGGCAGCAAATAAAATATCCGTTGCGATCGTTATTTTCACCAGACCCTCAACCGACAGGCCCATCCGGTTCAGGGAGCTTTCGGTCGCCATGGTCAGCATACCCGGGGGACAGGGTTCCTCCTTGCATATCTCGATGCGCTGTTCATAATTGAAAGGGATGCTCGCGATAAATAACCCGACCGTCAAGCAAATGAGGACAACCTGGAGGAGGCGGGCAATATTCAACTGCAAACCGCTTGATTGAGTTGGGGAATCAGGAGAAAGGGCTGCGTGCATCTTGATTTTAAGCATACCGCAAACTTGTAGCAATGTCACGTGACCTGACTCCTTTCCTGTAGATTTCCCAAATCGGAGGGAAAAAACTCATGGGAGGTTTGGGAAGTTTCCCATCTGATTTCCTCAAAGACAAATGAGTTCGCACTCATCACAGCGGGAAATTCGTGCTCTATGATTAGCAAGATCAAGCTGGTCGCACGCGGCGGGCCACGCACAAGGATGTCATCCCTTCATTACCATTCAGGGCAAGCACTGAGAGCCAATCCTGCGGATTGGACAGCGAAGGATCTAGATTCTTCGATCGCTGCGCTCCCTCAGAATGACTTATCAACAAAGGAGAAACAATGAACAAAATGAGACTTTTCAAAATAATGAGCTGGGTTGCAGGTGTGGCGTTGCTGCTCAGCGCCTGTTCCAGGCCAATCATGGTTGGGTCCGAACCGGGTATCATAGGATTTAATGCTGATTACCAGCCTGAGGTTAGTGAGCACTATCCATCCTCACGCAATGGAGAGCGATACGCCAGTGAGCCGGCCGGGCTGCAGGAAATCCTGGTTGACGCTGTGATTGTTGATCTTGGAGATGGGTCTCCTTTCCCCAGGGTCAAAATCAGCGGTACCTGGCCGGAGCCGTGCAGCCAGCTGGCCGAAATCAAAAAGACAACCAGCGAAGACACCTTTGATATCCGACTCTTAGCCGCACCCGATAAACCAGCCTGCCTGTCCGGCAGCCGGGGGCTGTCTTTTGGGATCGATATTCCCCTCAATATGGCTGAAAAGCAGCCGGGCACCTATACGGTCAGCGTGAACGGCAAAGAAACGAGTTTTGAGTGGGACGATTGAGGTGTATTGAGATAAGAATCCGATTTTCCCTGTTGCAACCCGTTATAATTGCCCCATGCAACGAAATCTCTTATCCCGGTTGTTGCTGTGGCTGATACTGCTGCCAGTCTTACTCATTCCGTTGGGCGGGACGCGCGCTGGTGCACCATTGATGCCTCCTGCCCAATCCGGTGGGGTGACAGCCTACAACCTGATCATTGCGATGAACACCCTGCGCGCTTCGTACGGGCTGCCGGTGCTGGAGGAAGACCCTATCGTCAACGCTGTCGCCCAGGCAACGGCGGAGATCATGGCTGCCAACAATATGTCTTGGCACATTGGTGACGTGCGCGGGCGGCTGCAGGCAGCCGGCTACGGCGGCGGGGCTCAAGTGTGGGCGACAGAAAATTTCGCCGTGGGTACCTCTTTCGGCATCGACGAGATTATGCTGGTATGGAGCGATCCTACGCATATGATCCCGGCTGTGAATCCGGCCTACTGCAACATTGGGGCAGGGGTCGCCAAAGCCGCCAATGGACGCACCTACTATGTTTTGCAGGCGGCATACACTTCGGCGAAATCCTGTGGGGAATATAAATCCGTGGTCGGCGACGGTAGCCCCCAGCCTGGTGTGGTGCCGGGCGTGCCTCAGATCATCATACCGGTGCAAATCGCCACGCCAGACGCTGAAGGCAGGATCTACCACGAAGTAAAAGCCGGGCAATCTTTCTGGTCTATTGCCGTAGCTTACAAGATCACCATCAACGACCTGGAGGCATGGAACAACCTATCGCGGGAGAACAAGCTGCTGATTGGGCAGAAGCTGTTCATCCCTGGCAGCAACACGAAGGGCTATTCCACACCCACTCCAGTGGGCATGATTCAGTTGGCTACCCCCGACGCGGATGGCAGGATTGTACATTCTGTGCAAGCATATAATACGCTGATAACGATTGCCGATGCCTATCGCGTGGATGTCGATCAAATCCTGGCAAGCAATGGACTGCAGTTGGATTGGCCCTTGCAGATCGGGCAGATGCTGGTGATCGACGCGGGGAACTTTACTCCCAGCCCTACACCTCGCCCATTGACTCCCATTGAGATGCTCACCCCTGAAAGCGATGGCAAGTACTACCACATCATCAGCAGCGGAGAGACTCTTTCGTGGATCTCCAGTTACTACGGTGTGGGTATGGGCGAGCTGCTGGCGTGGAATAACCTGAGTGCCAGCTCGATCATTATCCCCGGTCAGAAGCTGCTGTTACAGGTGACTCCGCCTGCCACCGAAACGCCCATCCCGCCGCCGGCGACGCCCACACCGCTTCCCACTGCAACGCTTGCGCCGTCTCCTACGGTTGAAAGCATCGAGGCACAATCGCCATCTCGCACGGCGACCCCCACCGAGGTCGTGGCAGCGCCTCCCCTGACCGGTGGGAAGACGACAGGCATGGTGATCTTAGTTGTCGCTCTGGCGGCGGGGGGATTGATCGTGGCGGGGTTTTTCATGCGGCGGAGATCATAAGGGCAAAAGCGTATCTGGACCAAACGTCTGTTCGAAGCCGTCACCACCCGAGAACACACCTCGTCCGCTGAGGAGGACGCGTCGCACTTCAACCGGGAATACTAACCCAATCATTCATATCGCAGCGCCCGGATGATCTCCAACCGCGCAGCTTGTCGAGCCGGGATGACCGCCGCCAGCACTCCAAAGAGCAGGCCGATCACGATGGCCGCCACGATACCGCTAACCGGGAAAGAATAACCCATCGGGAAGATGACATCAATCGCGGTTACCAGCACAAAACCCAGGTACATCCCGCCCACTATACCAAAGGTTGCGCCAATAGCAGCCAGCAGCAGCGACTCGGCAACCACCATGTTGCGGATCTGCCTGCGGGTGCCGCCCACCGCGCGGATCATGCCGATCTCGCGCGTGCGCTCGATCACGTTGATTGTCAAAGTATTGAGCATAGCGATCAGGGATGGAAAAGCCAGGATGGCAAACAGGATGTAGATGGCGCTGAAGGCGGCCTTGAACTGGGCCGAGATCGTGCCATAGTAATCGGCCCCGGAGATCACCTTAAATTGAGGATAATTCTCGCCCAGTCCCTTGATCTGCGCCCCGGCAGTTTCCCGGTCGGCGCCCGCTCGAAGGTCAATCTGAATGAAGACATCTTCGGTGTCGCCAAAATCGGTTAGCAGGTTAACCTGGGAGATGAAAACTGTGTTGATCTTCGCATTGAGCAAGTCGGATGCAACCGCTGCAATCCGGTACTGTACCTGGCTATCCGGGGTGGAGAGTTCCACACTATCGCCGACTTTCAGACCGGTGCCGATCAGGAAGACGCTGTTGGCGATCAGGGCACGTTCTGAGGCGATTTCTTCATAAGCCGACTTGTTTCCCTCAGTAAAGACCAACCCACTGACCCGTTGAAACTCATCGGGTTGAATGCCCAGCACGGAGACCACCTGCCCGCTTGCCTGACTGCTGGCAAAACGGAGCGTACTGACCGTCTCGACGCCCGGCACAGCCCGCAGGCTTTCAGCGAGTTCCGGGGCTGCACCTACATTGCTGCCCCAGAAACCCACCGATGGCGGGAGAAAGACAAAATCACTACCCAGGCTGTCCTGGATCATATCCAACAGCGTGCCGCTCATGCTGGTGACCAGCCCACCGGCCGCCACGATGACAGCCAGACCCAGCAGGCTGGTCGAGGCGGTCACAGCTACGCGCGAAGGTTGGCGGGTGAGGTTGCTTTGCGCCAGCCCGCCGATACCCTGACGAACGGTTGCAAAGGCAACTATACGGCCAAACAGGCTGGCAAAAGGACGGATCAACCCTGGAGCCACCAGAACCAATCCGACCAGGAAAAGGATCCCGCCTGGCAGGATCAGCATGGATTGCCCCGACAGGATGGCCAGCACAGTCAAGACCAGGATGACAATCCCAGCCCAGAAACCGCGGCCCGTCTGACGATTGAACTCAACTTCGGCCACGCTAGGGCGCAAAGCTTCGAGTGGAGTCACCCTGCTGGCGCTCCACGCAGGCAGAAGTCCGGCAAGTACGGTCACCCCCACACCCAGCAGGATGGAAACAATCACCAGCCCGGGCCCAACGACCGGTAATCCCAGCTTGATGTTGACGAATGTGCTGAGCGGGCCCTGCGCGACCTTCAGCACACCGAACGCCATCAAATAGCCTAAAAGCAGTCCGATGGCAGAACCCAACAGACCTTGCAGGAAACCCTCGGTCAGGATGGCGCCGATGATCGTACGGCGGGTGGCGCCCAGAGCTCGCAACATACCAATGTCGCGGCGGCGCTCTGTGACTACGGTGCGAAACGTGTTGAAGATGATGAACCCACCCATGAATAGCGCCAGCGCGCCGAACATGCTGAGCGCGACCTTAGCAAGTTCCATCGTCCCGAACATTTCTTCCCCCGCGATGAGCGTACCGGCTCTGTAATTCTTTCCCAGCGCAGCTTCGATCTCGCCCTGGATCTCAGCACGGCGGGCCGCATCTGCGAAAGCTTCGACGTTCACTCGGATGATGTTTACCTTGTCGCTATCCCCCGTCATATTCTGGGCCTGCGGCAGGGTAACCAACACGGCCTCGTTTTCAGGGCTAATGTTCGCCGGCAAAATGCCAACCACGCTCAGTTCGGTGAGTCCGGAGATGGATGGCAGACGGATGGAGTCGCCGGCTTTGACGGAGAACGCATCCGCCAGGGTCTGTGAGATGACCGCCGCAGCGGTGTCAGAGTCGTTCAGGTAACGGCCTTCGATGACAGGGTAGGCGCGGATCGAACGGGCTTCCTCTGGGACGATGCCAATCAGATTGACCGCAATAATTCTGTCCGGCCGGGCCGGATCGCTATCCACAAAATCGGCAGGCAGGTTGATGGTGCGTTCGAGTGAAGCCGCGAAGGCGCGTACACCGTCGATATCCTGCAAGCGGCGGGTTACGTCCGAGGAGAACGAATCGCCCGCCACGTTAGTGATGGTGAAATCTGTCTGGCCCTCTGCGCCCTGTATGTTGGCTTGCAGCGCGGCGATCATGGTTGGCATGACAGTGTTCATCCCAAAGATTAGCGTCACGCCAAAGATGATCGCCAGGGTGGTGAGGGCAGTGCGTAATTTTCGCCCGGCAAGGTAACGGACGGCGAGTGTCAGCTGCAGGTTCATGGGAACTCCTAATCTCCGATTTCTTTGATCTTCTGGGCCACAACCGCCGCGTTCCCGTCGTTCTTGCGCTCCAGCAGGGTTTCGTCTACAATTCTGCCGTCTTTCAAAAAAACGATACGGTCAGCGTAGGCAGCGATGCGTGGATCATGTGTGACCATGATCACCGTACGGCCGTATTTCTTGGCAACGTCGCGCATCAAGCCGGCGATCTCATCGCCCGAACGCGTATCAAGGTTGCCGGTCGGTTCATCTGCCAGGATCAGGGCCGGTTCGGCTGCCAGAGCGCGGGCAATGGCGACGCGCTGCTGCTCCCCACCGGACAATTGATCAGGTCGACTGGCCAGCCGGCCTGACAACCCGAAGCGGGTCAGCCACTCTGCAGCTTTTTTCTGTGCCTCGGCCGGTTTCACCCCGTCAAGTGTGATGGGCAGCGCCGCGTTCTCTACGGCATTCAGCACCGGGATTAAGTTGAAGAATTGAAAGACGAAGCCAATCCTGCGCCGGCGCAGCTCGGTGATGCGGTCGTCATTCATCTCCTCAATAGAAGTGCCGTCGATAATCACCTTGCCGTCGCTGGGGCGGTCCAGTCCGCCGATCAGATGCAGTAGTGTGGACTTACCACAACCACTTGGACCCATAATCGCTACGAACTCGCCGGGATTGACGGAAAGATTGACGCGATCCAGGGCCGTGACGGCCGTGACGCCAGAGCCGAAAATTTTGGTCAGGTTTTGTGTGGTAATGATTGACATGGATAACTCCTGAAAAAGTAGATGCATGGTTCATAATCCGGGAAGAGGACTTCATCCGGAATAAAGAAAAACGTTTGGTTATAAGGGGCTGACCGCTTTCTCGGGTGGTGGATAGGTTGAACCCTTTTCGCCTTTGCGCGGACGACCGCGCCGGCGGATCTCTGGCTCGGGCAGGGGCTGCTCTTTGATGGCTTCGAGGCGCATCTCAATCATGTCGAGCCAGCGCAGGTCTGCTTCCAGGTGCATAATAGCTTTGTCCAGCAGCAGGATTTGCGCCATTTCGGTGTGAGGATCATACTCTTCACGTTGATTGGTCGCTGCGTGCATCTCCTGGAAAAGGAGCACCCGCTGGGTTTGGATCAGGCGTTCTGGGTCAGCCCGCCCGCAGGCAACCCCGATGATCAACTTGATAAAGAATTCATCCCGTTGGTGTTCTGGATGGACCGGACTTGCAAACCACTCCTGCAAGGCTTCTTCACCCCGGGACGTGATCTGGAAAACGCGGCGGGATGGCTCCTCGCCCTCGCCCAGATCGGAGGAACGCTCGACCAGCCCGGCTTCTTCGAGGCGGTCGAGGGTGGTGTAGATCTGGGCAGGCTTGACCTCCCAGTTCTCGTCGCCGCCCACCAGGGACTCAAACGCGACCCGCGTTTCATAGCCATGGCGCGGCTTTTGAGAAATCAACCCAAGTACAGCATAACGTACAGACATGATTTGATCCGTAATTAGTAAACAAATTACTAATTATTAATGATAAACAAGTTACTATTTTTTGTCAAGGAAGTTCTACCTGTTGAACACTTTTTTCTAGTCGCTTAATTGGGATGAAGCTGATGTCTCCAGGAACTTTGCTATCTCTTGTCTCGCAGTATCCCCGCTACCAAGCAGCAAGTGCCCGCCGCTCGGAAAAGTATATAACTGTACGTTCGGAATGCGCGCTGCCATGGCCCTGGCATTCTCGTATTTTGCCAGCGGATCATCTACCGCGGAAATGATCAATGTTGGCACGCGCAGCTCTTCCAACGAATAAGCCTGCGGGTGTTGGTCCATATCCAGGTTGGAAGTGAACATGTCGAAGACAAAACCTGCCTGGCGTGGTTGGATGGGCAAAATGGAGCGGATCAGATCGCTCACCAACACCTGGTCTGCTTCGCTGAGCGAGTAGCCTTCGGGCACACCCACCGTCGCATGCATCATGGCCTGGAATTTCGTGGTGATCAGCCACATCAGGAAATCTGAGCCGAAAACGACCTGGATCACGGGTTTGGGGGGCAGGGCGATGGTCTCCGTAACTGTCGCAGGAGCAACCGAGGAAACCAGCACCAGGGCTTTGACTCTATCCGGATGGCGCAGCGCCATCTGGACTGCGGAGGCGCCTCCGGCGGAGTTCGCCAGCACCGTCACCTTGTCCAGGTTGAGCGCCTCCAGCAGACAAACATAGGCATCCGCCTGACCTGCTGGTGAGGCATTTTCTGGCAGCGGCGTGCCCAGGTAGCCAAAGCGGGAGACAGCAATCGCCTGCATCCCCTCGCTCAGGTGCGCCTCAGCCAGCCCCAGGCCCTGATCAAAACCGCCAGCGATGCCATGGCTGATCAGTACTGGCTCGCCTTGACCGCGGATGGCAGCTTCGATAGGTCCGCAGGCTGTCTGGATCGTTTGCCGCTCGATAGCTTCCAGGCGTTGGTAAGCAGCTCCGATGTCCCTGCGGTAAGGCAGGTATAAAAAGACGACGATCAAAAAAACCAGGATTGCCAGAATTAAGTAGGGCATAGTTATTCTCTTTCGGTTAGTTGGCCGGTTCATGCTTCTTGATACTTCAGTCCTTTTCAGTATAGGTTTCATACAGGTTTCTTCTCTAAGCGGAGTGTGAGCACATCAGGCGCTCAGGAGCGGCGGCAGTGCGGCTGCCCAGGCGCGGATGGCGTTCCAATCACGGTGGTCGCCCTCTTTCCAGGCGCCAAAGAGCACGCTCAGGCGAAACTTCAGCCGGTCGCTGAAGGATGGGATTTTGTCGATATCCAGCACTCCGGCGAACAGCCCTTCACTGACCGGCTTCACCAGCGCTCGCACCGGGTTCATCCATGTGGCGACATGGCTGCGGTATTGCTCGCCGTTTTTCATGCTCAACGTCATGCACACCAGGAATGCTGCAAAGGGCTTACTGCGCAGCTCAGCCTGGTGCGCCTGCACGAACTGCAGCGCTTCCGGCAGCCAGGCGCCGCCGTTGATGGCGCTGCCGGCGACCACAGCCTGGTAAGCAGAGAGGTCTTTCACTTCTTTCATCGGCAGCACATCCACCTGGGAGCCGTCTTCAGCCAGGGTTTTGCCGATCGCTTCGGCCACGCCGGCTGTAGAGCCAAAGCGACTGGCATAGGTTACGAGAATTTTGTTTGTCATTTGCTGTCTTCCCTCAATTGTTTTTTGAATACCCTGCTCAGCAGGATGCCGTTGACGATCAAAACCAACCAGGCAATCGAGATGATTGCCACCTCAAAACGATCCTGGCGATCCAATCCATACACCATCGAAAATATCACCAGGGAAACTATTGCCAGGACAAAGCCGACGATAAATACCCACCGCACAGCGGCTTCCAGGCGATTCTGGCTGGAAAACACGGGAGCAATGAACAGAAACGAGAGACTCATCAGCAGATACCCCAGCTCTTCCAGAACGATGAAGATGCCGTGCGCGTTGTATTGGGTGAGCAGGGTTATCCCTTCCGTCTCTCCGCTCATCAGGCTGACCGGAACCACAGAAAACTGGATGAAATAATCGCCAGCCAGGATGAGCGCCGCCATTATGGCAAAGCTCAGCCCGATCTGAGCGAAGATCTTCTTGTGCTGGACAGCGTAAGCGTGAATGGAGACCATCCAGACGACATAAAGCAGCATCAAGATGATAGCCGGAATCATCCACAGGTAGTCTTTGGGGAACTGTGAGACGGTATTCAAATAGGGATACTCGATGCATCCTTCGCGGCAGTTTGCGCCGGAGATGGGGATGGCCGTGATGGCAAAACCAAAGGTGACAATGGTAATAAGCGCCGTAAAGATAGAGGAGTACAAACCAACCTGGTTCGATGTCCTCCGAGACAATTCTGTGCTGCCTGCAATGAGATGATCTTTGGCTGTCATAGTTCTCTCCTTTCAAACGGTTCGTCCACAGTGGATTTCATGTTTCCAAACAGCAGCGCTCCAGCCACCAGATTGCCCCCACCACCAGCCAGGGGATGAGCAAAGTCAGATCCAGGGCAAAGACCACTTTGGTGGGATGTTATCTGCGTTCAGGTTGACCAGCATAGTTTTCATTTCTTCTAGTTCTTTTATTCCCAGGTGGTCTATTGGTTTCGCTCAGCTCGTTGCCGGTTACCGCGCATCATCCTGCGTTCCACCTCAAACCCCACCGGCTCAGTCAACCTCCACACCCAAGGTTCCCTGCGAGCTGCCGTTCAAGTGGTTGGCAATCGAGCGCAGCGGGTCTGCAGTGCGGTGAACCCTGCTCAGGATAATCCCGCCTTCCAGGCTAGCCAGGGTCAGGCAGGCCTGTTCGGCAGCTTCAGAGTCGGACAAGCCGCAGCACCGCAGCTTCTCCTGGAGCACAGCTTCGATCTGAGCATACACTTCCCGGCAGGCCTGGCTGATGCGCTCGCTCGACCCGGCAGCTTCAACCGCTACAATCGTCAACGGATTGCCAGCGGTGAAATGCTTTTCTTCCACCTTGCCTGCCAGACGCAAGATGTATTCATACAGCGCCTGCATTGGGTTATCGTACATGGCCAGCTCAGCACGCATCCGCCCAACCAGGATTGTCCCTGCATATAACACTGCCTCGCTGACGATCTGCTCCTTGCCGTCCGGAAAATAGTAGTAAAGAGAACCTTTGGGTGCACCGCTCTCTTTGACAATTTCGTCTAGGGAAGTCGCCGGATAGCCTTGTTTTTCGAGCAGTTTACAGGCAGCCTGAATAATAAGGTCGCGGGTACTGGACATCGGATTCTCCTTTAGGAATTTAAACTCGGCGAATTATAATGACTGGTCGATATAATGTCAATCATCAACGCAATGATATAAAATCTATCAGCGGACACTGAGCGATCTCTGTCGTAAGCCCTCGGTCGGTTAGTACCATATCACCAAACGATTGAGGCTGGCGATAATGTGCAGCTATTGTCACACCGTGACACCGCTGCTGTGAGGATCTTCCGACCTGCGGAGAGGGTGGGTATGCTCTCAGCAGATTATAAGATCCCCCTGGTTGCGTATGCAACATGTACTGCCGGACTTAATAAATCTGGTGATAGAACTGTCAAAGTTCAATCGCACTGCGGTAGAGATAATTAGTCTGTGGCGAAGTTTTAGACAGGCTCGGTGGATGGTTTATTCAAAGCCATCACCGACTCGGAAGGCGAAGGGTTTGAAAACTTGGACGCCGGAGACGAAGAATAGGAACGCCAGGGCGCAACGGGCCAACTCCCTTATTTGATCTGTCATCCTGAACGAAGTGAAGGATCTAGATCCTTGTGCGTGGCCCACTACGTGCGACCAGCTTTTACCGACGGATTTTACTGGTTTCATCCCTCCCCTCATATGCAACTATGGTATTCCCATCTTTGCTGAGGTAGCCATCATATTCGATGCTGGCGCCAAACGAAACCCAGCCATCCATGACAAAAGGAAGATCCCGGTCGGCGGAAATCCATTCACCGTTGTAGCGTCGGGCCACGTGCGTGTGTGTGCCGGTGGTATGGCCCCCCTCACAAGATGGGTGGCCGATCCGGTCACCAGCGTGCAAATAGGCGCCTGGCTCAACCCGGTCACGGGTTTCAATATGCATGTAGAAAACAACCCAGCTGGTTTGCTCAAGACCATCGGCGGGCGCTCCGGGGATGTCAATATCTTGAATGACCTCGCCCCATTCCGCGCGCACAACCGGCCCATCAGCTATTGCTACTACCCAGGCATTGCTTGTCACACAACCCACCTGATTGCCAGGAGGGGCAAAGTCCAAAGCAGCCCAGGTTGAGCCATCCCCCCAGGCAGTGTGCGGGCCGCCGGTAAAGTTCCAAACCTCTCCGATTTCAAACGGAAGCTGCATAACGGGCTGGGTGAGCCCCGCCGGGATCAGGGGTTCAACGGCGCGGCTGAATGGGAAACCGAACAAGGCGTTGTAGGTTGCATATACCCCATTTTCAGAAACAGCCTCTTCCCAATCGGCTTGCCCATATAAGCGCGCAAACATCGCTTGGACGGCCGCCGTTCCGGCATTGATGACCGGCGAAATGGGGATAATGGTCTCATCTGCCAGCCTCCAGGTGTTCTCTTCGTTGAACCGCCATAAATAATAGCCATGGTTGAGGTTATCTGCCGCCCAGGAAAGCTGGTAATACAGGCCTTTCCAGTGAGCCTTTTCTAATCCAACCGGGTATTTCAGGGTAGATGTGTCCGGGTTAGGTTGGGTGACCCAGCCACTCTGGGACTCGAGCACTGCCAGGAGCAAGCGCGGGTTGACCGAATATTCTTCCGCCACGCGCTGGACGATCTGCGAGCCGGTCAGGTTTTGGTCTTCAACCCATTCATCGTAATGAGCCAGGTACCCGTTCTGTGCTGCGATGAATTGCCCTACATTGAAATCGACACTGCTAGGACTATAGACCGCTTCTGAATCAGGTATGATTTTGAAAGATGGCCCGCTGGGAGATGGTGGGTGGACTGGAATTGTCAATTTTTGCCCAACCTGCATTGCAGCCGGATCCACTTTATTTTCTTTGAAAATTTCCTCGATCGTAACATCGAAATCCTGGGCAATCTTCCCCATTGTATCGCCGGCTTGGACCGTATATTCCACCGGTTCACTGCGTATCTCTGGCAGGTTGTGCGGCGCATCTGGGGTTGGAGATGCAAAGGGATTAATGGCTGTGGGCAGTTCAGGTGTGAGAACAACCGGGGGATCGACTGCTGGTGGCAGCGGTGGAACAGGCGTCGCCGCAC
>JBGSTO010000096.1:0-9827 GCA_041736465.1 Anaerolineales bacterium | reverse complement strand
AGCCTGCGGCGCATGCGCCCCACGGTGGGCGATCTGGACCTGCTGGCGGCAGCCAGCGATTCGCAGGCAGTGATGCAGGAGTTCACCGGCAGGGCGGACGTGAGCCGCGTGCTGGGCAAAGGCGAGACCAAAGCCAGCGTGGAGTTCACCCACGGGCTGCGCGCTCAACTATGGGTGCACCCGCCGGAGCGTTTCGGTACCGCCCTGCAGTACGCCACCGGTTCCAAGGATCACAACGTGCGCCTGCGCGAGCGGGCGCTCAAGCTGAGGCTGTCGCTCTCCGAGCACGCCCTCACCCGCCAGGACGAGAGCGAGATTTTGTGCGCCACCGAGGAAGAGGTCTACCAGGCACTGGGGCTGCCGTGGATTCCGCCCGAGCTGCGCGAAGACCGCGGCGAGGTGCAGGCTGCCCTGGCAGGCGAGCTGCCTCGCCTGCTGGAGCAAGGCGATCTGCAGGCCGAGCTGCACTGCCACTCCACCTGGAGCGACGGCAAGCTCAGCATCCGCCAGATGGCGGAAGCGGCGCTGCGGCGCGGCTACAAAGTGCTGGCGATCACCGATCATTCTGCCAGCCTGGGCGTGGCGGGCGGCTTATCGGTGGATGAGCTGCGCAGCCAGCGTGAAGAGATCGATGCCGTGCAGCGCGAACTGGGCGATAAGCTCCGCCTGCTGCAGGGCGCCGAGGTGGAAATCCGCGCCGATGGGGAGCTGGATTACCCCGACGAGGCCCTGGCTCGCCTGGATATCGTTATCGCCTCGCTGCATGTCAGCCTGCGCCAGCCGCGCGAGAAGGTGACGCAACGCCTGATCAACGCCATCCGCAGCCCGCACGTGGATGTCATCGGGCACCCCACTGGCAGGCTGCTGCCCGACCGCGAGGGCGCCGACCTGGACATGGAGGCGGTGCTTAAGGCGGCGGCGGAGAGCGGTGTAGCGTTGGAGATTAACGCACACCCGGCGCGCCTGGACCTGGAAGATGTGTATGCCCGCCGGGCGGTGGAGCTGGGCATCCCGCTGAGCATCAACACCGACGCGCACAGCGAGAGCGACCTGGATTTGATCCATTTCGGCGTGGCGACTGCCCGGCGCGGCTGGGTGGGAGCGGAGAATGTGATCAATGCCTGGCAGCCGCAGCGTTTGTTGGAGTGGTTGAGAGCGAGGGGCTGAGCTGCGTCCCCCTGCCTGGCTTTGCTGCAGAGACGAAGTGCGTTTTGGAGGGGGTGCATTTAATGGCTTGACGCTGTCCAATGCCAGTGGTAGAATGGCAACATTCTTTGATCTTTTGAAAGGAGGCGTGCACATTATGGATAGCCGCATCATTGAACGTGTTTGCAACCGTATCCTATGGGTGCGCCTGGAGGCAGCCGTTTGAGCTGCTGACTTAAGCTGTCATTTCGACTGCGGGCGCACTCAGCGCCCGTGGTTTTTTTAACCAACCGTTAGTTGTTGGCGGCCACGGGTCACCCCGTGGCTTTCTATTTAACCTGGATGGAACACGATGCCGTTTGATGCTTTTCACTCAAGACAGGATCGCAGTGGTGGTGGAAAGGTAGCTGCCCAAACCACGGCAATGCATATCGGATTGGTAAACGAACGCAGGAGTGATGCAATGGATGCAACTTTAGACGCCCGCAGTCATGAGCAGGGCGTGGTGATGAAGAAAACGAAGGGCCACTACTTTGTGGACAGCGGCGGGCGGATGGTGACCTGCGAGGTCTCGGCGCGCCTGCGCAAGGTGCTGATCTATCCCACCGCCGACCCCAACTCGCTGCGCCCGGTTGTGCAGTCAGTGCGCGAGATCGAAACGGTTGATCCGGTGGCGGTAGGCGATCAGGTGCGCTTTCTGGACGAGCACGACGGCCGCGGCCTGATCCTGGAAGTGCTGCCGCGGCGCAGCCGGCTGTCGCGCCTGGCTGCCGGCCCGAAGCCGCTGGAGCAGGTGATGGTCGCCAACCTGGATCAGGTGGTGGCGGTAATGGCCGCGGCCCAACCGGATCCGAAGTGGAACCTGCTGGACCGCTACCTGGTATCGGCCGAGTCGCTGGGCCTGCAGGTGTTGATCGTGATCGCCAAGCTGGACTTGTTGGGCGATGCGCGCGAGCTGCTGGCTGAGGTGACCAATTACCGCCGCCTGGGATACCCGGTGCTGCTCACCAGCGCCGAGGATGGCACCGGGCTGGAGAAGCTCAAGTCGGTGCTGCGCGGACGCATCTCGGTGCTGGTGGGCAAGTCGGGCGTCGGCAAAAGCTCGCTGCTCAACGCCCTGCAGCCCGGCTTGGGTCTGAAGGTGAACACCGTCAGCCAGGCAACCAGCAAGGGCCGCCATACCACTACTCACCTGGAGATGTTCCCGCTGGATTTCGGCGGAGGCATCGTGGACACGCCCGGTATGCGCGAGTTCGGCCCTTGGGCGTTGGACGGCGAGGATGTGGCGCTGTGCTTCCCGGAGATGCGGCCCCTGGTTGGGAGCTGCAAATTCGGCCTGGACTGCCGCCACGAGCACGAGCCAGGCTGCGCGGTGATCAAGGCGGTCGACGCCGGCGAGGTATCCGAGCGCCGCTACGAGAGCTACTTGAAGCTGTTGGAAGGTTGATATGCCGCGCGTAAATCCTCACTTACTCGTAGATGATGAATTTGATATAGCAGTGCTTGACCGGCGCGCGCACCGAGAGAAGGTGAGTAAACCCGGGCGCAAAGCGGGCAAACCCCAGCCGGCAGATCCGGATCCGGCGGCGCTGGCGGCCCAGCAGGAGCGCGAGGAGAGGTTCGAGTTTTCCTACCAGGCTTCGCGCCATGAGCAGCAGTGGATCGAGGACTCGCTGGGCGGGTTCTACGAAGACCATATGATTGCCGATGTGCTGCGGCTGGTGCGGGGCGGCAAGGAGGCCACGGTGTACCTGTGCGCCGGCGATCCCAGCACCATCGCGGAGCGCCACGTGTGCGCCAAGGTGTACCGGCCGCGCATGTTTCGCAACCTACGCAAAGACCACCTTTATCGCGAAGGTCGCCCGGACCTGGATGCGGATGGCAATGAGATCAAAAACCATGGGATGCAGCATGCCATGCGCAAGCACACTGCTTACGGGCAGGAACTGCTGCACGGCTCCTGGATCGAATACGAGTACCAGACGCTGGTGGCGCTGCATGCTGCTGGAGTGGAAGTGCCGCGCCCGTATGGGCGCGGCAATAATGCCATCCTGATGACCTACCTGGGCGATGCACACACACCGGCCCCCACGTTGAATACGATCCGTCTGGAGCGCGACGAAGCCCAGCCGCTGTTCGAGCGGGTGGTGCGCAACGTGGAACTTATGCTGGCTAACGAGCGCATCCACGGTGATTTGTCGGCTTTCAACATCCTGTACTGGCAGGGCGACATCTGGCTGATCGATTTCCCCCAGGTGATGCAGCCGCGCCAAAACCGCCTGGCGTACGCTGTTTTCGAGCGCGACCTGCTGCGGGTGTGCGAGTATTTCATCCGGCAGGGCGCGCGCTGCGCGCCGCGCCGCCTGGCAGCCGAGCTGTGGACTTCGCACGGTTATTCGCTTAAGCCAGACGTGCACCCGAGCTTGCTGGACGAGGAAGACGAGGCCGACCGGCGTTTGTGGGCCAGTTCTCAGGACAGCCGGACTTAAAAAGACCACCGGACGTGGGGGGGGGCACGCCCGGCGATCTAAGGAGGTCCACCGGATGCCATCAGCCTGGGGGGGGCAAGCTGATGACAGGGGCCGGAGGCCGACACCTGAAGTTACCAGTAATTGGGAGGGCAGGTGTCTTGCATTTACTATACCCGATTAAGCAGGTGAGTGCATTAAAACCGGATTAGAGTTATCCAATTACTCTGTTTTGTTGGATTTCCCTGGTTTGCGTGCTTTGGCTTCGCTTTGAAATATCTGCATCCACTGATCGACCTCTTCGGGACTGAGGCGGGCATCGGGTCGTTTGAGGCGGTCGAGCTCCTGCCCGCGCAGTGTCTCTCTAAGCAGGCGGGAGAATGCTTCTGAGTCCTGCACCTGCGCCTGCGCCTGGCGTGCCCACTCCTGTACGCGCAAGTCGGAGCTGATCACGATCCAGCTGCGCGCCTGGCGTCCCAGGCGGTGCAGCCGGTCGCGAATAGCCTCATCGGCGCTGCGCCCGGCGCGCACGAAGTGCACGCTCACCTGCCCGTATTTGCGGCTGCCAGCCAGGCCCGGTGGGGCGTTGTCGAAATATATGTCTACCGCCTTGCGGCTCAAACGGCAGAATTCTTGCAACAGTTGGATCAACTGCTGCTCATCGTCGTCGGCATCCAGGCGCAGCCCAGGGATGCGCGGCACCAGGTTGTGCCCGTCAATCAGATATGGCATGGGTACATTGTATGGCCTGAGCGCCCGCAAGTCCAGGGTTGTGAGCAGAAGAATTGGGGAGCGGCTGGTTGCTGCACTTCCAGCCACACCCCAAACCCCGACTTTGTGATATTATTTTGCGGAGAGCCTGCCACCATGAAGAATTTCAAGCGCCTGTTCTACTACCTGCTGTTGAATGTATTCGTTTCTGCCTGCACGGTGGTAGCCGTGCTTGCAATGTGGGAGCGCACGCAAGGCCCGCTGCTGCGTGGAGTGGAGCTTGTCCGCCTGGGACAGCCCACCGCCACGCAGGATGAGTCTGCCCTGCAGGCTGCCCAGGCGACGACCAACGCCGCAGTGCTGCCCACCTCCACACCGACCCCGGAGCCGACCCAACCGGTGGTGATTATTACCGTACAGGCCAACCAGACGCTGGGTGAAATCGCCGAGGAGTACGGACTGGATGTGGATTTCCTGGTGCGCTTCAACCAACTGCCCAATAAAGATCAGATCAGCACCGGGATGCAGATTTATATACCGGTAACGCCTGCGCCCACGCCAACAGCCAGTTTGACCCCCACACCGCGCCTGGTGGACGGTACGCCGGCTGGTCCCAGCGGGGAGGCACGCGTGGTGATCAGCAGCATCATCGGGGTGGGCGATATCAATTCTGAGCGGGTATTCATCACCCGCGGTGGTCAGGGCGTGCTCTCGCTTTCGGGCTGGCGGCTGCGTGATGAAGACGGCAATGAGTTTGTTTTTCCGCAGTTGGATTTGTTCGAGGGCGGTGCGGTGAATGTGTGGAGCACCAGCGGAACGACCACAGTAGTGGACCTGTATTGGGGTCTGGCGGCTTCGGTCTGGCAGTCGGGCGAGGAAGCTGAGCTGCTGGATGCCGAGGGAGATCTGCGCGCCAGCTACACTGTGCCCTGAGCCGGTGCGCCCGGAGGTAACCTTGCCGCGATGAGCGTGGAAGAGCACATTCGAAGGGCGATGCAAGAAGGCAAGTTCGATAACCTGCCCGGGCAGGGTAAACCCTTGCACCTGGATGAGAATCCTTACGAGGACCCAGAGTGGCGCCTGGCGCACCACATGCTGCGCAGCAGCGGCTACACCCTACCGTGGATCGAGCTGCGCGGCGAGATCGAGGCTGAGGAAGCCGCCGCCGCCGCAGATTTAGTGCGCACCTGGATCTGGCGCCAGCAGGCGGGGCAGGGCGGTGTGGATTTATTGCAGGTCGAGGTAGAGTGGCGCCGCGCCCTGGCGATATTTCATGAGCGGGTTGAAGCCTTGAATCGCAAGATTTTCACGTATAATTTGCAGGTTCCTTCGCCGCAGTTCGCCCTGCTGAAGCGCAACCCTGAAAAAATGATCCAGCAGCTATGCACGCCCGCGCAAATGGAATAATTTCATGACCCAGGCTCTCTACAGGAAATGGCGTCCCCAGCGTTGGGACGAGGTGGTAGGTCAGGATCACGTTGTGCAGACCCTGCACAACGCGGTGGCAGCCGATCGCCTGGCGCATGCTTACCTGTTTGCCGGGCCGCGCGGCACCGGCAAGACCACCACAGCGCGTTTGCTGGCAAAGGCGGTCAACTGCCTGGATACGACCCTGTCAGCCCGCCCGTGCGAGGCTTGCGAGAACTGCACGGCAGTCAATCAGGGACGTTTTTTGGATTTGATCGAGATCGATGCCGCTTCCAATACCAGCGTGGATGACGTGCGCGAGCTGCGCGATAAGATTAATTTCTCCCCCAACCGCGGCAAATATAAAATTTACATCATCGACGAAGTGCACATGCTTTCCACGGCGGCATTCAATGCATTGCTCAAGACCCTGGAAGAGCCGCCGCCGCATGCCATCTTCATCCTGGCAACCACCGAGATCCACAAGATACCGGCAACGGTGCTTTCTCGCTGCCAGCGCTATGAATTCCGGCGCATTCCATTGAACGAGATCGTGGCGTTATTGAAGCGCATGGCAGAGGCGGAAGGCCTGCAGGTCGAGCAGGAAGCGCTGGAGCTGGTCGCCCGCCAGGCGACCGGGGCGATGCGTGACGCGATTTCGCTGCTGGACCAGTTGGCTTCTACTGGCAATACGATTACTCTGGAGATGGCCCAGGCAGTGCTGGGGACAGCCACTGCGCAGGTGGTGCTGGATATCATGCAAGCCATCCAGCAGCAGGACGCCGCTGCCGCGCTGAATTACGTGCACAGTGCGCTGGATGGCGGCAGCGACCCGCGCCAGTTTGCCCACCAGATGGTCGATCACGTGCGCAATCTGATGCTGGTCAAGGTGGGTGGGGGCGAGCAGGTGCCGGCAACCAACGACCAGCGCGCCGTTCTGTGGCAGCAAGCGAACGCCTTCAGCACCCAGGATCTGCTGCGCCTGGTGCGCATTTTCAACCAGGCGGTTAACGAGGCGCGCACATCCTGGCATCCGGGGCTGCCTTTGGAATTGGCGGTGGTAGAAGCCATCCAGAGGCGGCCTGAAATGCCGTTGGAGCCGGAGAGGGCGGCTGCCAGCACTGCTGGTGGCGCCTCTGACGCCGCGCAGCCTCCCCCTCAGCCGCGCTCGCGCGCAAAACCTGCGTCCGCAGCCCAGGCGACCCCCGCCGCGGCGAACGCAGGGGCAGAAGCCGGTGAACAAGAGCCTGAAACAGCGGAAGGCGAGGCTGCGAGCCAAGGCGGACTTACGCTGAAAATTGTACAGCAGCGCTGGGGCCAGGTGCTGGCGTTGGTTAACGCCAACAGCACCCAGACAGCCGCCCTGCTGCGTTCGGGAAAGCTGTTGGGGGTGAAAGAGGGGGCCGTATACGTGGGTCTCTCCAGTGTTTTGAAAGAACGCATCGAGAGAGAGGAAAATGTGCGCCTGGTGGAAGAGACGCTGCAGAAAGTCTTCCAGGAGGATGTTCGCCTGCGCTGCGTGATTTCAACCGGAAGATCCGGCAGCCTGCCTGCGGACGTGGACAGTGAAGGTATGGTAGCTGCCGCACTGCGCGACCTGGGTGGTGAGATTGTCGATGTCTGATGCAGATGAGCAAGTAGTCCGTACATAAAGCGAGGAGGTTGTGATGGCGAAAGGGTTTAAGGGAGGCCCCAAAGGGGCCGGCAATATGGGCATGATGCAGCAGCTCCAAAAGCTGCAGGAACAGATCCAGGCAACCCAGGCGCAGTTGGCGGATGAAACCGTCAGCGCCAGCGCAGGCGGCGGAGCGGTCACGGTGACCGTGACCGGCGACCAGCGCTGCACTGCGGTGCAGATCGATGCGGATTTGATCAAGGACGGCGACGTGGATATGATCCAGGACCTGGTGCTGGCAGCGGTCAACGCTGCGTTGGAGAAATCCCGCGAAATGGCTGCCGAGCGCCTGGGCCCGCTGGCTGGCGGTATGCCATTCTAGCCGCGCCGCGCCGGTATGCCGGCGCCCTGCTAGTGAGCGCTGTATGAACCTTCCTGGGCCTGTCGAAGACCTGATTGAGGCGCTTTCTCGCCTGCCGGGGATTGGTCCCAAGACCGCCTCTCGGCTGGCGTTTTTTTTGCTGCGTTCGCCCGAGGAGCTGAGCCGCAGCCTGGCGGAAGCGCTGTTGGAGCTGAAGCAGGGCATCACTTACTGCCCGGTGTGCTTCAACATCACCGCTGCCGGGCGAGAGGCCTGCGAAGTGTGCTCCAATATGGAGCGGCTGCGCGACACATTGTGCGTGGTAGAGGAGCCGCTGGATGTGCTGGCGCTGGAGCGCACCGGCGCCTTCAACGGTCTGTATCACGTACTGCACGGGGTGCTTTCGCCCATCGAAGGCACCGGACCGGAAGACCTGCGCATCGCCGAACTGTTGAAACGGGTGCAGTTGGGGGAAATTCGTGAGATCATCCTGGCAACCAATCCCAGCATCGAAGGGGATGCCACTGCCATGTATTTGCGCCAGCGGCTGCTGCCCCTGGGCGTGCGCGTTACCCGGCTGGCGCGCGGCCTGCCTGTGGGCGGCGACCTGGAATACGCCGACCCAAATACGCTGCAGCGCGCCCTGGCGGGACGCCAGGATATGTTTTGATAGCGGCTGAAAAAACCCAATCCACCAATAGTTGAAAATGCCCTTGACAGGATTGTGAAAGCGCGTATAATCTGTCGGCTGGTAGGGAAAAGCCTGCGCAGCAGCGCCCCGGCGCTGAGACAGAAATGACCACCAGCAGTACTTGACAAGCTCGTAAATTTCGGTATAATAGACTGCGCAAAGTAACGAGCGTGGATCTCGCCCGGAAGGGCAGATCTCTAAAAACTGAAGAGACGCCTCTGCGTTGGGTTCGGGATCAGCCCCGGCCTACTGGCCGATGTCGAAGCAATAAAGGACATCGGCAATTGTGTCTCTAAGAATGCCTTGACAGGCTGGAGCGATGCTGATAGAATTCAGCCCGCTTCGTTGACGGTACCTTAACAACTGAAAAGTGATAGAAAACAGACCTGACAATTTCTAGCCGCGCAAGACTAATACACATCGCAAGATGTGAAATTTTTGCGGAGAGTTTGATCCTGGCTCAGGATGAACGCTGGCGGCGTGCTTGATACATGCAAGTCGAACGGAGAGTTAGCAATAGCTCTTAGTGGCGAACGGGTGAGTAACGCGTTGGTGACCTGCCCCGAAGTGGGGGATAACAGCTCGAAAGGGCTGCTAATACCCCATGTTGTCATGAGGGTTAGAGGCCTTGTGACTAAAGGAGTAATTCGCTTCGGGAGGGGCCTGCGTCCCATCAGCTAGTTGGTAGGGTAATGGCCTACCAAGGCTACGACGGGTAGGGGGCCTGAGAGGGTGACCCCCCACACTGGCACTGAAACACGGGCCAGACACCTACGGGTGGCAGCAGTAGGGAATATTAGACAATGGGCGAAAGCCTGATCTAGCAACGCCGCGTGCACGATGAAGGCCTTCGGGTCGTAAAGTGCTTTTCGGGGAGATGAGAAAGGACAGTATCCCCGGAATAAGGATCGGCTAACTACGTGCCAGCAGCCGCGGTAACACGTAGGATCCGAGCGTTATCCGAATTTACTGGGCGTAAAGCGCGTGCAGGCGGTTCGGTAAGTTGGATGTGAAATCTCCTGGCTCAACTGGGAGAGGACGTTCAATACTGTCGGACTCGAGGACGGTAGAGGGAGGTGGAATTCCCGGTGTAGTGGTGAAATGCGTAGATATCGGGAGGAACACCAGAGGCGAAGGCGGCCTCCTGGGCCATACCTGACGCTAAGACGCGAAAGCTAGGGGAGCGAACGGGATTAGATACCCCGGTAGTCCTAGCTGTAAACGATGTGAACTTGGCGTTGGTGGTTTAAAACCCATCAGTGCCGTAGCTAACGCGATAAGTTCACCGCCTGGGAACTACGGCCGCAAGGCTAAAACTCAAAGGAATTGGCGGGCGCCTATATTGCGGCAGCCATCCTTTTCATCCTGTCACTGGGCGGCCTTTCGGGCCAGGAAAGCGCGAAACGCGCCGTCTGGTATGGCATCGTC
>JBGSTO010000692.1:0-2112 GCA_041736465.1 Anaerolineales bacterium | reverse complement strand
ATATGGGCAACCGCATATACCGATAAAGGCAAACCTGGCGAAAGCCAGGGACGCAAAGCTATGGGTCTACCGCCCCTGAAAGGAACGGGCTATGATCGCCAGGCCGCCGAAGATCTGCGCTGTGACGCGTTTCTTCCACCGTAATCCAATCTTCATTCTTGTGCTTTTGGGCGCCGCACTGCTCGCCTGGGCTAACTGGGGCGCTTACCGCGTGCTGCCCGCAGATCCATTCCTGCGCTTAGAAGTATTAAAGTCCGCCAATCTACCCGAAGAGGCCGATATCGCCTACCGCCAGCTTTTGGATGCCTCCCCAGCAGACGTTGAGCTGCACTACGCCTTCATTCAAAACCATTTCGAGACCCCGGCGGTAAAAACTGCTCGCCAGGAAAGCCCAGAGACACAGGCCTACTACCAGGCTCTCACCGGCTCGCCGGATACTGCGGGCATTGGCTGGTTTGGCCTGGGCCTGATCGAGGCTCACCAGGGCAGCTTTCAAGCTGCTTTGCAGAATTTCGGCAATGTCACTTCCCGCCAGCTCAAGTACTTGAACCTCTCGACCGGCCAGGCATATCTGGAAGCCGGAGAGGAGCAGCAGGCGGAAGCCGCTTTCCAGGCCGAGATCGCCGCCGGCGGAGATCTCCAAAAGGCAGTTTCGGCTCTGGCTTCCCTGTACCAGGATCAAGGACGCCTGGACGATCTCTCCCGGCTGATCAGTGACCCGCAGTATGCGCCTTATGTGCAGTTCGACGACCGGCGCCATGCGGCGCTCAAAGGCGGCGATATGGCCGGTTATTTGCAGCTTTCTTTGTTCGGACCGTGGGGCTGGTTCAGCCTGCCGGCGGGTTTGCTGGCGCTGCTGACCGGCGGTGTTTGGGCGGCTTATTTCGGCAAGATCGACCTGATCAAGCGAGCCTCCAACGGCGCAGCCCTGGGCGCCATCTTGCTGGGCGCGGCTCTGACGCCGTCCGTGTTCATCCTGAGGGATGGCCTTGCGCAGGCGGTTACCCTGGCGCAGGGAGAGGGCTGGGCTGGCGATCTGGCGTATGCCGTGCTGCACATCAGCCTGGTGGAGGAGCTGGTCAAGCTGCTGCCGGCAGCTCTGATCTGCGGTTTACTGCTCCGCCGGCGCCAGCCCTTCGATTGGCTGTTATACGGCAGTCTATCGGCGCTTGGTTTTGCCACCTTCGAGAACGCCCTGTATTTTTCCCACCTTGGATTTGGGCTGGCTGTGTCGCGCTTTCTGTATTCCGTGCCGCTGCACCTGGCAGCTACCAGCCTGGCGGCTGTCTCGTGGGCTAATACCGGTCGTCCGCTCACCGGTTGGGCGCGGCTGCGACCGCTGGCGGGATTCGCCGCCGCCGTCTGGCTGCACGGTATCTACGACTTCTTCGTCATGGATCCAAACGGCAGACTGCAGGTCTTCGGAGGGATGATGCTGCTGCTCGCCATCTATGCCTACAGCCGGCAAATGCGCCGGGCGCTGTCCGGCCTGATAACCGATGGCGAGCGGCTTGAGCTTCCGCTGAGGTTGGACAGCACCCGCCTGCTGCTGGCTGCCGTGCTTAGCCTGCTGCTGCTCAATTTTGCGGTTGACTACGCACAGGTTTCGACCGCCATTGCCAACCAGAAGCTGCTTTTGACTGCCATGCTGTGCATGCCGGCGGCTCTGGTGGTGGGAGCGTCTATGGGGCGGGTGAGG
This sequence comes from Anaerolineales bacterium, assembly GCA_041736465.1. Lineage (GTDB taxonomy): Bacteria > Chloroflexota > Anaerolineae > Anaerolineales > UBA4823 > JAJUJL01. The sequence goes on along the minus strand of JBGSTO010000692.1, from coordinate 413 downwards.
CTGGCACATCGCCCACGTCGCTGCCAGCATTAAAGATTCTCCAAATTTTCTCTGTTGCGCCGGATGTAGTACCCTGAGTGGTAGTACTGGCAGGTATTGGCTGCGCTTTGCATGCAGCCGGTGCCTGCTTTTCGCGCCTACCTCTTTTTAGGTAGTAGAAATACCTCTCCGGAACGATGTTTGCAATTCGAATTTGACCTATCATACTGATAATTCAATTTGGCTTGACGCGGGGTACATGCACTCATCGTAGAAATCCCCCTGAAATCGTCCTTGTATCGAGAGAGGAGGGCCGCATCGGAGGAGCGATACGATTTACCAGCTTTGCAATACCTGGCACTGCCAGTCCACCATCCATTCGAACGAATTCTGTTTCAGACAAAAAGGAGATTGACATGTTACCACTGCTTAGC
>JBGSTO010000675.1:0-5305 GCA_041736465.1 Anaerolineales bacterium | reverse complement strand
GTATGGGGTGGCCGCGCTGTTCCAGAATGCGCCGGCTGATCTGGGCGCGCAGCTCTGCGGGGGTGCCCTCAACCAGCAGGCGCCCCTGGCGCAGAAAACCGACCCGGCTGCAGCGGGCGGCCTCATCCATATAAGGCGTGCTGATCAGCACAGTGACCGGCTCCAGGTTTTCCCCGCCCGCCAGACGGATGATGAGCTGCCAAAAATCCTGGCGCGTCACCGGGTCGACGCCGGTGGTTGGCTCATCCAGCAGCAAGATCTGCGGCTGGTGTACCAGCGCCGCAGCCAAACCCAGTTTTTGCTTCATCCCTCCAGAAAGGTGCCCTGCCAGGCGCTCGGTATAGGGTGCCAGCCCAACGAACTGCAAGATCTCCATGCAGCGCGGCTGCCACACTTTATCCTTCAAACCGCGCACCTCGGCGAAAAAGCGCAGATTTTCCATCACCGTCAGGTCTTCATACAGTGAAAAGCGCTGCGGAAGATAGCCGATGCAGGCTCGAGCCTGCTCTGTATAGCGGAGGATATCCAGCCCGGCGATGCGGCACAGCGGGGGCGGGCTGCCGGTATGGGTATCCGGAAACATCGCCCCACACAACAGGCGCAGAGTCGTGGTTTTTCCGGCGCCGTCAGGCCCTACCAGGCCGTAAATCTCACCGGCGGCGATCGACAGGTTCAAATCCTGCAGCGCTGCCAGGCTGCCGAAAGTCTTGCTGAGGTGCTGGGTCTCTATTTGCAGCTTCATAAAGCACCTGCCTGTTCTATGCTGTGCGCTCAATCACTGAATTGCACATCCGCAGGCATGCCCGGATGCAGCCTGCCCTGTGGATCTTCGACAGAAAGCTCAATCGCAAACACCATCGTGCGCCGGCCTTCATCGGTTTGCACGTTGCGGGGCGTGAACTCGGCCTGGTCGGCGACGCGAACGACCGCGCCCTGGAAGACCGTTCCGGGGTATGAGTCGACTGACACCTGTGCGCGCTGGCCCAGGTGGATGGCGCCGTAGCGGTCTTCGGGGAGGTATACCGTTATGTGCAGGTCATCCAGGCGTGCGATGGTCAGCAGCGGTGCGCCGGGCATAATCACCTCCCCAGGCTCCAGCATGCGCACCAGCAGCGTGCCGCTTGCCGGCGCCAGCAAGACGAGTTTTTCTAACTGCGCCTGCAAAACACCCAACTGTGCCTCGGCTGAATCGACCTGCGCCTGCGCCAGGGCGAGCTGCTGGCTGCTGGGTTCGGCTTTGGCGTGCTCCAGGTTGGCCTCAGCCAATGCCTGGCGGGCCTGCGCCAGCTCCAGGGCCTCGGGGTCGGGGCCGTTCTGGAGCTCTGCGTGACGGCGGCGAGCGTCTTCCAGCCTGCTTTCCAGCAGGCTTAATTCTGCGCGCGCTACCGCCATTTCATACTGGTTTGCCTGCCCCACCAGGTTGTTGTAGCGGGTCAACAGCGAGTCGTAGGCCTTTTGCGCAGCCGCTACCTGGGCCTGCAGTGTGGCGCGGGCGACGTTATCTTCAGATCTTTTCTCGAACGGCTCGAATTTATCCTCGGCCTTCTCTAACCGGTCTTTGGCAAGCACCACCGAAGACCAGGCGGCATCCACATCGGCTGGATCGGCGTCTGTCCCCAGGTTATCCAGCCGCTGCGAAGCCAGGTCACGCGCCTTGTCGATGGCTGCGATCTCCTGCTGCACCTGGGCTGCTGCCAGGTCTGCCAGGTCGTGCAGATCTTTGAGCGCCTGGCGGGCATTGACCAGCTCTAGCTCAGCCTGAGCGATCGCGGCAAGCTGCTGCTCGGTGGGTGTTCCGGCTGCCACCAGCTCATAATTGGCCTGCGCCAGCCTGAGGGCTGCCTCTGCCTGCGCGTACTGCGCCTGCAGCAGGCTGTCCTCTAATTGGATCAGCGCTTGACCATCGCTTACCGTGTCGCCTTCGCTGGCATTGACCTGCATCACCCGCCCGCCGACCTCCGCTGAGACCTGCATCTGGATGGCCTCGATCGTGCCAGAGGCAGCCAGGGCGCCTGAATCGGCGGTGGCAGTCTGGCGATTCAAATACCACCAGGTTGCGGAAGCAATCAGGATGAGCAGGATAACTGGGATGATTCTCCGAGGATTGGGGTGCATGGGTGCCTCCTGTGTAGAAGATAAAGATGGTCAGTCCAGGCGCTTGCGGAAACGCAGCGCAGCCGCGGTCATGATACCGACGCCGAAGATCGCCAGCGCCAGGATATTCGCCTGCAGCGCTTCAGCTCCAACGCCTTTGAGCATCAAAGAGCGGATGATGACCAGGTAGTAGCGCAAGGGCATGATTAGAGAAATCCACTGCAGCACTTTCGGCATGGCTTCCAGCGGAAAGAAGAAGCCCGATAGGAACAGCGCCGGCAGCAAGGTCATCCACACCGTGAGCATGGCTTCTTGTTGAGTATTGGCAATGGTCGAAGCCAGCAGCCCGATCCCCAGGCTGGAAAGCAGGAAAAGGGCCGACAGCCCCAGGATCAGCCACAGATCTCCACGGATGGGAACATGGAACCACCAGGCGCCGATTGCCAGGACTTCCAGGGTGTTCAAAAGCGCAAGGATGGTATACGGCATCAGCTTGCCAACGATCAGCTCCCAGGAGCGGATGGGGGTGACGATCAACTGCTCGATGGTGCCTCGTTCTCGCTCGCGCACGATGGCGGTGGCGGTCAGTATAGAGGTCAGTGCGAACAGGATCATCCCGATGACGCCCGGGATCATGAAATACGCGCTGACCAGGTCCGGGTTGTACCACACCTGGGTGTGCACCTCCAGCGGGGGGCTGATGGTGGCGGATTGGCCGCGGCGCTGCAGGCGCAGCTCCATGATCTCGGTACCCTGGCGCTGCCCGATGAGCTGCGCGGCAGACAGGGCGGTGGAAGCCACGGTCGGGTCGCTGCCATCCAGCACGAACGCCACCTGGGTCGATTCACCCGACTGCATCTTCAGGGTGTAATCGGGAGGAATGATCAGCCCGGCGCGCGCCTGCCCAGAGTCGATCAGGTCGCGCAGCTCCTGTTCGGAACCGGCATCGAAGGCCAGCTCGAAGTAATCGGCGGCGCGATAAGCATCCAATAACTGGCGGGAGGCAGGCCCCTGGTCGAGGTCATACACTGCCAGCGGCACGTTGCGCACATCGTTGGTAGCGGCGTAACCCAGCAGGAAGAGCTGCATGACCGGGATCACCAGCACCAGCATGAGCGTGCGCGGATCGCGCAGGATTTGGATAAACTCTTTGCGGATCAGGGATGTCAGGCGAGAATTCATCGTTGGCTCACGATCCGGTATTCTCAGGCTGCTCGCCATCCAGAATGCCGTACAGGAAGATATCTACAAAATCATCCAGGGCGCTGTCGTCCTGGATTGCGATCCAATAATCACGAATGATGGTGTTGGTAATAAAGTAGGAAAAGAAAAAGCCCATGAAAGCGCGTACCACCACCTGCAGCGGCATTGGGCGCAGTGAGCCGCTGCGTTGGAAAAATGTCTGCATCACTTCCACCACGCGCGGATAGATTTCTTGAAACAGTTGGGGCAGGTGGCGGCTGCTGAATTCCACGATCTCGATCAAGAGCAGGTTGATGAAATCGGGCCTTCGCTCTAAGATTTCCAGCATACTGCGGGCTGCATTGCGCAGGAATTCCTCCTTGGTCTCTCCCGGGGAGGTCTCCAGGATGGGCAGCAGCTCGTGATAAGGGTGGAAGGCTTCTATTACTGCGATGAAAATATCTTCTTTGGTGGTGAAATGATTGTAGATGCTGCTCACCGTAATGCCGGCCTGCTGGGCAATCTGGCGCATGGAGGTGCCGTTATAGCCTTTGGCAAGAAACAGGCTGTGCGCCGCCAGGAGAATCTCCTGCTGGGTGCGAGCTCCTTTGCTGGGTGGCTCTGCGGTCATCGGACATCCTTTCTGGTAAAAACGAACGAACGTTCGTTCATATCATCTTCGCGCCGAAACACCGACCTGTCAAGAGCCAATAATAAGCAAAACGGCGGCGGTGCATTTGCACCACCACCGTCCTCGGCTGAATTCGACTGGAATTGTTGGCTGCCAGCCGGTTTACGCTTCGATCAGCGCGTTGGTTTTAGCAGCCATGATGAAATCGTTTTGATGCAGTCCTTTGATCTTATGCGTCCACCACGTGACGGTAACCCTGCCCCATTCGGTAAGGATGGCGGGATGGTGGTCTTCGGCCTCGGCGCCTTCGCCGACACGCTGCGTGAAAGCCAGCGCCTGGGCAAAATTCGCGAACTTAAAGACGCGCTGCAGCCTGCGGATGCCATCGACTTCGATGACCTGCCAACCGGGCACCTGCGGCAGCAATGCTTGAATCTGCTCCTCGGTCAGGGGTGGTATGCCACCCCTGCAGGGCACGCACTTTAGCGATCGCAGATCGCTCATCAGCAGGCTAGCTCCCTTCCCCCAACTGCGCAACCTGCCGCAGCAAGCCAAAGACCAGCAGTCCCAGTTTCACGCCATCGCCGGCGCTCATATTTAACGTCTCCTGATTCCGCTCAGCTCGCTGCATCAGAAGATAGGCCGCCCCTGCACCCACCAGGGCGCCGACAACCGCGCCCACCACCAGCGCCTGGGTCTTCCAGCTTTCTGATGCTGACTGGCTACTCGCTGATTCATGCATTGCGCTTTCCTCTCTTTCGTGCCTGACTGACAATTTCTCCCAGGCTGTGCTTGAAAGCCCTGACTCGCGCCTGCCCGCCGTGCACGCGCAGAATTGGCTCTACCATCCGGTCGGAGTAGCTGCGCACCAGCACGGTGGCGCGCCTGAATCCGCCCAACACCCGGTACGATAACGGCGGCAGGCCTGCCAGCATTTTGGTGACTGCGTAGACCAGGGCAGCTAAGATGGCGGTGAAGATCAACGTAAACAACAACCAGGGAAGGATCAGCCAGATGAGCGAGATATCGGCCCACAGGCTGACGTCGCCGCGGTTGCTGACCCCTGCCCACACCGTCAGAACCGCAGTCGACAGGAGCAAAGCGCCGCCCAGCGCCAGCGGCAGGGTAACCTGCCAGAGAATTTCCCGGCGGTGCTTCTGCTGCGTGACCGGATTGCGGGGAGCAGGGAGCGAAGAATGCCGTGTTTCCATACGCTATGTATTTTAGCATGATTTAGTTGGATTGACGCCCTGCGCCTTAGGGTAATCGCATTTGGAATAGGTGTGAGAAAATTGTCGTACGGAGGCAAGTACGACAATGGAAGAAGCATCGATTAGCAAAATAACAGAGCACTTTGGAAAGGTGAAAGACCCGAGAATAGGGAATGCCACACGGCAC
>JBGSTO010000634.1:0-3409 GCA_041736465.1 Anaerolineales bacterium | reverse complement strand
CCATGCTGTCGCTGCTGGTCAACCGGCTGCTCGACCCGCTGCTGCGCCTGCTGAGCGGCGCTGGCGAGTGGCTCAACTGGCTGCTGGTGTTCCTGCCTATGCTGTCCGGTTTTGTGATGGCGCGGCAGTGGTGGCTGCCCTACGAGGCAGCTTACGCCCTGCACATGCTGGCGGTGGACCTGCTGCTGGTGTGGATACCGTTCAGCAGCATCGCGCATTTCATGTTCTACTTTATCAGCCGCAGCATCCACGGGCTGGAGTTTGGCAAACGCTCGCTGGCGAGGTGACCGGTGGTGCAAACCTACTTCCTTGACGCAGTTCCCTGGCGCTTCTCACAAACCTACTACCACGCCGCCGCCCATCTGGGCATGCCGGCGCTGTTCCTGCTGCGCCCGGCGGAGCCGTACGTTTCGATCGGCTTCCACCAGGACGCAGCCCAGGAGATCGACCTGGAATACGCCGCCGCCCACGGTTTGCCGGTGTTTCGCCGCGAAGTGGGCGGTGGGGCGGTGTACCTGGACTCGCAGCAGCTCTTCTACCAGCTGGTGCTGCCCAAGGGTCACCCGGCGCTGCCGGGCGACAAAGCCGGGCTGTACCGGAAATTCCTGCAGCCGGTGGTGGACACCTTCCGCCATTTCGGCGCAGCGGCTGTCTTCCGCCCGGTGAACGATATCCTGGTGAATGGGCGCAAAATCTCCGGCAACGGCGCGGCGGAGATCGAAAACTGCGTGGTGCTGGTGGGCAATTTCATCCTGGACTTCAACTTCGAAGAGATGGCGCGCGTGCTGCGCGTGCCGGACGAAAAATTTCGCGACAAGGTGCACAAGAGTCTGTCCGCCAACCTGACCACGCTGAAGCAGGAGCTGGGCGCGGCGCCGGAGCCGCGTGCACTGGCAGATGAGCTGGTGCGCCGCCTGTCACCGCTGCTGAGCGAGCTGACACCGGGCGGCGAGCTCGATCCGGTGCTGCTTCACAAGGCGGAAGAATTATTCCAAACGATGACGACACCGGAATGGCTGTACCAGAATGACCGGCGGGCGGCGCTCGACCCGCAGGTGAAGATCCGCGACGGGGTGTTCGTGATCCAAAAGGTGGTCAAGCTGCCCGGCGGGCTGGTGCGACTAACCGCCGGGATGGAGAATGAGCGCCTGACCGGCGTGCACTTGAGCGGCGACTTTTTCATCTACCCGCCGGATGCGCTGCAAAAGCTGGAGGCGGCGTTGGAAGGGCTGCCGCTGGAGGTGGAGACAATCGCGCAGCGCCTGCAGCAGGTGATGGCGCAGGCGGGGATTGAGATGCCGGGCGTGCAGGCGAGGGAGCTGGCGGGGATGTTTGGCGGGTAGGCGGCGCCACACGGGCACCACACGGAATGTGCGCGCTCCAGTTGCAGGTCAATTAAAGCAAGTTGCTGGGGGTCAGGCAGGCGTTATAGTTAATTGCCAATTCCTGTTAATTGCTGTATGATGAGACATATATGCCAGGGCGCACGGCAGCCGCGAGGCTGGGAGGATGGAACTCTCCGAGCGCTCGCTAATCGCCAAAGACAGGAAGCAATTAGATGCCCAAAAGCTATCAAAAGTCATTTATTGTGATCAGCCTGATCGTGATCGTGGCTGTGGTGGCGAGCTGGCTGTTGGTGCCTGCCTGGCGCAGCCAACCCGGAGGGTTCATCCTGCTGTTGATCGCCGCGCTGGTGGGCGTAGTCGCCACCCTGGCGAGGTTAAAAGACGCCGTCGGGCTGCTTGGCGACCTGTTCGGTTCTCCAACCGAAGAAGACTCTCCAACCAAAGCCCGCCTGGACCAGCTCGAGCGCCTGGTGATCCAGATGATCGCCGCGCCGCTGCCCGAAGGCTACCAGCACGAAAAGTCGAAAATTCGCCATAACCTGCCGGCGCCCAATTATTCGGAGTTCGTCGGACGAGAGGAGACCATCCAGCAGATCGTGCGCACGCTGCGCCCATACCCGCATTCGCAGTACCCCATCGTTACCATCGAAGGGGTGGGCGGTGTGGGTAAAAGCGCGCTGGCATTGGAAATCGCCCACCGCTACCTGTACAACCACGACCAGCTCCCGCCAGAAGAGCGCTTCGAAGCCATCGTCTGGGCGAGCGCTAAAGAGACGCTGCTGACTGCGGAAGGCATCATCCATCGCCCTGCTGTCTCGCGTACCCTGGCTGACATCTACGCGGTCATCGCAGCCACCCTGCAGCGCGAGGAGATCACCCGCGCCAGCAAAGAGGAAGATCAATCCGAGCTGATCCGGCACGCTCTCACTCTGCAAAGGACGCTGCTGATCATCGATAATCTGGAAACCATCGAAGATGAGAAGGTGGTTTCTTTCATCATCGAAGTGCCTGCCCCCACCAAAGTGATTACCACCTCCCGGCAGCGCCGGAGCGTGGCCTACCCGGTGCGCCTGACGGGGCTGCCGTGGAAGGATGCCCAAAAGATCATCCAGCAAGAATGCCATAAAAAGGGTATTTCTCTCAACGAGCAGGATGCGCTCAGGCTGTTTGAAAAAACTAACGGAATCCCCCTGGCGATCGTGTGGAGCGTCGCGCTGATGAGCCTGGGGTACGCGTGGGAAACCATCTTCGCGAAACTCACCGACCCGGAAGATGACCTGGCTGTTTTCCTGTTCAAGGGCATCGTCGCTTCCATCCACGATACCCCTGCTTACCGGCTGCTGCTGTCACTTTCACTATTTGCCAACGATGCGAGCCGGGAGGCGATCGGGGAAGTAGCCAGGCTTGGCGACCGGGCGCGTGACAATGGCCTGGTGCAGTTGGAAGTCCTCTCCCTGGCAAATTATAAAGGCGAGTGCTACTCCCTGCTGCCGATTACCAAGGCGTATGCCCTGGCAGAAATGAAACGGCAGCCCGAGCTAGAAGTTGAGATCAGCCGCAGTTGGATCTCTTACTTAAAAACCATCAGTTCAGGTGTCGATAGCGAATATTACTGGCGCTTTCGCAGCCACGCGTTTTACCGCGACGGGGATACCATCCTTGAGGCCATTCGCTGGTGCCGGCAGAATGGCCCGGCAGAGGACGCCATCTTTCTGACGTATGCCGCCAGCGATTTCCTGGAAGTCGCCGGGCGCTGGCGCGAGAATCTGCTGCTGGTTGAGGAAATGCTGGTGTTAGCCGAAAGCATCCGGGACGAGCTGAGCGTGGCCCGCTTGAACAACGTCAAGGGCTGGGTGTTGATGCAGCAAGGCAACCTGGACGGCGCCGAGGAATGTTTCCAGAAAAGCCTGGAATATTACCGTTCGAAGAATTTATTGGACGGGCAGGCCATCGTGCTGCAGCACCTGAGCGCCATTTACCGCAAGCGAGGACGATTCGAGGATGCAGAGGGCTTCTGCCAGCAGGCTGAGGGCATCTCCGCTCAGCTTGGGATTGGAGACCTG